>JASBUL010000013.1 GCA_030147945.1 Oceanococcus sp. | reverse complement strand
CTGGTGGCCCACGTCCCAGATCAGGCGATCGTTGGGGGTGTCAAAGGCGTAGTGCAGGGTGATGGCGAGTTCCACAGCACCCAGATTTGCACCAAAGTGGCCACCCACGCGCCCGAGGGTCTCGATCAGACTGCGACGCACTTCGGTGGCGAGCAGGGGCAGCTGCTCAGGAGCCAGTTCGCGCAGATCTGCGGGTTTCTCGACACGGCCCAGAAGGGCATACGTGCTGTCGGGTTGCGGCTTGCTAGGTGGCATGTTTTTCCCTGTTTGTGCGGGCATTATCCAACGCCAGTGCGTTACCCGGCAAATCAGCCGCGACGGCTGATTACGAATTCGGCCAGAAGATGCAGGTATTCGGCTTTTGCACCAAGGCTGTGCAGGCTGGCGCGGGCATCGTCGATCAGACTGCGCGCCATGTTGCGGGACTCGCTCAGGCCGAACAGATTTGGGTAGGTGTTCTTGTTGCGGGCCCGGTCGGCGCCAACGGTTTTGCCCATTTCTTCGGCGTCGCCGGTCTCGTCCAGCACGTCATCATGAATCTGGAAGGCCAGGCCCACGCACTTGGCAAAATGATCTAGCGCCTCTTCCTGTGCGCGGGTCACGTCGGGCGCGCAATAGGCGGTGGTGACGACCGCAGCGCGGATCAGCGCGCCGGTCTTGTGAATGTGCATGGCCTCAAGCTCGGCCGCGTTGAGACTTTTACCTTCCGATTCCAGATCGATAGCCTGGCCGCCGGCCATGCCGTGGGAGCCAATGGCATCGGAGATGTGGCGGATGATGCGCACGCGCACAGCCGGGTCGTCGGTGAGCGCGTCGTCGGCTGACAGAATGCGGAAGGCCAGCGCCTGAAGGGCGTCGCCCGCGAGGATGGCGGTGGCGTCGTCAAAGGCCTTGTGGCAGGTCGGCTTGCCGCGACGCAGATCGTCATCGTCCATGGCCGGCAGATCGTCGTGCACCAGCGAGTAGGCATGGATCAGCTCGATTGCGGCGGCCAGGCTGTCGACACGGTCGCGTGGCAGATCCAGCGCTGCCGCGGTGGCGTAGATCAACAGCGGGCGAAAATGCTTGCCGCCGTTGAGGGCGGCGTAGCGCATAGCCTGATGCAGTCGCTGCGGAAACTGTTCGCCCGACGGCAGACGTTGGGAAATGGCGCTTTCGAGTTGTTTGCTGCAGGCCTGGGCCCACTGGTCAAAGCTGCTCACGAGTCGGCGGCCCCAGTGTCCATGTCTTGCAGGACGGCATCACCGTGGCCTGACTGGGTGAGCTGTTGCACTTTCAGCTCGGCTTGCTTGAGCAGGGCTTCGCAGCTCTGAGACAGGGCCATGCCGCGCTCGAAGTGCTGGACCGCCTGCTCCAGCGGTGCGTCCCCGGATTCCAGCGCGCGAACCAGTTCTTCCAGTTCGGCCAGTTTCTTCTCAAATTGATCCAGAGTTGCGTTGTCTGCGGGCATACCGAAGGTCGGGCCAAATGGGGCGGCAAGTTTAACCCGACACGGCCGACCATGTGACAGTCGCGTGACCAGGCATGTGATGTGCTTCGCAGTTCCGGAGCGGCAACGATGACTGCTATAGTCCGGCGCCTTGCTGGCCCGCGGGGCCGACCCTCTTCAACGCATTGGAATCAATGAGCGAAGTCTACGACGCCTCCTCGATTGAGCTGCTCAGCGGCCTGGATCCGGTTAAGCGCCGGCCGGGCATGTTCACTGACACGGCTCGCCCCAATCACCTGGCCCAGGAGGTCATCGACAACAGCGTCGATGAGGCGCTTCAGGGCCACGCGCGGCGCATCAAAGTCACTCACTACAGCGACGGATCGCTGGAGGTCGAAGATGACGGCCGAGGCATGCCGGTGGATATCCACCCGGAAGAGGGCGTGCCGGGGGTCGAACTGATCCTCTGTCGCCTGCACGCGGGGGGCAAGTTCAACAAGGACAACTACCGTTACTCCGGCGGCTTGCACGGGGTTGGGGTGTCGGTGGTCAATGCGCTGTCCGAACGCCTCGACGTGACCGTCTGGCGTGGTGGCCAGGAGTATCTGATCGGCTTCGCCCATGGCGAGCGGGTGCGCGAGCTGGAGGTGGTCGGCAGCGTGGGCAAGCAGCGTCGCGGCACACGTGTGCGCTTCTGGCCGGATGCAAGTTATTTCGACACGGCCAAGTTTTCCCTGGCCAAGCTGCGTCACGCCCTGCGCGCTAAAGCGGTGCTGTGCCCGGGGCTGGAAGTCAGCCTGCGTGATGAGGCCAGTGGCGAAACCGAGACCTGGTTGTATGAAGGTGGCCTCACCGCGTATCTGAACGAGTCGCTTGACGGTCTTGAGCCTCTGCCTGCTGAGCCGCTGACCGGCGAGTTCGCGGGCGAGCATGAAGAGGCTTCGTGGGCGGTGGTGTGGCTGCCCAACGGGGGTGAAGGGCCGAGCGAAAGCTACGTCAATCTGGTCCCGACCGCACAGGGCGGTACCCACGTCAACGGACTGCGTACCGGCCTGACCGAGGCGCTGCGTGATTTTGCGGAAACCCGCAACCTGCTGCCACGTGGGGTGCGACTGGCTCCTGAGGATGTCTGGAGCGGGGTCAGCTATGTACTGTCGGTCAAACTTGAGGAACCGCAGTTTGCCGGTCAGACCAAGGAACGTCTGAGTTC
>JASBUL010000010.1 GCA_030147945.1 Oceanococcus sp. | reverse complement strand
GGCCGAAGCTTTCGGCAAGATTCGCAAGCGGGTGACCATCCCGCTGGTGGCCGACATCCATTTCAACTACAAGGTCGGGCTGGCGGCGGCCGAGCAGGGCGCCGATTGTCTGCGCATCAACCCGGGCAATATCGGCAGCGAGCGCAAGGTGGCCGAGGTGATCGCCTGTGCTCGCCATCACGGTATTCCGATTCGTGTCGGGGTCAACGCCGGGTCGCTGGAAAAGGATCTGCAGGAAAAATACGGCGAGCCGAATTCCGATGCACTGGTTGAGTCCGCATTTCGCCACATCGACATTCTTGATCGGCACGATTTTCAGGACTTCAAGATCAGCCTCAAAGCTTCGGAAGTTTTCATGACCGTGTTTGCCTACCGCAAACTGGCAGCACAGATTGAACAGCCGCTGCATCTGGGTATTACCGAGGCCGGTGGTGAGCGCGCCGGCGCGGTGAAGTCGTCGATTGGCCTGGGCATGCTGCTGGCTGATGGTATCGGCGACACCATCCGGGTTTCGCTGGCGGCGGATCCGGTGCAGGAAATCAAGGTCGGCTGGGACATGCTCAAGTCTCTGCACCTGCGTTCTCGTGGGATCAACCTGATCGCCTGTCCGTCGTGCTCACGGCAGAATTTTGATGTGATCAAGACGGTCAACGAACTTGAAGCGCGCTTTGACGACATCGACGAGTCCATGGATGTCGCGGTGATTGGTTGCGTGGTCAACGGTCCGGGTGAAGCGCGCGAAGCGCACATCGGCGTGACCGGCGGCAATCCCAACAGCGTGTTCGTCGACGGCAAGATTCAACACAAACTCAAGAATGAAGATCTGGTGATCGGCCTGGAAGACCTGGTGCGTCAGAAGATCGGCAAGAAACCCTGCGGTAACCCATGAGTCAACGTGTCCGCGCCCTGCGGGGCTTTAATGATGTTCTGCCCGAGGACACCGCCTGGTGGCGTGGCGTTCTGAGCCATGCGCAACAGGTCATGGACCTGTACGGCTACCGTGAGGTGCGCCTGCCGCTGATGGAGGCGACCGAGCTGTTCAGTCGCTCGGTCGGCGAGGCCACCGACATCGTTGAGAAGGAGATGTTCACCTTCTCCGACCGCGAAAAGACCTCCATGAGTCTGCGCCCGGAAGGTACTGCAGGCTGCGTGCGTGCCGGCATCGACAACGGCTTGCTGCACAACCAGCAGCAGCGTTTCTGGTACGCCGGGCCGATGTTCCGACATGAGCGCCCACAGGCGGGTCGCTACCGTCAGTTCGAGCAGATCGGCGTTGAGGCCTACGGCATGGCCGGGCCGGATGTGGATGTCGAGGTGATCGCCTTGTCGGCACGTTTGCTGGCCGCACTGGGTCTGGCTGATGTGGTGACCCTGGAGCTCAACACCCTGGGTACCAGCGAGTCGCGCGCCGCGTATCGTCAGGCGGTGGTGGACTATTTAACGCCCTTTGAAGCGGAGCTGGATGAGGATTCGCAGCGGCGCCTGAAGACCAACCCCTTGCGCATCTTTGACAGCAAGGTCGCGCGCACCCGCGAGATCGTTGCCGATGCGCCGGTGTTCGATGATTACATTGATGTCGAATCACGTGAGCACTTCGCCGCCGTCCAGCAAGGGCTGGATGCGCTGGGTATTGGCTATACGCTGAATCCGCGTTTGGTGCGCGGGCTGGACTACTACAGCCGCACCGTGTTCGAGTGGACCACCGATCGTCTGGGTGCTCAGGGTACGGTGTGTGCCGGTGGGCGTTATGATGCGCTGGTCAGCCAGCTGGGCGGCGGTGATGTGCCGGCCATTG
>JASBUL010000008.1 GCA_030147945.1 Oceanococcus sp. | reverse complement strand
GGGTTCATTCCCGATGAATATCAGCGCAGATTTTGATTACACCTGGGAGCGCATCGGCTAAGCCGACGCTCTGACCGAGCTGTTGCGAAGCCCGCCAGGGTCAGTCTGGCGGGTTTTTTTATGGCCTAAAGGCCCATCTGGCGTGCGGCCAGATCGGCCATGACTTCGCTTGCGCCGCCGCCAATCGAGAGCACCTTGGTCTCACGGAAGATGCGTTCGACGGTGCTGCCATGCATGAAACCGGCGCCACCGTGAATCTGCACCGCTTCACCGGCGATGTACTCCAGCGTGGCGGTGGCGAAGTTTTTCAGCATGCACAGTTCGGCAATCGGCACTTCGCCGTGATCGACACGCCAGGTCAGCTGCTCCAGCAAGGCCTGGGCGGCGAGGTAGCGCCCCTGCATCTCGACCAGTTTGTGACGGATGACCTGATGCTTGCTCAAGGGCTTGCCAAAGGTCGTGCGCTCCTCGGCATAGCGGCGCGATTCCTCGATGCACACGGCGGCCAGCCCGCACGCCTGCGCGGCCAGAGCCAGCCGTTCGTTATTGAAGTTGCGCATGATCCCAAGAAAGCCTTGGTTCTCCGTGCCAATCAACTGGTTGACCGGGACCCGGCACTGATCGAAGTACAGGGTCGCCGTGTCCGAGCAATGCCAGCCCATCTTGCGCAAGGGGGTGCGCGAGAAGCCTTCCGAGGCGGCGTTGATGGCGAGCAGCGAGATGCCACCGATGCCCGCGCCGCCGGTGCGCACGGCCACGGTGAACCAGTCGGCCTGCATGCCCTGGGTGATGAAGGTCTTGCTGCCGCTGACCACGTAGTGATCACCATCACGCTCGGCGCGGCAGCTCAGATTGGCCACATCGGAGCCGCCACCGGGCTCGGTGATGGCCAGTGCGGCGATCTGCTCGCCGGCCAGAACCTCCGGAATGATCTGCTGTTTCAGAGCCTCGGATCCCAGCGCCAGGATTGGCGGAAGCCCGATGCCCAGACTGCCCAGCGCGGCGACGATGCCGCCCGAGCCGCTGCGGCACAGCTCCTGGACGAAGATCATCGGATAGAAACCGTCATCGACCGGTGTGCCGCCGTAGGTTTCAGGGTAGCCGATCCCGAGCAGGCCCAGTTCGGCGCACCGTTTGTACAGCGCGCGAGGGATTTGTCCGGCGTCCTCCCAGCTCTGAATATGGGGGGTAATCTCGCTTTCCACGAAACGGCGAACCTGCTCGCGGAAAGCGTCGTGCTCAGGGGTGTAATAAGGGCTTTTCATGCTGTTCCATCAGCGTTGTGTGCCCTTATTCAAGCATATCCATTGCCCTCATGCGATCGGTAAGAACAATTACCCTTTGAGGCTCGGAATGTCCTTGAAGGCCTCGAGACTTTCGGGGTTGGCAAGCGCGTTGAGGTTTTTCACCGCTTCGCCCTGGATGACTGCACGCACGGCCAGCTCGGCGAGTTTGCCCGAGCGTGTGCGGGGCAGGTCGGCCACCGCAACAATCCGCGCGGGGACATGTCGGGGGCTGGCGCCGCGGCGTATGCGATCGCGGATGTCGGCCTCCAGCGCATCATCCAGCGCTTGCCCCTCGGCCAAAACCACGAACAGCACCACGCGCACGTCGTCGCGCCAGTTCTGGCCTACCGCCAGGGATTCGATCACTGCAGGGATCTGTTCCACCTGGCGATAGATCTCGGCAGTCCCGATGCGCACGCCGCCCGGGTTGAGCGTGGCATCGGAGCGGCCATGAATGATCAGTCCGCCCTGCGCGGTTTTCTCGGCGAAGTCACCGTGATGCCAGATGCCGGGAAAGGTGTTGAAGTAGGCATTGCGGTAGCGCTGGCCGTCGGGGTCGTTCCAGAAGCCGATCGGCATGCACGGGAAGGGCGCGCGGCAGACCAGGTCGCCCTTGACGCCGACCGCACTGCTGCGCCCTTCGTCATCGCACACATCCACGTCCATACCCAGGCCTGGCCCCTGAATCTGGCCGCTGTAGACCGGACTCCACGGGTTGCCCAGCACGAAGCAGGAGACGATGTCGGTGCCGCCGGAGATCGACTGCACGGCGATATCGCGCTTGATGTCACGGTAGATGTAGTCGAAAGACTCCGGGACCAGCGGCGAGCCGGTGGAGGCCAGGGCACGCAGATGGTCGAGTCGATGGCTTTCGCGTGGGCACACGCCGCGCACCTTGAGCGCATCGATGTACTTTGCCGACACGCCGAAGAAGGTCGCGTCGGTTTCGTCCATGTAGTCGAACAGGGCTTGCGGTGACGGCTCGAACGGTGAGCCGTCAAACAGCAGCACGCAGGCTTCGCTGGCCAGCGCGGAGACCAGCCAGTTCCACATCATCCAGCCGCAGGTGGAGTAGTAGAAGACCCGGTCGCCAGGGCGGATGTCGGCCTGCAGACGATGTTCCTTGAGATGCTGCAGCAGGGTGCCGCCGATCCCGTGAACTATGCATTTGGGCGCGCCGGTGGTGCCGCTGGAGTAGAGGATGTACAGCGGCGCATTGAACGGCATGCGCCGGTAGTAGAGGGGTTCGTCCTGACGGTCCATCAGTGCCGACCAGGGCTCGAAGCCTTGGGGCACATCGTTGCCGAGCATGATGGCGCGGCGCACGCTGGGCAGTTTGTCCAGAATCTGGCTGGCCTTTTCGCGGGTGTCGAAACTTTTGCCGCCGTAGACATAGCCGGCGCAGGTGAGCAGCACGGCCGGTTCGATCTGGCCGAAACGGTCGAGCACGCCGCCCAGCCCAAAATCCGGCGAACAGGATGACCACACCGCGCCCAGGCTGGCGGTGGCCAGCATGGCGATCAGGGTTTCCGGACGATTCGGCATCATTGCAGCCACCCGTTCGCCAGGTTGCAGGCCGCTGCGGCGCAGGTGATCTGCGAGGCTGGCGACCTTGCGCCGGATTTCGCCGCGGGTCAGGCTGGCGCGTTCGCCATCTTCGCCAAGAAAGCGCACCGCAATGGCTTCGTCATCGCCGCGTTCGAGCAGATTTTCGGCAAAGTTGAGTTGCGCCTGGGGGAAAAACCGTGTGCCCGGCATGCCCTGGCCTTCGCGCACCGGACCCTCGCGCTCGCCGATCACCTCGCAGAAATCCCACAGCGCAGACCAGAAGCTATCGGCCTGCTCGACCGACCAGCGCTGAACCTCGGCGTAGTCGCGCGTGTTCAGTTGCGGATGTGCGCTTTGATAGCGCGTACAAAAGGCGCTGAGTGCGGCGTCTTCGATGCGCGTGCTGTCGGGGGTCCACAACGGCTGGGTCATGCGTCTCTCATGCGGTTTTGATTGTGGGCGTCATAGTACGGCCGCGGGGGCTTGATGCAAGCGCCGCGATTGGCGAGGATCGAGCGCTGACTTGAAGAGATTTCCGACATGACCGGCACGGTAAAAGCATGGGCGGCTCAGGCCCCGGGCGAAGCGCTGCAACCCTACGAATTCGAGCTGGGTCCGCTGGCCGCGGATTGGGTGGAGGTGGCCGTTGAGTATTGCGGTGTGTGCCATTCGGACCTGTCCATGCTCGACAACGAATGGGGCAATAGCCAGTACCCGCTGGTTCCGGGCCACGAAATCATTGGTCGCGTGGTGGCCTGTGGTGATGCAGTCAAACGCCTCAAGCCGGGTGATCGGGTCGGCATCGGCTGGTTCGTGGCCAGCTGCAATCATTGCCACAGCTGTGTCGGCGGTGATCAGCATCTGTGTCGCAAGAATCAGCCGACCATCGTGGGGCGGGCCGGCGGCTTTGCCGAGCGCGTGCGTGCGCACTGGTTATGGGCAGAACCGTTGCCCCAGGATCTGGATGCCGCTTCGGCCGGGCCGCTGTTCTGCGGTGGCGCCACCGTGTTCAGCCCGATCGTTGAGTTCGGGGTCAAACCCACCGACCGTGTTGCGGTGGTCGGCATCGGCGGTCTGGGCCATCTTGCCGTGCAGTTTCTGCGTGCCTGGGGTTGTGAAGTCACGGCCTTTAGCTCCAGCGAATCGAAGGCCGATGAGGCGCGCGAGCTGGGCGCGCACCGCGTGCTCAGCAGTCGCGATGCCGAGGCTTTGAAAGGCGAGGCCGGGCGTTATGACTTTGTGCTGGTCACGGTCAATGTGCCGCTCAACTGGGTGGGTTATCTGCAAGCCCTGGCGCCGCGCGGACGGCTGCATTTTGTCGGCGCGGTGCTGGAGCCGGTCAAAGTTCCGGCCTTCAGTCTGATTGGCGGGCAGAAATCCGTGTCCGGTTCGCCCATGGCGCGGCCCAAGGTGGTGGCCGACATGCTCAGCTTTGCCGCGCGCCACAAGATTCGACCGTGGGTCGAGGAATTCCCGATGAGCGAGGTCAATCAGGCCATTGCGCATCTGCGCGACGGCAAGGCGCGTTACCGGGTGGTGTTACGCGCTGATGGGGCTGCGTAACTCATCGCGCAGATCCTCGGCGAGCAAGGCCAGGGTGTCGTTGGTGAGCTGACCGAGCAGCGGTGTCAGGGCGTCGATCTGGGCGCGTCGCAGGCGTGTGCTGTCGCTCCAGGGTTCGCTGCCATCAATGCGGTGTGCCAGATCATCGGCCAGCGCGATCAGGGCTGCATCCCGGCTGATCTGGCCGTTGCCCGGGCGCGGGCCGTGATGCTCGGCCACGCTGGCGCACAGGCCTGCAGGCAGGCCCCAGTGAGCCAGCAGGGCAGCGCCCAGGCTGGCGTGATCGTGTTCCCAGGTTTCGCGCTCAAGCTCAAACAGGGGCAGGCCCAGATCACGGGCCTGATTGTGCAGGGTCGTCAGGCGTGAGCCTTCGAAGCTGAGCAACACAATCTTGCCCACGTCATGCAGCAGGGCCGCGGTAAACAGGGTGGCGGGTTCAGCGTGATTGACGCGCTGTCCGAGCACTCGCGCGATATCGGCGACACGCGCGGAATGGCGCCACAGCGCTTGCGCGGCGTCGCCGCTGAGGCCGCGAAAGACCTTTTCGCTGCTGATCATCAGGGCCAGATGGGCCAGTTCCTGGCGGCCGATGACGACCAGCGCATGGGCGATGGAGTCGACCCGGGCGCGCAGGCCAAACCAGCTGGAGTTGACCATGGCCAGGATGCGGGTGCTCAAGCTGGGATCCTGCTCGACCAACTGCGACAGCGCTTCCACGCTGCTGTTGGGGTCCATGGTCAGGCGATAGACCTGTAAGGCGACAGCCGGCAGCGTGGGCAGGCGGTCGAGATGCTCGCAATGCTGTCTGAGCTGATCCAGGCCGCGCTGTCGTGCGTCGCTGCCACGTTGCCAGGTGCGCAAGGCGCTTGAGGCGTCGCTGGTGTGCGGTTCGGTCTGAGCCTCGCACAGCACCGGCCAGTGATTGAGGATGTCGCAGCGCTGCGCCAGCGGCAGAGTGGCCAGATCGGCCAGCGCCTGGCTGCCGGCGTGCAGCATGAGTGGCCACTGGCGGCCGGAAAAAGGCCGCCGCAGCGGTTGAAGCGGAGATTCGTTCGGCGTGTTTGCAGCGCGCTCATCCAGGCGGCGCTGCAGGGTGTCCAGCATTTCGCTGAGGTTGATCGCATCCTGAGGATACAGACCCAGTGCGGTCTGGATAACGGCGCCCGGACGTGACAATGTCTTGCTCAGTCGCTGGATGTCTTCACGCAAACTGGCCGCCTGCTGCGGCGAGGTTTCCAGCAGCAGATCCTCATGATTGAGTACGTGAGGCTGGGCGTGTTGCAAAGCTGCGGCGCTGAGGCTCAGGGTGGCGTGGCCGGGGGCGGGACGCACACGGATCAGTCCGAACACGCGGGCCTCGACGTCATCGTGGGCGACGGCGTAAAGCTCTTTGAGCGCGTCGTCGACCGACCAGTCCGCATACGACCAGCATGCCTCGATGCTGCTGATGCAACCGAGGCGGGCCAGACCCATCTGATGCTTGCGCAGGCGTTCGCGGTCCGCGTATTCGGCCAGCTTCAGTGGCGGGTGGTTGATGGCGCGACGGGTGTCGTCTTCCGACAGGCGCAGCAGTCGTGACAGCAGTTCGACAATACGCGGTTCATCGGCGTCGGCGGATATGCCGCGGTAGACCAGAGCGAAAACCGGAGCGAACTGGCAGGATTCGGTCAGGTTTTGGCGTTGTGCGGTCATGGACATCCTTGGCCCGGGAGATGGCCGTTATTGTCCGCACTACCATGTGAAGACGGCGTCAATGACGCCGTCCTGATTTTGCCTTTACTGGGCCTGGCAGGTTTTCAGCGCTTGCTGAAGCTGCGCGATCTGCTGGGTGTATTGCTGCTCCAGCGCGGCTTCGCTGCCGGCCGCCATGGCGCGTTCGGTTTGCAGCTCGCGCTGATGGCTTTCGTTGAGGCTGCGTATTTCGCGGTTGGCGCGATTGAGTGCGCCCTCGAGCTCGGCCACGCGCGCGTCACCGGCGCTGGCCTGATGGCTTGATGCGCTATCCCGCAAGCGGGCTTCGCAACTGCGAATGCCGTCCAGTGCGGCATTGTATTCCTGCTGCAGGGCGGCATATTCAGCCTGCACGCGACCGGCCTCGGCCTGATCCTGCTCACTGCGGGCGGCCAGCGCCTGCTGAAGTTCGCTGTTGCGGTCCTGCAGAATCGAAAGCTGGCTGCGCAGTTCCTCATTGGCACGCTGCATGGCCTGCAGTTCGCCGCTGCTGGTGGCTTCGCTCAGCGCCTGCTGCAGGGTTTCGTTGCGTTCCAGCACGTAGGCCAGCTGCTGCTTGACCCGCTCGTTTTCGCCGCCGAGCTGCTGTTCAACGGCCTCGCGCTGAGCCACAGCGGCCTGCAGTGCTTCGCCGCGCGCCTGCTCGGCGTTGACCAGGGCGTCTTCGGCATCCTTGAGCGCTGCGCTGGCCTGAGCGCTTTCAGCCCGCATGCGGTTGGCTTCCAGCTGCAGGGCTTGAATGGTGCGAGCCTGCTCCTCGGCCTGCTGCTGCAGTTCGCTGATGCGCTCCTGCAGGATGCGCGTGGCCTGGGCATCTTTCTGTCGCTGTAGCGTCTGCTCCTGCTTGGCCAGACTGATTTCCTGGTCGAGGCGCTTGAGCGCAGCCGTCTGCGTCTCAATGGTGTTCTTGAGTTGCTGGTTCTGTGCTTCCAGAGCCGCAGCCCGGGTTTCCGCCGCGATGATACGTTCGGCGCCGACGGGCGCTTGCGCCCAGCTGGCGTTGGCGCAAAAAAGGACTGTGATGCCGGCCAGATAAACCGGCGCAGAAAATCGAAACGTCATTACGCTCCCCACCGCGTACTGGATATGACGCGAATTTACCGTATGCCGCGCCGTGAGACCAGTAAATTCAAGCATGTGCGACCACAATTCAAGAAACTTTGGAAGAATCGTGCACTGGCCGGTTCCGCTCATCGATCGGCGAGGATATAATCCGCGGCCCTGCATCAAGCGGCCCTCACTCGTGCCGGAGTGGCGGAACTGGTAGACGCGCCGGATTCAAAATCCGGTTCTGGCAACAGAGTGCGAGTTCGATTCTCGCCTCCGGCACCATCGTCCTGATTGGAAATCCGCTTGCCGGATCGCGGCCGCACAGACTGGCCCTCCGGATAATCCCGTGCAACGCAGCGATTTCGCCTACACCCTGCCGCCTGAATTGATCGCCCAGCAACCCGCTGAGCAACGTGCGGGCGCGCGTCTCCTGCAGCTGGATGGCGAGCAGTTGCACGACCGCTGGGTGCGCGATCTGCCGAGCTTGCTGCGTCCGAATGATCTGGTCATTTTCAATGACACGCGGGTGATCCCGGCGCGTCTGCATGCGCGCAAGCCGACCGGCGGCGCGGTCGAGATCATGATCGAGCGGGTGGTTGATGATCATCATGTGTGGGCGTTCCTGCGTGCCAGCAAAACGCCGAAGCCCGGCGCGATCATCGCGCTGGAACAGGCCAGCATCGAGGTGCTGGGGCGCGACGGGCAGCTGTTCCACCTGCGTAATGCGGAGCCGGGCTGGAGCGACTTGATGCAGGCTCATGGCGAGGTGCCATTGCCGCCTTATATCCAGCGCCACGCCGATGCCCAGGACAGCGAGCGCTACCAGACGGTTTACGCCCGTCATGCCGGTGCGGTGGCGGCGCCGACCGCCGGTCTGCATTTTGATCAGGCCCTAATGGATGCGGTCAGCGCGCGCGGCGCGCAGATGGATTACGTGACCCTGCATGTTGGCGCAGGGACATTTCAGCCGGTGCGTGCGGACGACCTCAGCGAGCATCGCATGCACGCCGAGCGTTTGCGGGTCAGCCCGGAACTGGTTGCCCGGGTTGCTGAAACCAAAGCGGCCGGAGGGCGGATTGTGGCCATTGGGACCACCGTGGTGCGCGCGCTGGAGAGCGCGGCGGCGAGTGGTCAGTTGCAGCCTTTCGACGGGGACAGCCGGCTGTTCATTACGCCGGGTTATCGCTTTCGGGTGGTCGATGCGTTGATGACCAATTTCCACCTGCCCGAATCGACCTTGCTGATGCTGGTGAGTGCCTTCGCCGGCTACACACCAGTGATGCGCGCCTACCGCCATGCGGTTGAGCAGCGCTACCGATTTTTCTCTTATGGCGATGCCATGTGGCTGGAGCGCGCAGCATGACAACACCGGCAATGAGTTTCGAACTGCTGGCCCAGGATGCCGGCGCGCGACGTGGGCGATTGAGCTTCGAGCGCGGCGTGGTCGAGACACCGATTTTTATGCCGGTGGGCACCTACGGCACGGTCAAGGGCATGACTCCGGAAGAGCTGCGCGGCATCGGCGCCAGTATCATTCTGGGCAATACCTTTCATCTGTGGCTGCGCCCTGGCACCGAGGTCATTTCAGCCCATGGTGACCTGCATGATTTCATGCATTGGCACGGCCCGATTCTGACCGACTCGGGCGGTTTCCAGGTCTGGAG
>JASBUL010000006.1 GCA_030147945.1 Oceanococcus sp. | reverse complement strand
GTGGTGTAGAAGCGCATCTCCTGCACGGTCGATGGGTAGCTGCGGATCAGCCGGTTGCGACTCATGCACAAGGCGCGGACCAGGGGAAATTCCCAGGTCTCCATGTACTTGATACCGCCCCAGGCGAGATTCGAGGAATGCTGACTGGTGCCGCCGGCAAAATCGCCGCGGTCGATCAGGGCGACCGAAGCACCACGCGCGCTCAGTGCGGCCGCAGCAACGGCACCGTTGATGCCGCCACCAACGATAAGCACATCAAAACTGCGATTTCTGAGCCGTTGCAGATTGCTGGCACGGTACTTCATCGCAGCCTGACACGGCTGCGGTGGGCTGGATCAGCGTTTGTCATTGGCCGCGCTTGCCTCGCTTGGCCATGTTCTTGGCCATGATCTGAACATCTTCGATCTGACCGAAGATATCGGAAAAAATCTGGCCAACCTGGCGGTTGATGGTGCGCACCGCATCGTAGGCGATGCCGATGGTGTCCGCCTGTTTGGTTTTGAACTGGCCGGCGCGCTCTTCGAAGAAACCCAGTTTCTCCAGTGTCTCGAACGGCAGTGCGGCAATGTACTGATGGACCTGTTCCACGCTGGTCGCGCCATTGTCGATGGCGTTTTGAACGGTGTCTTTGAGCAGTTCCAGACGGTCGACTGTTTTCATCACTTAATCCTCAATCGGAGGGATCGGACATCAAGGGTGCCGGGTGGCGGGACGGGAAAACTCCGAGCCGGTTTTCCACTGCGGGGTGCCGGGTGCGGCGGCCACGCGGCGAGCAACGGCTTCGAGCAGCTGCAGATCCTGAACCAGACCTGACAGGTCCCAATCATCTTTTACTTCGTCGCTGACCTGATGGTAGTCGTTGGCGATGTATTGCTGCTGCATGCGAGCGCCAAAGTCAGCATCGCGCCCGACAAAACGCGTGCCGCTGCGGGCGTACAGCGCCGGGACACCGCGTTTGGCGAATTCAAAATGATCTGAGCGGAAGTAAAAGCCTTTTTCCGGTGTGCGCTCATCCACCACCGTGCGCCCCTGGCCATGTGCGGCGGCGGCGAGATCATCTTCCAGCGTGTTTTGCCCCTTGCCCACCAAAACCACGTCTTCGGTCCGACCCCATACGTTCATGGCGTCCATGTTGATGTTGGCGACCGTCTGACTGAGCGGGTAAAGCGGATTGGCGGCATAGTGCGCAGCGCCAAGTAGACCCTGCTCTTCAGCCGTGACGGCGAGCAACAGTACGCTGCGCTCGGCGGGGTTTGCCGCGAAAGCATGGGCCAGTTCGATCAGGCCGGCAGTGCCGGTGGCGTTATCGACCGCGCCGTTGAAGATCTGATCGCCGTTGAGACTGCGGTCGCGTCCCAGATGATCCCAATGCGCGGTAAACACGATCAGCTCGTCGGGCTTTTGGTTGCCCTCAATCCGCGCCACCACGTTGGCCGACTGGACCTTGCGGATGCGGTTTCTGATCTGAAAGCTGGCCTGCCCGGGCAGGCTGACCGGCGTGAAGTCGTCACGCACAGCGGCGGCCTTGAGCTGGTCGAAATCCAGCCCGGCCGCGGACATCAGGCGGCGTACCGTGGTGTCACGAATCCAGCCGTTAACCGCCACTTTGTCGCTGCTGCCATTGGCCGTGTCCAGCGTGAAATGTTCCTGACCCATGCCATCAGACACCACGCCCCAGGGGTAGCCTGCCGGGCCGGTTTCGTGGATCACCAGCACCGCCGCAGCGCCGAGTTTGGCGGCGATTTCGTATTTGTACGTCCAGCGCCCGTAATAGGTCATGGCGCGGCCTTTGAAGCGTTGTGCATCAAGCCCGTCGGTCGCAGCCGGGTCCGGAATCTGCGGGTCATTGACCAGCATCAGCAAGGTCTTGCCACGCATGTCCATGCCTTTGTAGTCATCCCAGTCATACTCCGGCGCCTGCACCCCATAACCAACAAAGACCAGCGGCGATTTGCGCACACGCACCAGCTTTTCGACCCGGCGTGTCGACGCGACCACGTCGGACTGCAGGGTCAGCGGCAGCGGTTTGCCGTTGATCTGCATGCCGACATCGGTCTGCGCGGTGAGGCCGACCAAAGGCACGTTCTGCACATAGCCGCCATCGGGATGGCCCGGTTCGGCGCCTGCCGCCGCGAAAGCCTCGGTCAGATAGTTGACGCTGTGGGTTTCGCCGGGGGTGCCCGGCTGTCGTCCTTCGTAACGGTCCGAGGCCAGGGTTTCGATATGTTTGGCAAGGCGCGCCTGATCGATGCCCGGGGCCGCGCTGTCGGCCAGGCCGACCCAGCGCAACGGGGTCTGCACCAGATGATTGACGGTGCTGCAGCCCGTCAGCAGGGAGAGTACGGCGAGCGCAAGAATTTTGCTCATCGGCGATGCGTTCCAGAAAGACGGCTTGTTGTGACCGGCAACATTATCAACTGCCATGCGGGCCGTCACCCGGGCACAGCGGCTGCCCGCAGCGGCGACACTGATAGCGCTGGCCTTTGAGCACGCGGGCATGGCGGATGCTGCTCAGTTCATGGCGTTGGCACACGCAATGATAGGTGTGGCGAGTTAGCTGTCGCGCCGGTTTGACAGCGTAGTTGTGACACACCGTGGCCGGGCGCCCGAGCACGCCCATCAGCGCTGCCCATTCCGCGCCATGCGGGCGAATGCGGCGACCGTGATGAGCATAGGCCACCAGATGGGCCAATTCGTGCGGGACGGTGTCATCGACAAATTCGGCGCCGTGCTCCTGCAACAGCGCGTTGTTCAATCGGATCGTCCATTGCTGGGGCAAGGCCAGTCCGGCGCAGCGGCCACGCAAATCAAAGCGCAGACGCGGCAGGCTGTCTTGGCGCCCCAGCGCTTGATTGAGGGTCGCCAGGTCTTGGGTCAGGCGCTCGTGCGCAATGCGTTCCGGCAGCATGGGCGCAGTTTAATGCGCCTGACGAATTGGGCAAAAGGGTTCAGGAATTCGATAATGCACACCCCATCATCGAACGAACTTGCGCATGTCTCTCTGGACACCTCACAGCTGGCGTGATCGCCCTATCCTGCAACAGCCAAGCTATCCGGACGCCGATGCGCTCAAGCGCGCCACCGATACGCTGGCCCTGCGTCCGCCGCTGGTGACCTCGGGCGAGATCGACACGCTGCGCGCCGAACTCGCGGCCGCCGCACGCGGCGAGTGTTTTGTGCTTCAAGGCGGCGATTGTGCCGAGTCGTTTGACGAATGCCGTGGCGACATCATTGCCAACCGCTTGCGTGTGCTGCTGCAGATGAGTCTGGTATTGACCCACGGGCTCAAACAGCGGGTGGTGCGCATTGGCCGTTTTGCAGGCCAGTACGCCAAGCCACGGTCGGCCGACAGCGAAACGCGCGATGGTGTCGAACTGCCGAGTTTTCGTGGCGATTTGGTCAATGCGCCGGAATTTACCGCCGAGGCGCGCACGCCGCAGCCGCAGCGCCTGCTTGAAGGTCATGCCCTGGCTGCGCTCAGTCTCAATCATGTACGCGCCCTGATCGACGGTGGTTTTGCAGATTTGCACCACCCGGAAAACTGGGATCTGGCGTGGATGCAGCACACCCCTCATGCCCAGGCATATGCCCGTCTGGTCGCCGAGATCGAAAATGCGGTGGGCTATTTCGAAACTCTTTCCGGGCAACGGCTGGCTCATCTGGATCGGATTCAGCTGTTCAGCTCACACGAAGCGCTGGTCATGGAGTATGAGGCTGCCCTGACCCATGCCGTTGGGCCCGATCACTACAACCTGGGATGTCACATGCCGTGGATCGGCATGCGCACGGCCCAGCCCGACGGCGCGCATGTCGAATACTGTCGTGGCATTGCCAATCCGATCGGGGTCAAACTCGGGCCGGGGCTGTCGACTGATGATGTGCTGCGTCTGCTGTCCCTGCTCGACCCGCAGCGCACACCGGGCCGCCTGGTCTTGATCCATCGCTTCGGTCATGCGCGGATTGAGGATGAGTTGCCTGGTTTGGTCGAAACGGTGGCCGCCAGTGGTCACCCGGCTTTGTGGCTGTGCGATCCCATGCATGGCAACACCCAGACCACCGGGGATGGCCTCAAAACCCGTGATTTCGCCCATGTGTTGGGTGAATTGCTGGCCGCCTTCCGGGTGCATCGTCAGATGGGCAGCCGCCTGGGCGGCGTGCACCTGGAGCTGACCGGCGAGAATGTCACCGAGTGTACCGGTGGCGCACGTGCGCTGAGCGCCGAAGATCTGAAGCAGCGTTACCGCTCGCAGGTCGATCCACGTCTGAATGGCGAGCAGGCGCTGGAGCTGGCGATGGCGATTGCAACAGCCGCCAGCGACGCCTGAGCCGGATTTACTGCAGGCTGTGTGTCAGGATGTCAAACGCCCGGTCCACACAGTCCACGTGGCGCACCAGCTCTAGGTCCTTGGGTTCGATCAGAGCCTGGCGCGCCAGCGCCTCCAGATTGATCACTTCGCGCCAGTAGCTTTCCCCGAACAGCACGATGGGGCGCGCGTGGGTCTTGCCGGTCTGGGTCAGGGTCAGCAACTCGAACAGCTCGTCCAGGGTGCCGAAGCCGCCGGGGAAAATCACCAGTGCGGCCGACAGGTTGAGAAACCAGAACTTGCGGGTGAAGAAGTAATGGAACTCGAAGACCTGATCGTCCGGAATATAGGGGTTGGCGCGCTGTTCGAACGGCAGTGAAATGTTGAAGCCCACGTTGAGCCGCGCATTGACCTCAGCGGCGCCGGCGTGTGCCGCCTCCATGATGCCCGGGCCGCCGCCGGTCAGGACGTGGTAGCGCTGCCCGCTGTCATGGGTGTGCATGGTCCACTCGGCCAGACGTTTGCCCAGATCACTGGCCATGCCGTAGTAGTCGCGACCGTCGCCGACGCGGTCATCGCCGGCCTGAATGCGCGCCGAGCCCCAGAAGGTGATGGCGCGCTCAATGCGGTTGTCGCGCAGGCGCTGCTTGGGCTCCAGATACTCGGCCAGGATGCGCAGCGGGCGCGCATCCTCGCCATGCATGAACGCCGCATCTTCAAAGGCTTTGCTCATGCCGTCTCGTCGTCGTTGTCCAGGCGCGCAATCAGCACCGAGGTGTCCTGACGCCCACGCCCGGCCGCACTGAGTTCATCGTAATAGCGCTGAATCTGGCGCGTGATGGGCAGCGCGGCGCCGAGCTGCGCGGCCTCGGCCACCACGATGCCCAGGTCCTTGCGCATCCAGTCGATCGCAAAGCCGAAGTCGAAGGCGCGCTCCAGCATGCTGTGTCCGCGGTTTTTCATCTGCCAGGAGCCGGCGGCGCCATTTTCGATGACGCTCAGCACCTGGCTCATGTCGAGACCGGCACGCTCACCAAACTTCAGACCTTCAGCCAGTCCCTGCACCACCCCGGCCACACAGATCTGGTTGACCATTTTGGTCAGCTGGCCACTGCCACTGGGGCCGATCAAGGCGTGGCTGGCAGCATAGGCGCCGAACACCGCAGCTGCGGCCTGGTAGTCGTCCTGCGTGCCGCCACACATGATGCTGAGTGCGCCGTTCTCGGCGCCGGCCTGTCCGCCGGATACCGGAGCGTCGACGAAGCGCAGGCCGAGGCTGCGCGCCTGGCTGTCCAACTCGCGTGCAAGTTGCGCCGAGCTGGTGGTGTGGTCGATGTGCAGAGCGCCGGATGGCAGGCTGGCATAGGCGCCGTGTGTCGCTGCCAGGCAAACCTCGCGCAGATCATCGTCATTGCCGACACAGGTGATCAGCACATCAGACTGCTCGGCGGCCTGTGCGGGGCTGTCACAGACCTGACCGCCGTGACGCTGTTGCCACGCTTCGGCTTTGCTGCGGGTGCGGTTGTAGACCTGCAGTGTATGCCCGGCGGTACACAGGTGCGCCGCCATCGGGCCGCCCATGACGCCCAGGCCAATGTAGGCGATGCGCATGCTGTGGCTCAGGCTTTGCCCTGGTTGGCGACCGCTGCTGCCGCTTTGGCCACGGCGTCGGCATCGCCCAGATAGCCGAACTGCACAACGTTCAGCTCCTCGTCCAGTTCGAACTTGAGCGGCATGCCGGTGGGAATGCTGACCTCCAGGATGTCTTCGTCCGACACCTGATTGAGAAACTTGTACAGCGCGCGCAGGCTGTTGCCATGCGCCGTGACCAGCACATTGCGGCCCTGCTTGAGTTCAGGGGCGATGGCGTCGAACCAGAACGGCAGAACCCGCTCGAGGGTCAGTTTGAGCGATTCGGTACCCGGCAGCACGCGGTTGTCGAGACTGGCATAGCGGGCGTCATGCACCGGGTGGCCGGCATCGCTGGTCGGCATTTCCGGAGGCGGCACGTCGTAGGAGCGACGCCAGATTTTGACCTGGTCTTCGCCGTGCTGGGCGGCCGTTTCGGCCTTGTTCAGGCCCTGCAGTGCGCCGTAATGGCGCTCGTTCAGTCGCCACGAACGCTGCACCGGCAACCACATCGCGTCCATCTCGTCCAGCGCGGTCCACAGGGTGCGAATTGCGCGCTTGAGCACCGAGGTAAAGGCCACATCGAAATGCAGGCCTTCGGCCTTCATCAGCTGCCCGGCGGCAACCGCTTCGGCCCGGCCCTGCTCGGTCAGATCGACATCGACCCAACCGGTGAAACGATTTTCTAGATTCCACTGGCTTTGACCGTGGCGAAGCAGGACCAGAGTGCTCATGGCATTGACTGTGTGGCAAATGAGCGGCGCATTTTACATGGCGCCCGGGCTGCTGGCTTGGTCTCTAGTGCGCGGCGGGGTTGTTCGCGCGCGCGGCGCGTACGCGCTGCAGCTCATGTGCGTGGGCCAGGCGTGCTTCTCGTCGCAGTGCGGCTTCCTGAAAACGGTGCACTTCGGCTTCGCTGTGCGGCACCACCGCCGGGACCGGGCTGGGCTTGTCGTTGTCATCCAGCGCGATGAAGGTCAGGTAGGCCGACAGGATGTGTCGGCGTGCGCCGCTGCGTGACAGCTCGGCCATGACCTTGACGCCGATTTCCATCGAGGTGTTCCAGGCGCGGTTGCAGGATGCCGAATAGATCAGCGTGTCGGCGCCGGTGGCCGGCTGGATGAATTGCACCGCGTCGACCCCCACGGTGACGCACAGCTTGCCGGAATGGCGCTCGGCCACGACAACCGCAATGCGGTCCATCTGGGCCATGATCAGGCCACCGAACACATTGCCGTTGTAGTTCAAATCATTCGGAAAGATCTTGTAAATCTGTTCGCTGACGGCGGACTCGGCCACCGTTTTCTGATGTTGCTCAGGTGTTGAACTCATCCGGTCTCCAGATCCCGAAATGCGGCGCGCAGCTGATGTTCATTGCCGTGCAGATAGGCTTCGACGCGGCGCATGCGGCGTTCGATACGCGCATAGCGCTCGCGCAGCGGGCCATTGTAACGAGGGCGTGCAGGCTCAGCGTCGGTAGCCTGTTTTGTTGCGCCCTGCCCGCGTTTCGGCGTGGGCAGCTTCTCATCCACCGTGGGGAACACGAACACCGCAATGGCGTAGGCCAGAATGATCGGCCAGTTGATGAAGAAGGCCAGCAGGAAAACCACCAGACGCGTGGTGCGGCGGCGCCAGCCGTAATAATCA
Organism: Oceanococcus sp.; assembly: GCA_030147945.1. Lineage (GTDB taxonomy): Bacteria > Pseudomonadota > Gammaproteobacteria > Nevskiales > Oceanococcaceae > Oceanococcus. Next base: position 15,584 of record JASBUL010000006.1, on the reverse strand, counting down.
GCCAGCCCTGCGCAAACCCCGAACAGGATGCCGTTGTCGGGATCGCGGCGGATTTCTGACAGTTCTTTGAAAATACTCATGTGCGCGACCTCCAGTCGGGCGTATCCACATCGAGAAGTTTTTCAATCGCGTCCAGACGTTCTTCCATCAGGTCCGCCTTTACATGCAGGTCGGAATGGCTGGAATTTTCGAGTTTCTGCTGGCGGCGGTCGCGTTTCCAGATGGTCATGTAGTGAAACACCAGCCACAAGGGCACCACGATGACCAGGAACAGCACCGCCGGCACAAATAGAAGCTCCGATGCAACGTCCATTTATGTTCTCTTTGGGATGATTGGCAAGATGATCTCAGGAATCGGCTTCAGGCTTAAGCTTTTTGCGCAGGCGGGCCAGTTCGGCCTCCACTTCGTCGTTAGCTTCCAACTCTGAGAATGCTTTCTCCAGATCGTCACCCTGGCCCAGTTCCTCGGCCTCGACCTGCGCTTCCAGGCCTTCAATGCGACGCTCAAAAGCTTCGAACTTGGTGCGCGCATCATCCAGGCGTGCATCGTCCATCTGCTGCTTGGCCTTGAGGCGGGTGCCGGCATTGTCCTTGCGCATCAGCAGGCTGCGTTGGCGCGCCTTGGCGTCCTTGAGCTTGGCATTGAGCTGGCGAATATCGGAATCCAGCTTTTCCACCTGTTCCTTGGCGATCTGCTGCTCTTCGGCCAGCAGGTCACGCTTTTCGACCAGCTGGTTCTTGTACATCAGCGCGCCGCGGGCCAGATCTTCGCGGTCTTTGCTCATGGCCAGTTCGGCCTTGGCTTCCCACTCCGCGATGCCCTCGTTGAGTTGCTTGAGCTCGCGGTTGATTTCCTTCTGCCGAGCCAGGGTCTTGACCGAAGCCGAGCGCACCTCAACCAGGGTGTCTTCCATCTCCTGGATGATCAGGCGAACCATCTTGGCCGGATCTTCGGCCTTGTCGAGTAATGCGTGGACATTCGAGTTGACGATGTCCGAGAGTCGTGAATAAACGCCCATGAGGCTCTCCGTTACAGGTGTTCGATAGTAGCGGCCGGATGCGGCTGCTGGGTAGGCTGTGGCCGCGTGGCGGCGGTCAGCGGGGTTTCGGATGCGAGATTGCGCGCATCACGCAGTTGCTCGAGTGCGATCACCCCACCCACCGGGATGCTGGATGTCAGTTCATGCTTGATGCGCATGATGGTGTCGTCATCGACCGACTGTGCGGTCGCGGTCAGCGGCGCAAGGCTCAAAATGCTGGCCAGGCCGAGGATGCGAAGTGTGGTGAGCTTGCCCATGTTGATCTCCTGCTGGTGATGTTCTTGGCATAGAGATAACAAGCGCCGTGCCAACTTTTGTTGGGCGTTTAAGTGATTGATATATAAAGACTAAATATTTTCTGGTGGGCGGCTAGCCAATGCGCTGTGGTGAATAAAACCAATAAGTGGTAATTTCAACCCATGCCAACAAGTCCTTTGCCCGTCCTGCTCGGAGAATCCGAGGCCTTTCTCGAGGCTGTCGAGGCGGCCTCGCGCCTGGCCGAGCTTGAGCGCTCCGCCCTGGTGATCGGTGAGCGCGGCACAGGCAAGGAGTTGTTCGCCGCACGCATCCACTATCTTTCACCGCGCTGGGACAAACCCTTCCTCAAGCTCAATTGCGCGGCACTGAGCGAAGACCTGCTGGATGCTGAACTGTTCGGTCATGTGCCCGGGGCCTTTACCGGCGCCCAGCGCGCCCGTCCTGGACGCTTCGAGGCTGCCGATGGCGGCAGTCTGTTTCTGGATGAGCTGGCGACCATGTCGTCGCGCTTGCAGGAAAAAGTGCTGCGGGTGATCGAATACGGCGAATTCGAACCGCTGGGCAGCAGTGAAACGCGCAAGATCTCCGTGCGGGTGATCGGCGCCACAAACGAGGATTTGCCTCGCGCGGTGGAACAGGGCCGTTTTCGCGGCGACTTGCTGGACCGTCTGAGCTTCGACGTGGTCACCTTGCCGCCGCTGCGCGCGCGACGCGATGACATTCTGCTGCTGGCCGAGCAGTTTGCGCAGCACATGACCAGCGAACTGGAGCGCGACGTGTTCGCCGGGTTTGCCCCGGGGGCGCAGGCCGCCCTGCTCGACTACGCCTGGCCGGGCAATGTGCGTGAACTGCGCAATGTGGTCGAGCGCTCGGTTTATCGGCACGAGGCCGCCGACAGACCACTGCGCCACCTGATCTTTGACCCGTTCGCATCGCCCTATCGACCGCAGACCCAGTCACAAACCAGCGCGCAAACACAAAAGGCCGCTGCACTGCCGCGTTACCCTTTCGATCTCAAGGCCTTCATGGAAGAGCAGGAAGTGGATGTGCTGAAAAAAGCCCTGGCCGATCATCACCATCATCAGGGGCAGACCGCGCAGGCGCTGGGCTTGAGCTACGATCAGTTGCGCACCCTGGTGCGCAAATACCGTTTGAACAAATCATGAATGCCGACCACGGTCGGACAAGGACATTGTGTGAGTAAGCTGCCGGCCTTCAAGGCCTATGACATCCGTGGACGTCTGGGCGACGAAATCAATCGTGATATCGCCTGGCGTATCGGCCGCGCCTACGCGCAAGTCATCAAGCCCGGAAAAGTTGTGCTGGGACAGGATGTACGCCTGACCAGCAAAGAGCTCAGTGATGCGGTCGCGCTCGGTTTGATTGATCAGGGCGTCGAGGTTTACGACATCGGACTGTGTGGCACCGAGGAGGTCTATTTCGCGACCTTTGAATACGCCATGGACGGCGGCATCATGACCACGGCCAGCCACAATCCCATGGACTACAACGGCATGAAGCTGGTGCGTGAGCAGTCACGCCCCATCGGCGCAGACAGCGGCCTGGGTGAGATCGAAGCGCTGGTTGCCGTCGATGACACGAACTGCCCGGCACACGCGCCGCAGCTCAAACCGCTGGCCCATCGCGAGGCCTATATCCAGCACCTGCTCGGCTACGTGGCCGACTTCGAGCTCAAGCCGCTGCGCATCGTGGTCAATGCCGGCAACGGTCCGGCCGGGGCGATCGTGGATGCGTTGGCTCCTCACCTGCCGTTTGAGTTCATTCGCATCCAGCATGAACCGGATGGGCGTTTCCCCAATGGCATCCCCAACCCGCTTCTGCCGGAAAACCGCCAGGCCACCGCCGATGCGGTGCGTGCGCATCAGGCGGATTTCGGTGTCGCCTGGGACGGTGATTTCGACCGCTGCTTCCTGTTCGACGAGCACGGTGAGTTCATCGAGGGCTACTACATCGTTGGCCTGCTTGCCCAGGCTTTGCTGGAGACACATCCGGGTTCCAATGTGATCTACGATGTGCGCATGACCTGGAACACCATCGATATTGTCGAGGCCGCTGGCGGCCAGGCCATTGAAGCGCGCACCGGTCATGCCTTCATCAAGCAGATCATGCGCGACAACAACGCCATTTATGGCGGCGAGATGAGCGCGCATCATTATTTCCGTGATTTCGCGTACTGCGACAACGGCAACATTCCATGGCTGATGGTCGCGGCACTGGTCAGTCAGCGCGCCGCCGGCTTGTCCACCCTGGTTTCGGAGCGCATCGCAGCCTACCCGTCGAGCGGCGAAATTAACCGCACCGTGGACGATGCCAAAGCGACCATCGAGCGTGTGGCCGAGCGCTACAGCGGCGAGGCCAAGGCGGTCAGCCGCATCGATGGTCTGAGCGTGGAGTTTGCCAACTGGCGCTTCAATTTGCGCGCCAGCAACACCGAGCCGGTGATTCGCCTGAATGTGGAAAGCCGCGCCGACAAGGCGCTGGTTGAGACCAAAACGCGGGAGCTTCTGGATTTGATTGGCGGCCGCTGATCTGGGCCGTCTCACGGCCCGCTCAGCGCTTGCGCAGACGCGCTCAAGTACATCCATGTATCGCTTGTCATCGACCATCCAGGTCTCTGACAGTCTACGCAAGCGCTGACCGAGCCGCCCTACGAAACGTGGTCGGCCAAGGCAAAGCCGTGGCCATGCTCCAGGCAGTAGTCCAACCACTTGTTGAGCAGCAGGTTGCGTTCCCATTGCCGGTCCAGGTTCTCGCCGAATTCGGCCGGCTCGGCATCCATGGCCTGAGCGACCCCGGCATCGCGGTAAATGCGCACGCGCAGGCGTGGGGTCTCGGTCTGATCCGCCAGCCGGTAGGTCAGCATCAGGGTCAAGGTGTAGGGATTGCGTTCCAGGATGTCGAGATACAGCGGGGAATCCGACTGGCTGATCGAGCGCGCCTGATCGGCTTTCAAATTAAGGTCCGGCAGCAACCGCTGCATGCGCTGGAAATTGCTTTCCCACAGATTCATCAAGCCGGCAAAACTGCGCGGGCGGCCAAGATGTTCCCAGTTGGGTAAATCCAGAGTTGCCATCAGAATGTCTGCCTGCGCAGGCCCTTCTCATGCATGATCAGGGTGGCAATTTCCTCGATCGACATGGCCGTGGAATCCACAAACGGGATGGCGAAGCGGCGGTACATCTGCTCGGCTTCGTTGAGCTCGAACAGGCACTGTTGCAACGAGGCATAACGGCTGCCCGGGCGGCGCTCCTCGCGGATCTGTTGCAAACGCTCGGCGCTGAGAATCAGGCCAAACAGCTTGTGCCGGAACTCCATCAGATGTTCCGGCAGACGACGGGTTTCCATGTCGTCCTCGGTCAGTGGGTAGTTGGCGCAGAACAAACCATGCTGCAGCGCCATGTACAGGCACACCGGTGTCTTGCCACAGCGCGATGGCGCGAGCACGATCACATCTGCGCGCTCCAGGCCCTTGCGGGTCTGGCCATCGTCGTGATGCATGGAAAAATTCATCGCGTCGATGCGCGATTCGTAACGTCCGACGTCCGGCATGCCGTGAGCGCGCCCTTCGACGTGCAGCGACTTCTCCTGCAAAACCTTTTCCAACTCCGGGACATAGCTGTCAAACGGGTCAAAAAAGCTCGCCTGGGACTGGCGCAGGATGCTGCGGATTTCGTTGTTGACCGTCGTACTGAATATAATGACGGGCTCGCCGTTGCTCGCAGCCAGGTTGATGGTCTCAACTGTGGCCCGGGCTTTTTCCGGCGAATTGATAAACGGAAGCGTTGTGCGCTGGAACTCGATGTCATCGAACTGGGACAACAAACTGTTGCCCAGCGTTTCTGCAGTGATGCCGGTACGGTCGGAAAGAAAAAACACTTTGCGTTTTTTCGGCATGTCGGGTGTTACTCGCAGTGGTGGCAGATGACGTCGCGAAGGCCGCAACACACACCATCATCTAGAGGTAACTCGTGGATAACAAGTACGTAATCTGGTTTCGTGAGCTGGGCATGGGTGATGTCGAGCGCGTGGGCGGCAAGAATGCCTCCCTGGGCGAGATGATTTCCAATCTGGCATCAGCTGGCGTGAGTGTGCCGGATGGTTTTGCCACCACCGCGGATGCGTACCGTGAGTTTCTCAACCATGACGGCCTGGCCGATCGGATTCAGAGCGAGCTGGCCAAACTCGACCCGGAAGACGTGGTTGCCCTGGCGCAGACCGGCAAGACCATCCGTCAGTGGGTGATGGACCAGCCCTTCCCGGCCAAGCTGGATGCGGATATCCGCGAAGCCTATGCGCAGCTCGCCGGCGAGCAAGGCGTGTCCGTTGCGGTGCGTTCCTCGGCCACCGCGGAAGATTTGCCGGAAGCCTCGTTTGCCGGCCAGCAGGAAACCTTCCTCAACGTCAACGGCCTGGACAACGTGCTGGCCGCGATCAAGGAAGTGTTTGCCTCGCTGTACAACGACCGCGCGATCTCCTACCGCGTGCATCAGGGTTTTGCCCACGAGCAGGTTGCACTGTCGGCCGGTATCCAGCGCATGGTGCGTTCGGACAAGGGCGCATCCGGCGTGATGTTCACCATTGACACCGAATCCGGCTTCCAGGATGTGGTGTTCATCACCTCGGCCTTTGGTCTGGGTGAAGGCGTGGTTCAGGGCGCGGTGAATCCTGACGAATTCTACGTTTACAAGCCCAATCTGCGCGTCAATCGCCCGGCCATCCTGCGTCGCAATGTCGGCGCCAAGGCCACGCAGATGGTTTACACCGCGGATCGCAGCCTGGGCAAGACGGTCGAATTTGTCGACGTGCCGGCGGATCAGCGTGTTTTGCTCAGCCTCAGCGATGAGGAAGCCGAGGCGCTGGCCCAGCAGGCCCTGACTATCGAGCAGCATTACGGTCGCCCGATGGACATCGAATGGGGCAAGGACGGCATCGACGGCAAGCTCTACATTCTTCAGGCCCGCCCGGAAACGGTGAAGAGCCGTGCCGGTTCGGGCAGCCTGCAGCGTTACCGCCTGTCACGTCGCAGCGCGGTGCTCAGTGAAGGTCGCGCCATCGGCCAGAAGATCGGAGCCGGTGTGATTCGCAATGTCAGCGACATTTCGGAAATGGCGCGCGTACAACCTGGCGATGTGCTGGTCACCGACATGACCGACCCGGATTGGGAGCCGGTGATGAAGCGTTGCGCCGCCATCGTCACCAACCGTGGCGGACGCACCTGTCATGCCGCGATCATCGCGCGTGAGCTGGGCATTCCGGCCGTTGTGGGCTGTGGCGATGCGACCACCACGCTGAAAGACGGCGACGAGGTCACCGTGTCGTGTGCTGAAGGTGATACCGGTTTCGTATACGAGGGCAATCTTGATTTTGCCGTGGATGAGGTCGACCTCGGCGACATGCCGCCGGTGCCGCTGAAGATCATGATGAACGTCGGCAATCCGGACCGCGCGTTCGACTTTGCCTCGATCCCGAATGCCGGTGTGGGACTGGCGCGCCTGGAATTCATCATCAATCGCATGATCGGTGTGCACCCCCAGGCCTTGCTTGAATTCGACAAGCAAAGCCCGGAGCTGCAGTCGACCATCCGCAAACTGTCGGCGCCCTACGCCGATCCGGTCGATTTCTACGTCAAACGTCTGGCTGAAGGCATGGCCTCGATCGCGGCCGCTTTCGCACCCGAGCCGGTCATCGTACGTTTGTCCGACTTCAAGTCCAACGAATACGCCAAACTGATCGGCGGACGCCAGTACGAGCCGCACGAAGAAAACCCGATGATCGGCTTCCGTGGCGCCTCGCGCTATATCGACCCGAGCTTCCAGGCCTGTTTTGAGCTGGAATGCCGAGCGGTGCGTTATGTGCGCGAGGAAATGGGCCTGACCAACATGCAGATCATGGTGCCGTTCGTGCGCACCGTGAGCGGCGCGCAGAAGGTTATCGACATTCTCAAGTCGTTTGGCCTGGAGCGCGGTAAGGACGATCTGAAGATCATGATGATGTGCGAGCTGCCGTCCAATGCCCTGCTGGCCGATCAGTTCCTGGAACACTTTGATGGTTTCTCCATCGGCTCCAATGACATGACCCAGCTGGCGCTGGGCCTGGACCGTGACTCCGGCCTGATCGCGCACATGTTCGACGAGCGCAATGAGGCGGTCAAAGCCCTGCTGCACATGGCCATTCAGGCCTGCAAGAAAGCCGGCAAGTATGTCGGCATCTGTGGTCAGGGCCCGTCGGATCACCCTGATCTGGCGCAGTGGCTGCTCGACGAGGGGATCGAGTCGGTGTCGCTCAACCCGGATACGGTGCTCAGTACCTGGCTGTATCTGGCAGGACAAAAATCACAATAACTTTACGTCGCCTGGGGATGATGGGCTTACTGATTGATTCTGGCCCATCATTCCACAGGTGCCGTCGTGGTCGAATCGTTTGCGGACGACGCTCAAGTCCGCTGCACAAAACAGCGTACCCCCGACCGCAAATCGCGGTGGCGCGGGTTCACGCTCATCGAATTGCTGACCATCATGTTCGTGATCGGCATCATTCTGGTGATCGCCCTGCCGACGTACATGAACTACGCCAACCGGGCCAAACTCACCGAAGCGCTTGGCGTCGTCGGCCCGATACGACGCGCGGTGGATGAGCACTGGGCCAATCAGGGCCAGCTGCCGGGCTCGAACGCTTCTGTCGCACTTGGTGCCCCCGAGCGCTATGCCGGACGCTACGTCAGCGGCATTGAAGTGATCGAAAATGGTGTGATCCGGGTCAGCCTTGATGACCCGGGGCTGCAGTCCGGGCAACTGCTTTTCACGCCCAGTACCGCCGCTGGTAGCAGCATTTTGCGCTGGCAGTGCAGCTCACCCAATATCGCACCCCAACACCTGCCCAAGGACTGCCGTCCTTAAGGGATGACCGATACCATGCAGAGAACACAGAACAGTCCCGGCAAGGTCGCTCAGCCCGAACACTATCTTGCCGTGCTGCGCACCGTAAGCCTGCTCAACTGGGTTGGTCTGGGCGCCTTGCTCGTGATGCTGGCGCTGCTTGATCAGGCACCGTCGGTGGTGCGGGATGGCTCGGCCAACAGCCGCGTGTTCTGGTTGCTTTTCGTCGAAGCCATGCTGGCCAACGGCATATTGACCCTGGCGCTGATTTTTCGTGGCTGGTACCGGCGGACCCCGCGCGAGGCGCTGAACAAGCTACGCATGCTGGCGGCGGCCGTATGCCTGTGGGAGATCCTCCACCTGGCGGGCTTGTACGAATTCTTCGGTGGTGTATTTGGTCCCTTCGCGGTGCTGTTTCCCGCCATGGTTCTGGCCTCGTTTTTCATCTTGCCGAGCCGTTCGGCGCTCAGCGTGGCGGTGGTCATCTGCTTGTCGTGGCTTGTGGTCAGCGCCTTGCAGTGGAGCCAGGTGCTCTACCCGCTGGGCGCCATGGGCGACCTGCTGGTGGATCCTGATGGGGCCGCAAGCAGCCGGATCGTGCTGATGGGCTCGGCCATGCTGGTGTGCCTGATTGGTGGTGCTTTGTGGCGTCGCCAGATGGACGCTGCCCTGCAGGGTCATTATCCCTTGCAGCTGATCGACACCCGGTTTGACTGCTTCAGCCGCGAAGCGCTCTACAACCGCGTGTGTGAGGAAACGGAGCGGTCGCGGCGTAGCGCGAGCTCATCCTGTGTGGTCGTGCTCAGCGTGGGGCAGATGGCCGATGTCGTGGCGGCGCAGGGCCTGGATGCGGCAGAAGCCCGGCTGAGCGCGCTCGCCCGCGCCGTGCGCACGATCACGCGGCACAATCTCGATACCCTCGCCTATCTTGGCGATGCGCGCTTTGCGCTGTTGTTGCCGACCTTGCCTGCAGAGGCCGGCGAGGCGGTGGTCATGCGCATACGGCAGGCGTTGCCGGCCGAGGTGAGTGCCGCTGTGCAGGCGAATGTGGTGGCCCTGCCCGAGGTGTTGGATACGCCGCTGGATGCGCAGACGTTCATCGCACGCGCCGCCGACGCACCGGCTGCGGTCTAGATGGCCGGGGCGGCCTTGACCGCTTTGATGATGAGCAGGATCCAGCCGAGCAAAAGCAGGACCCCGCCGATGGGCGTGATCGCGCCAAGTGGCTTGATGCCACTTAAAGCAAGCGCATAAAGACTGCCGCTGAACAGCGCAACACCGATCACGAAGCACCACAGCGGCGTGCGCAACTGGAATTCACCGGCATGAGCCAGGGCGACGATCGCCAACATCGCGACCGCATGGATCATCTGGTACTGGGTCGCGGTTTGAATGATGTCCAGCGCATAGGCATCCAGACGCTTCTTCAGCGCATGCGCAGCAAAAGCCCCCATGGCAACCCCCGACATGCCATAGAACGCGGCGATGGCCACCATCAACTTGTCCATGCTCAGTCCTTGGGCGGGAATTCGGCGAAACGCATCCAGAACGCTTGGATGGACTCGACCAGATCGATGAATTCGTCCAGATCGACCGGCTTGCAGATGTAGGCATTGGCCTGCAGCTCGTAACAGGTCAGCACGTCGCGCGGTGCATTCGAGGTCGACAGCACCATCACCGGAATGCGCTTCAAACGTGGGTCCTGTTTGATTTCGGACAGCACTTCACGCCCGTCCTTGCGCGGCAAATTGAGATCCAGCAGGACGAAGTCCGGCATGATCAGATCCGCATGTTCGCCTTCACGCCGCAGCATGGCCAGCGCCTGCTCGCCATCGCGCGCCACCTGCATGTTGAAGGACAGCCCGCCCTCCTTGAAGATTTCTTCGGCCAGCCGCACGTCGGCGGCGTTGTCTTCTACCAGTAGAATCTCGGCTTTGCGTTGGGTCATTGGCGCATCAAGTCGTTGGTACAGGGCCGCGGGGCGGCAAAAACATCATCATGCCACAGCGCGCGTTCTCCCAGCTTTCTTCTGCACCTGCGATTCGTCGGGCCGGACTTTTCGGGCTCGGCGCAGCCTTTTGCTTTGCCCTGATGGGCGTCGCCATCAAGTTTGCGGCGGCCGAATTGAACAACGCCATGGTGGTGTTTCTGCGCAACGCCTTTGGCCTGCTTGCGCTGTCTCCGGTGCTGCTGCGGCATGGCGCATCGAAGCTGCGCACCCAGCGTCTGGGCATGCATGTCGCACGCTGCGTCATCGGTTTGTCGGCCATGTACTGTTTCTTCTTTGCGATTGCGCACATGCCGCTGGCCGAGGCCATGCTGCTCAATTACTCCACCCCCTTGTATGTGCCCTTTATCGCTTGGCTGTGGCTGCAAGAGCGGCCCAGCGCGCGCCTTGTCCCGGTGGTACTGGTCGGTTTTGTCGGCGTCAGTCTGATTCTGCGCCCCTCCAACCCGGCAGCAGCCGGCTGGGTTGGTTTGGTCGGATTGGCCTCGGGCGTCATGGCCGCCGGAGCCTTCGTGGCAATCCGCCGTCTGGCGCGCACTGAACCGGCGGTGCGCATCGTGTTCTATTTCACGGCGCTGAGCCTGCTGATCTCACTGCTGCCGCTGCCCTGGATGTGGCAGCAGCCCGATGCGCGCGCCCTGCTCCTCATGGCCATGGCCGGGGCCTGCGCGACGCTGGCCCAGATTTGCCTGACGCGCGCTTACGCACTGGCGCCGGCTGCCCAGGTCGCGCCTTTCAATTATCTGGTTGTGGTGTTTGCGGCCTCGTGGGGCTGGCTGATCTGGAACGAGCGCTCTGACGGCTTGAGCATCCTCGGCGCCTTGATCGTGGTCGGCAGCAGCCTGCTTGCTTTGCGTCAGCGCGATGAGGCGCAAGGTCCGGAGCAAAAGTGACGGAACTCCGGCCGCAGCCGTGTTTCTTATCCTGCACGCACTGTGCGAATCCGCCTGGCGACCCATAAGCTGGCGCTGAGGGCGTAGAATACGCGAGCGCGGATCGCACTCGTACACACCACGACTGGAGACCACTGTGGGCGCTGAAAAACCGACCATTACCTACACGATTACCGACGAAGCTCCGATGCTGGCCACGGCCTCGTTCCTGCCTATCGTGAGGGCATTCTCAGCGCCAGCCGGTATCGAGGTGGAGTCCACCGATATTTCGCTGGCCGCCCGCATACTTGCGGCCTTCCCCGAGTATCTGAGCGAAGAGCAGCGTGTCCCCGATACGCTGGCTGCACTGGGTGAGATGACCCAGGACCCCAGCGCCAACATCATCAAGCTGCCCAACATCAGCGCCTCGCTGCCGCAACTTAAGAGCGCCATCGCCGAGTTGCAGCAGCAGGGCTATGCGATCCCGGATTACCCGGTCGAGGTGCAGGACGAAAAAGACGAGGACATCAAGGCGCGTTATTCCAAGGTGCTGGGCAGTGCGGTCAACCCTGTGCTGCGCGAAGGCAACTCTGACCGACGCGCGCCCAAGGCGGTCAAGGATTACGCCAAAAAGAACCCGCACAGCATGGGGGAATGGAGCATGGCTTCGCGCACCCATGTTGCGCACATGCGGCATGGCGATTTCTACGACAGCGAGCAATCCATCACTGTCGACAAGGCCTGCAGCGTGCGTATGGAACTGGTCACCAAGGATGGCGACGTGCATGTGCTCAAGCCGGAGATTCCCCTGCTTGACGGGGAAGTCATCGACAGCATGTACATGAGCAAGAAGGCGCTGGTCGAGTTCTACGAAGAACAGCTGGAAGATGCCCGCAAGACCGGCTTGATGTTCTCCCTGCACGTCAAAGCCACGATGATGAAGGTCTCGCACCCCATCGTCTTCGGTCACGCGGTGCGCACCTTCTACAAGGATGCCTTCAAGAAGCACAAATTCTGGTTCGATGAAGTGGGCGTCAACGTCAACAACGGCCTGGTCGACCTGTACAGCAAAATCGAGGCCCTGCCCGGTTCGCTGCGCGAAGAGATCATCGAATCCATGCATGCCTGCCATGAGCATCGCCCGGAACTGGCAATGGTCGATTCGGCCAAGGGCATTTCCAACCTGCATGCCCCCAACGACGTGATCGTCGATGCATCGATGCCGGCGATGATCCGCGCCGGCGGCAAGATGTGGGGGGCCGACGGCCGGCCCAAGGACACCAAAGCGGTGATTCCGGAAAGCACCTTCGCACGCATCTATCAGGAGGTGGTCAACTTCTGCAAAACCAATGGTGCGTTTGATCCGGCCACCATGGGCACGGTGCCCAATGTCGGCCTGATGGCGCAGAAGGCGGAAGAATACGGTTCGCACGACAAGACCTTCGAGGTGCCACAGGATGGCGAGGCCCGGGTGGTTGACAATGCCACCGGTGAGGTGTTGATGTCGCACCAGGTTGAACAGGGCGACATCTGGAGAACCTGTCAGGTCAAGGATGAGCCGATCCGCGATTGGGTCAAGCTGGCCGTCAACCGCGCCCGCGCTTCGGGCATGCCGGTGGTGTTCTGGCTGGATCCCTATCGCCCGCACGAGAATGAGCTGATCAAGAAGGTCGAAACCTACCTCAAGGATCATGACACCGAGGGGCTGGATATCCAGATCATGTCGCAGGTGCGTGCCATGCGCTACACCCTGGAGCGCTGCGTGCGCGGCATGGATACCATCGCCGCCACCGGCAACATTCTGCGTGACTACCTCACCGACCTGTTCCCGATCATGGAGCTGGGCACCAGCGCCAAGATGCTGTCCATCGTGCCGCTGATGAAAGGCGGCGGTCTGTACGAAACCGGCGCCGGCGGTTCCGCACCGAAGCACGTGCAGCAGCTGGTCGAGGAAAACCATTTGCGCTGGGATTCGCTGGGCGAATTTCTGGCGCTGGCGGCGAGCTTCGAAGGGCTGGCCGAAAAATACGATTCTCCGCGCATCAACCTGCTGGCCAAAACCCTGGATCAAGCGACGGGCAAACTGCTCGACAATGGCAAGAGTCCGTCACGTCGCACCGGCGAGCTGGACAATCGTGGCAGTCAGTTCTACCTCGCCTTGTATTGGGCTGAGGCCCTTGCTGCCCAGGATGAGGACGCAGAGCTCAAAGCGCATTTTGAGTCCTTGGCCAAGGCGCTGGCCGACAACGAGCAGCGTATCGTCGAGGAACTCAACGCCGTGCAGGGGCAAGCGGTGGATATCGGCGGCTACTACTGGCCCGACACCGAGAAACTGGTCAAGGTCATGCGCCCTAGCGAAACCTTGAACAGCATCATCAACGGATAAACTGCCAAGGGCCCTGCGGGGCCCTTTTTATTTGCCCAGCAAACGTCGGATGCGCTGACGTGCATGCTTGTCAGGCCGGGTTTGTGGCGGCAATGGTGCACTCAGACGCTGAGCACGGCGCTGTGCGGACTGCTGTTCGCGTTGGCGTCGGCTTTCTTCCGACTCGCGGTAAAGCTGCTGGGCGACGGGGGCCGGCCCGCGCTGCTCGGACACCTCCAGCACCGTGATTTCAAAGCGCAGATCGCCCTTTTCAATCACCAGTTCGTCGCCCACGCGCAGCATGCGGCTGGGTTTGGGTCGCTCACGGTTGCACTGCACCCGGCCCTGCTTGATGGCATCCACAGCCAGACCGCGCGTTTTATAAAAACGTGCGGCCCATAGCCATTTGTCGATGCGTACTGGGTGTGCTGTATCGCTCTGGCTCATAAACAAAACCGCCCGGCAAAGCGGGCGGTGCTTGTCATCGTGGCCTTAGTGCTGGCCAGCCGGATCGGCGCCCGGCGGCGGCACGTCAGGTTTGGCCTCGGCGCTGGTGGCATCGCTACCGGCCTGCGGGGCGTTGCCGTTGTTGTCATTGTCGGTCCAGCTGTCGGGCGGACCCGGCGGGCGACCCTGCATGAGCTCAGCCAGCTGCTTGGAATCGATGGTTTCGTACTTCATCAGCGCGTCGGCCATCATGTGCAAGATCTCTTCGTGATCTTTCAAAATGGTCTGGGCGCGCTTGTAGCTGTCATCGATCAGGCGGCTGATTTCCTCATCAATCACGTGCGCGGTTTCGTCCGACATCTGCTTGTGCTGGGTTACGCTGCGGCCCAGAAAGACTTCACCGTCGTCCTCGCTGTAGCTTTGCGGCCCAAGACGATCCGACATGCCGAATTTGGTGACCATCTTGCGCGCGATGTCGGTGGCTCGTTCGATATCGTTGGACGCTCCGGTGGTCACCGCATCCGGGCCGAAGATCATTTCCTCGGCGATGCGCCCGCCAAACAGCGAATCAAGCTGCGACATCAGGCGCTGACGGGTGTAACTGTGGCGATCCTCATCGGGCAGAAACATGGTGACGCCAAGAGCGCGACCACGCGGAATGATCGTGACCTTATAGACCGGATCATGTTCCTTGGATTTGAGTCCGACGATGGCGTGCCCGGCCTCGTGGTAGGCGGTGAGGCGCTTTTCGTCTTCGGACATGACCATGGATTTACGCTCGGCGCCCATCATGATTTTGTCTTTGGCGCGCTCGAAGTCATCCATGTCGACCAGGCGTTTGTCCGCCCGCGCGGCGAACAGCGCGGCTTCGTTGACCAGGTTGGCCAGGTCGGCACCGGAAAAACCGGGGGTGGCGCGGGCCAGAATGTCCGGTTTGACGTTGCCAGCCAGCGGCACCGGTTTCATGTGGACCTTGAGAATCTGTTCGCGGCCGCGCACATCCGGCAGCGGCACCACAACCTGACGGTCGAAGCGGCCCGGGCGCAGCAGCGCCGGGTCGAGCACGTCCGGACGGTTGGTCGCGGCTATGACAATAATGCCCTCGTTGCCTTCGAAGCCGTCCATCTCGACCAGCAACTGGTTGAGGGTCTGCTCACGTTCGTCGTGGCCACCACCAAGACCGGCGCCACGATGACGACCTACCGCATCGATTTCATCGATGAAGATGATGCACGGTGCCTGCTTTTTGGCCTGCTCGAACATGTCGCGCACGCGCGATGCACCGACACCGACAAACATCTCCACGAAATCGGAGCCGGAAATGGTGAAGAACGGCACCCCGGCCTCGCCCGCGATGGCCTTGGCCAGTAGGGTCTTACCGGTACCGGGTGAGCCGACCATCAGCACGCCGCGCGGAATTTTGCCGCCCAGGCGCTGGAATTTGGCCGGGTCCTTGAGGAAATCAACCAGTTCGGAGACTTCCTGCTTGGCTTCTTCAACGCCTGCCACGTCATCAAAGGTGATTTTGACCTGATCGGCATTGAGCATACGTGCCCGGCTTTTACCGAAACTCAATGCGCCGCCGCGACCGCCGCCGCCCTGCATCTGACGCATGAAATAAACCCACACCGCGATCAACAGTAGGATCGGGAATGAGGAAATCAGAATCTGCAGCAACAACGGCTGCCCCTTGGGTGG
>JASBUL010000121.1 GCA_030147945.1 Oceanococcus sp. | reverse complement strand
CACATCGTTCATCAGCACGCGCAGCAGGGTCGATTTGCCGATGCCGTTTTCACCGATCACCGCAATGCGTTCGCCAACCTCCACGATCAGCGACATGTCGTGCAGCACCTGCTGGTCATCGAACGATTTGCTCAGGTTCTCCAGCACCAGGGCGTTGCGGAACAGCTTCTTCTCCTGCTCGAAGCGGATATACGGATTGCTGCGGCTGGAGACCTTGACCTCGGCCAGCTCGATCTTGTCGATCTGCTTGGCCCGCGAGGTGGCCTGCTTGGCCTTTGAAGCATTGGCCGAGAAACGCGCCACGAACGCTTGCAGTTCACTGATCTGCGCCTTCTTCTTGGCGTTTTCCGCCATCAGCTGCGCCCGCGCCTGCGTAGAAGCCAGCATGTACTGGTCGTAGTTGCCGGGGTAGACGCGCAGCTCGCCATAGTCGAGGTCGGCCATGTGCGTGCACACGCTGTTCAGGAAATGGCGATCATGGGAAATGATGATCATGGTCGAATCGCGCTGATTCAGCGTGTCTTCCAGCCATTGAATGGCGTGGATGTCGAGGTTGTTGGTCGGCTCATCCAGCAACAGCACATCGGGTTCGGCAAACAGGGCCTGCGCCAGCAAGACGCGCAGCTTCCAGCCCGGTGCAACCGCGCTCATCAGGCCGAAATGCTGCGAGACCGGAATGCCCACGCCCAGCAACAGCTCGCCCGCGCGGCTTTCGGCCGTGTAGCCATCCAGCTCGGCGAACTCGGATTCCAGATTGCCGACCCGCATGCCGTCTTCTTCGCTCATTTCAGGCAGCGCATAAATCCGGTCGCGCTCCTGCTTGATCGTCCACAGTTCATGGTGCCCCATGATCACCGTGTCGATCACGCTGAATTCTTCAAAGGCAAACTGGTCCTGGCGCAGTTTGCCCAGGCGTACATCGGGCTCAAGGCTGACATTGCCGGTGCTGGGCTCCAGGTCTCCACCGAGGATTTTCATCAGGGTGGATTTACCGCAGCCATTGGCTCCGATCAGGCCGTAGCGGTTACCGCCGCCGAATTTCTGCGAGATGTTTTCGAACAGCGGCTTGGAGCCAAATTGCTGGGTAATGTTGTTTGCAGCGAGCACGATGAAACTCAGGGGTAGGAGGTTTGGGGGCGCGATGGTCGCACGCTGGGCGCGCCAGGGCGAACTTTTGCCTGCACAGACGCGTTGCCAATGCGCATCGAGGCGCTGAGGCGTCTGCGTGGGCTCGGGTGCACGTGCCTGGCAGAGCCGCTTCAGCCTTGCCCCAAGCAGGCATGCCTCTTGCTTTAACAGCAGCATGAAGAATGCGTGCACATGGCTGATGCGACAGCAGCTTCGCCGGCGATCCGGTGCGGGCGGTGTGGTCGCATCCCTGTGTGGCCGCGGCGTCTGACGCGGGTTTGGCCATGGCCTCGCTCGTGCGTTTGGGTTTCATGCCGCTGGTCGATGCCCTGCCGCTGGTTGCGGCAAGTTATCTGGGGCTTTATGCCGAATACGATTTGCAGGTTGACCTGATCGCCATGCGCTCCTGGGCGCAGGTGCGTGATGCATTGCTGCTGGGGCAGATTGATGCGGCGCATTGTCTGCCCGGTATTCCGCTGGCGTCTCAGGCCGGTATTTTTGGCGACAGCGACAGCCTGGCCTGCGCGCTCACGCTGAACCACTACGGCAACGCCATCACCCTGGCGCGTTCGCTGCATGCCGAGCTGTCGGCTACGGGTAACTTTGATGCGGCCCTGCTGCGCCGGGCGCTGGCACGCCGCGACACCGAGCGCCCGATGACGTTTGCCTCGGTGTTTCCGGTGTCGAAGCATGAATTCGAGCTGCGTCAC
>JASBUL010000129.1 GCA_030147945.1 Oceanococcus sp. | reverse complement strand
CGGGCGCGGTGGTGGCAGCACGGGCAATCAGCGCTTTGCGCCGCTCAATTCCTGGCCGGACAACGTCAACCTGGACAAGGCGCGACGCCTGCTGTGGCCGCTCAAGAAAAAATACGGCAACAAGATCAGCTGGGCTGATCTGATCATTCTGGCCGGGACTGTGGCGTATGAATCCATGGGGCTGAAAACCTTTGGTTTCGGTTTCGGTCGCGAAGACATCTGGCACCCGGAAAAGGACACCTACTGGGGCTCGGAAACTGAGTGGCTGGCGCCCAGCGACAACCCCAACAGCCGCTACTCGGGCGAGCGCGATCTGGAAAACCCGCTGGCGGCGGTGATGATGGGGCTGATCTACGTCAACCCCGAGGGCGTGGATGGCAACCCCGACCCGCTCAAGACCGCTCAGGACGTGCGCGTGACCTTCGCACGCATGGCCATGGATGATGAAGAAACCGTGGCCCTGACCGCCGGTGGACACACCGTGGGCAAGTGTCATGGCAACGGCGACGCGGCCTTGCTGGGGCCCGATCCGGAAGCGGCCGAGCTTGAGGATCAGGGGCTGGGCTGGAACAACAAAACCCAGCGCGGGATTGGCCGCGATACCGTGACCAGTGGCATCGAAGGTGCCTGGACCACGCACCCCACGCAGTGGGATAACGGCTACTTTCACCTGCTGCTCAACTACGAGTGGGAGCTCAAGAAAAGTCCTGCCGGTGCCTGGCAGTGGGAGCCGATCGATATCAAGGATGAGGATCGCCCGGTCGATGTCGAGGACCCCTCGATCCGACACAACCCGATCATGACCGACGCCGACATGGCGATGAAGATGGATCCGGCCTACCGCAAGATTTCCGAGCGCTTTTACAAGGACCCGGACTACTTCTCGCAGGTCTTCGCTCGCGCCTGGTTCAAGCTGACCCACCGCGACATGGGGCCCAAGGCGCGCTACATCGGCCCCGACGTGCCGGCCGAGGATCTGCTGTGGCAGGACCCGGTGCCGGCCGGTCGCAGTGACTACGACGTGGCCGCGCTCAAGGCCCGCATCGCAGCCTGCGGGCTGCCGCTCAATGAGCTGGTGGCAACGGCCTGGGACAGCGCGCGGACCTACCGTGGTTCCGATATGCGCGGCGGTGCCAACGGCGCACGTATTCGTCTGGCGCCCCAGAAGGACTGGGAAGGCAATGAACCGCAGCGTCTGGCCCGGGTGCTCGACGTGCTTGAAGGCCTGGCGCGCGACAGCGGTGCCAGTGTTGCCGATGTGATCGTGCTGGCCGGCAACGTGGCCATCGAGCAGGCCGCCAAGGCGGCGGGCGTCGACATCGAGGTGCCGTTCTCACCAGGCCGTGGCGATGCCACCGATGAGCAGACCGATGCGGCTTCGTTCGACGTGCTGGAACCGGTGCACGATGGTTACCGCAACTGGCTGAAGAAGGACTACCGCGTGAGCGCCGAAGAGTTGATGCTGGATCGCACCCAGTTGCTCGGCCTCAGCGCGCACGAAATGACCGTGCTGGTGGGTGGCATGCGTGTTCTGGGTACCAACCATGGTGGCAGCAAGCACGGCGTATTCACCGCGCGCGAAGGCGTGCTCAGCAATGACTTCTTCGTCAACCTGACCGACATGGCCTACACCTGGGTGCCGACCGGTAACAACCTTTACGAAGTGCGCGAGCGCTCCACGGGCAAGCTGCGCTGGACGGCCACGCGGGTTGATCTGGTGTTCGGCTCCAACGCCATCCTGCGGGCCTATGCCGAGGTCTACGCCCAGGACGACAGCCACGAGAAGTTCGTACGTGACTTCGTTGCTGCCTGGGCCAAGGTGATGAACGCAGATCGCTTCGATCTGGCCTGATCAAGACGCGGTGTGAACCCCGCATCACAATGCTGGTGCGGGGTTTCTGTTTTCAGCTGTCGCTCTGCGCGACGATCTTCTGGAAGCGTTCGTTGTCGGCGATGGCGCGAAAATGCGGTTCGTTGCGGGCGTGTCGCACCCAGGCCGGTTGCAGTTGCACGGCACGTTCCAGATCATCCAGCGCCGCTGTGGTTTCGTCCAGTTCGGCCCGTGCGCAGGCTTGCTGGTACAAGGCGTGGGCATTTTCCGGCTCATTGGCCAGGACCCGTTGACACAGACTCAAAGCCCAGCGCGCCTCACCCAGTTCCAGCGCAGCATCGGCTTTCCAGGCCAGCGCGTCGGCGTCTTCGGGGCGCAGTTCAAGGATGTGATCGTAAATGTCGATTTTGTGCTCGGTGCTGGGTTCCTTGCCGGCCTTCAGCCACAGGCTGTGCACCTCGTTGGTTCGTTCAATTTCGTCCTGGTTGGCCGCAATCGTCTCCGATTTGTTGCGCAGGTCGAATTCGAGGTCGGCCAGGCGTTTTTCGTACACGCTGGTCAGGCGACCGATCTCGCCCTCGGCGTAAAGGCGCACGTTGTCCTTGAGATCACGCACGCTGCGCCAGCCCACGATGGCCAGGATGCCGCCCGCCACCGCCACCACGTAGAAGAATGTCAGCACCGTGTTGGAGGCATAGCTCATGGCTTTGTCGGCCACCTCCAGTTCGCGGTCAACCACGATGGCGTTCATCTGGTTGCGGTATTCCATCATGTCGTGACGCAGACTGCGCAGTTCCGTCAGGATCCAGTTCTCGCGGAAGGTGGAAATTTTCTCGGCGGCCGGTTCGTTCGGGGCGTTTTCAGGCGGCGCGGATGGCGCGGCTTCCTGCGCGATGCCGGCATGGCAGAACAGCGTCAGTAGCAGGCCAGCCGTGCATCGGGTCAGTGTGTGGCGCATGGTTTTTGTCCTTGGAATGGCGCGCTGGCTGCGCGGCGTGGATCGTCAGCTCCGGTGCACCATCCTAGTGACCTGATTGCGCATGGCAAGGCTTGCACACCAAAACCTCAAGAAAGCGTAGAATCAGCGTTCCCAGACCAGTCGGCAGCCCTCAAGGCTGTTTCGGAACCGGTTTCTTCTTCTTTCCCGGTTTTCCAGATGACCGACAACACCATGAGTTTCAGCCAGCTCGCGCTGGCGCCTGCCGTGCTTGAAGCGCTTAGCGCTGTCGGCTACGAACACCCCACGCCGATTCAGCAGCGCACCATACCGATTGTTCTGTCGGGTGCCGATCTGATTGGTCAGGCGCAGACCGGCACCGGCAAGACCGCGGCGTTCGCCTTGCCCGTGCTGTCGCGGTTGGACCTGTCCCAGGGCAGTTGCCAGGCCCTGGTGCTTGCGCCAACGCGGGAGCTGGCCATTCAGGTGGCCGAAGCCTTCCAGACCTACGCCAGCAAGCTGCCTGGCTTCCATGTGCTGCCGATCTACGGCGGACAGGATTACCGTGGTCAGTTGCGCGGGCTGCAGCGTGGCGCGCACGTGATTGTCGGTACGCCCGGGCGCGTGATGGATCACATGCGCCGCGGCACGCTCAAGCTTGATGCGCTCAAGACGCTGGTGCTGGATGAAGCCGACGAAATGCTGCGCATGGGCTTCATTGACGACGTCGAGTGGATTCTTGAGCGTACGCCGGAAACGCGCCAGATCGCACTGTTCTCGGCCACCATGCCGTCGCAAATCCAGCGTATTGCGCGCCAGCATCTGCGTGAGCCGCAACAGGTCAAAATCGAACAGAAAGCCGCCACGGCGGAGACCATACGTCAGCGCTACTGGCCGGTGGCGGGCTTGCACAAGCTGGATGCCCTGACGCGTATCCTCGAAGCCGAGGATTTCGACGCCATGATCGTCTTCGTGCGAACCAAGCTGCTCACCCAGGAACTGGCTGACAAGCTGGAAGCGCGCGGGTTCGCGGCCGCTGCGCTGAACGGTGACATGGTCCAGAAACAGCGCGAACGCACCATCGATCAGCTCAAGCAGGGCAAGCTCGACATCATCGTGGCCACCGATGTGGCGGCTCGCGGCCTCGATGTGGAGCGCATCAGTCACGTCGTCAATTACGACATTCCGCATGACGCCGAAGCCTATGTTCACCGCATCGGGCGGACCGGCCGGGCGGGCCGTTCGGGTGAGGCGATCCTGTTCGTTGCACCGCGTGAGCGACGCATGTTGTCGGTGATCGAGCGGGCCACACGCAAACCCATCGACATGATGGCCTTGCCCTCAACCGAACTGATCAACGACAAGCGCATTGCGCAGTTCAAGCAGTCCATCACCGATACGCTGGCGCAGAATGATCTGGGTCTGTTTAGCCAGTTGATCGAACAGTATCAGCAGGAACATAACGTGCCGGCGGTGGAGATCGCGGCGGCCCTGGCCAGTCAGGCGCAGGGCGGCAAGCCCTTGCTGCTGGAAAAGCCCAAAGCGGAAAAGCGTGCCGAGGGCAAGCAGAAAGCACAGGCACGCAAGCGCGAGAACAAGACCTCTGGCGCCGCGGCGCCAGGCATGCAGTTGTACCGTGTCGAAGTCGGTCGGCAGCATCAGCTCAAGCCCGGCAATCTGGTTGGTGCCATCGCCAACGAAGCGGAGCTGGATGCGCAGTACATCGGGCGTATCGACATTTACGACAGCTACAGCGTGGTGGCCTTGCCCGAAGGGATGCCCAAGGCGACCTTGCAGCATCTCAAGAAGGTCTGGGTTGCCGGGCAGAAGCTGCAGATGTCCGAATTCGATCCGGCCCAGGCGCATGATGCACCAGCCGCACCGCCCAAGCGGCGCGGGCCCAAGAAAGCCGGCAAGGGTGCCAAGCGCAAGAAACCCAAGTCCTGAGATTCAGGGCTTGGCGTGGCGGGCGAGCAGGCGGTCGAGCTGGTTGGCGAAAGCCTGACGGTCGCGTGCATGCAAAGCTGCCGGTCCGCCGGTTTGCACCCCGCTGGCGCGCAGGGTTTCCATGAAGTCGCGCATGGTCAGGCGCGCCTTGATGGTGTCTGCGGTGTACAGTTCGCCGCGCGGATTGAGTGCATGAGCGCCTTTTTCGAGCACTTCCGCAGCCAGCGGAATGTCGGCGGTGATCACCAGATCACCTGCACACAGGCGGCGTACGATTTCGTTATCCGCCACGTCAAAGCCGCTGGCCACCTGCAACAAGCTGATATGGGGTGAGTTGGGCACTCGCATCGGGTGATTGGCAATCAGCGTGGTTTGAATGGACTGGCGCTCAGCCGCCCGAAACAGGATGTCCTTGATCGGCCCCGGGCAGGCATCAGCATCGACCCAGATACGCATCAGTCTGATGCCCCCCACATGCGCGGCCACACGTCGTGCTCCGGCCCGCGGCGCCGATGGATCAGGACCATGCTGGCGTGACCGATGATCAGCATCAGCAGCAACCAGCCCAGTTCGCCGTGAAGCAGGCTGCCGAGGTCAACCATCCAATCGATCTTGGGCCCTTCAAAGCCGGGCATCAACGTGAGACCAAAGGGTTCGAATGCGCGGCCAGAGCCGTACTGGCGCAGCAGGGCCAGGCAGGGCACCGCGATCATGAAGGCATACAGCGTGATATGGCCGAACCTGGCGGCCATGCTGACAGCGGCTGGCCGGCGTGTGCGCTGCGCCAGGGCCCAGGCCAGCCGCAGGGTCGCGGTCACCAGCAGGGCAAATCCCAGCGGTTTGTGCCAAGGCCAGACCAGGGCCTCGAAGGCGCTGTCCTCAAACGCGTAGTGAGCCAGTGCGGAGACGAACTGCACCAGGATCAGGACGGCCATCAGCCAGTGCAGCAGGCGTGACAGACTGCCGTATTGCCGGGGGTTGTCTGCATTCATGGGAACTCGGCTCGTATTCGGATGGGGCGATTATAAGAACTGACGGTGCCAGACTTGCACCGGAGCGTTGCGCCACCACATGGTGATGAGTACGCCAGCGCAAGGAGCATGTGCAGATGATAGATCGGTCGCGCCACCTGCGCCTGCTGACCTACAACATGCAGGTGGGGATACGCACCCGCCAGCCCCGCGATTACCTCACCCAGTCGTGGCGTCACATGCTGCCCGCAAGGACACGCACGCGTCATCTCGAGCCCATGGCGCAGATGCTGCGCGACCATGATCTGGTGGCGATTCAGGAAAGCGACGCCGGCAGCTGGCGCACCCGCTCACTCAACCTGATGGACTATCTGGCGGCGCAGGCGGAATACCCGTTCTGGCATAGCCACAGCCATCGGCGGGTGGGGCCGTTTGCACGGCATGCCATGGGTGTGCTGAGTCGTCTGGAATTGCGCGCCATGCAAGCGCATGCGCTGCCAGGCCGGGTGCCGGGTCGGGCTGCCGTGGTGTATCGAATCGAAACCTCGCGCGGGGGGCTGGCGGTGGTGGTGACCCACCTCGCGCTGGGGCGGGTCGATCGTGCGCGTCAGCTCAGCCACATCGCTGGCCTGGTGGCGGGCGACGAGCATGTGATCCTGATGGGTGATCTGAATTGCGACTACGATGAACTGGCCGCCCACCCGGTGCTGCGCGAGCGGGGCTTTCAGGGGCCGCAAGCGGTCCTGCACAGCTATCCCAGCTGGCAACCTCGGCGTCAGCTCGATCATGTGCTGGTGACGCCGGGGTTTCGTATCCTCGATGCACAGGCGACCCCGTTCGGCTGGTCCGATCACCTGCCTGTGCGGGTCGATGTGGCGTTGCCGTCCGGTCTGATTCTGCCTACATGAAATAGGCGAAGCGGCGGGCCAGCCAGGCGCTCAGTCGGGTCCATAAAGGGCGTGCGCGCCAGACCTGGGCGGTGACTTCAAGCGAGTCCTCAAGATCACGCTCGAAAGCCGCTTCCAGTTGCGCGGCCATGCCACGGTCGTGGAACAGCACATTGCATTCGGCATTGAAGTTGAACGAGCGGAAATCAAAGTTGGTCGAGCCAATGATCGCAACCTGGCCATCCGCCACAACGGTTTTGGCGTGCAGGACGGCGCGCTGGTACTCGAAGATCAGCACCCCGGCGTCGAGCAGCGCCCAGTAGTAGCCCTGGGTGGCGCTGCGGATGATCGGGATGTCGCAGTGGCCGGGCAGCAGCAGGCGTACCTCCACGCCACGCCGGGCGGTGTGGAGGAGCAATTCCAGTATCGCCGGGCTGGGGGCAAAGTAGGCGTTGGTGATCCACACGCGCTGGCGTGCCGCGCCCAGGGTTGCGGCGTAGCTGGCGAAAACCTCATTGGTGCCGCGGCCCGGTCGCGAATCCAGCACCAGTGTGCGGCTTGCCGCCGGACCGGGTGGTGGTGCAGGGCGGCAGGGCAGCGGATCGCCGCCGGCGCTTTCCCAGCTTTCGGCAAAGATGGCGGCGAGTTCCGCTGTGATCGAGCCGTGCAGGCGCACATGGGTGTCGCGCCAGGCCGCTTCGCCTTCGCGCCCGTCATGATATTCATCACCGATGTTCATGCCGCCGGTGAAGGCGATGCGTCGGTCAACGATCAACAGCTTGCGATGGTCGAGGATCGGGAGCAGGCCGCGTGGGGCATACATGGGACGGCGTGACAGGCGGAAGTGGCTGCCGCTGCTGCGGAACAGTGACCAGAACTGACGCCGCGTCTGCGATGAGCCGAAAGCATCGGCCAGCACGCGGACATCAACGCCGCGGGCGACGGCGCCACGCAGGGCTTCAAGCACGGCGAGTCCGGTGGCATCGCCCCGCAGCACATAGGCTTCCAGCAGAACTTCGTGGCGGGCCGTGGCGATCGCCTCGAGCATGGCTGCGAAAGCGCTGTGTCCGTCAAAAAAGGGTGTGGCCTGGGTGTCGTCCTGAAACGGTGACTGGTCGATGGCGCACAACAGTTTGCTGTAGCTGGGGTCGTCCAGACCCGCCGGCAGATCCAGGCAGCGCTGATAGACGCGCCGGGGTTGCAGCGCTGGCGGCAGCTTGCGTTGCGCATGGGGGTGCAGCATGGGGCGCCAGACGCGCTTGCGCCGGGCCAGTATGTGGCTATCTTGTGCGGTGCGGTCCGGGCTGGCCGACGGGTCATCATGCGCAGGGTTCATGCGCTTAAAGTAACCGCAGATGAGGCCGTGGCCTAGCCTTCCGGGGCGATCTCGTGAACGGCGAGTTCGCGCGGTTGATCCGCGGCCTGCCTGGCGCCGATCTGGCGTTGGCATTCACCTTCGTGGAAGCGGGTGAAATCGTCGCGCAGCAGCACGCCGCATTCAAAGCCGAAGCGGCGCGCGGTTTGAGCCGGCGGACTGGCAGGCAGTTCAATCACGTCACCGGCGGCGTTGAGTCGCGCCTGGCCAGTCGGGGCATGGTTGGCGCAGGCGCTCAGAGCGAGCGCGGCAAGACAGGTCAAAGCTTTCATTACCGCGCAGACACTAGGGTGGCGATGCGACAGTTTGATGAAGTCTTTATGACAGTTCGAAGAGGGCGGCTTGCTGTGGTTCGTCCAGCGCTTCGCGGAAGTTCGCAAGGCCCACGCCGACCAGCCGGTAGAGCTGTGTCGGCGGCAGCTCCACCCGTTGCAGCAGCGACACTGCAATGCGGCTCAGCTCGTCGGCCGAGCGCGGCGCGCTGGCCGGCGTGTGGCTGCGGGTCAGAATGCGGAACTCGCGGGTCTTGAGCTTGAGTACCACGGTATGGCCGATACGCGGAGTCTTGTGCTGAGACTGCCACACCTTGGCAGCGAGCCGTTCGATGCTGGGGGCGAGCTGATCCAGTGGCAGGTCGCTGGCAAAGGTGTCTTCGGCTGACACCGACTGTACGGGCTGATGCGGCTGGACCGGGCGCTCGTCATGGCCGTGTGCCAGCTCATGCAGACGCTGACCGTAGGTGCCGAATTGCTGCTGCAGTTGCGCCTGCGTGAGCTGGCGCAGCTCACCCACGGTGACAACGCCAAGCTCGGCCAGGCGTCGCTGCATGACCTTACCGACACCCGGAATACGCGCCACCGGAAGCGGTTGCAGAAAGCCATCGACCTGATGCGGCTTGATCACGAACTGGCCATCGGGTTTGCGCCAGTCCGAAGCGACTTTGGCGAGAAACTTGTTGGGCGCAACGCCTGCCGATGCAGTGAGCTGAAGTTCGTCGCGGATGCTGGCACGGATGCGCTGGGCGACCTCGCTGGCGGTGGCGATGTCCTGCTTGTTGCGAGTCACGTCGAGATAGGCTTCGTCCAGCGACAAAGGCTCGATCAGATCGGTGTATCGGGAAAAAATCTCGCGCACCTGGCGTGATACGGCGCGATAGCGGTTGAAATCTGGGGCAATGAATTCAAGCGCCGGGCACAGCCGTTCGGCGCGCAGTGCCGGCATGGCCGAGCGCACCCCATATTCACGCGCCTCGTAGGAGGCCGCGCAAACCACCGAGCGTTGTCCACGCCAGGCCACGGCTACGGGTTTGCCACGCAACTCGGGCTTGTCGCGCTGCTCGACCGAGGCATAGAAGGCATCCATGTCGATGTGCACGATTTTGCGCATGGCTCATTCTGACTGGTCGGCCCGCGAGTGACTGAGGCTTTCTGCCAGGGTCCGGGCGAACGCCTGCGGCGTGATAAAGCCGCCGCTCAGTTCGTCGTCGTACGCGCGGGTGGGGCGGCTGGCGACCACCTGCTCGATGCTCTGGCCCTGATCCAGCTGCGCCGCGACCTGGTCACGCAGGCTCTGCAACATCTGCTGGTAGCGTTTGAGGCCGGCTCTGTCGGTAATCGGACCATGTCCCGGAATGATCACGGTGCGCGCATCGCTCAGCGTCAGCGCGGTTTGCAGCGCCGCCAGAACCCCGTCAATCGAGCCGCCCGAGCTGAGGTCGATAAACGGGTAGATGCCGTTGAAAAACGTATCGCCCATGTGCAGCGCATTGGCCTTTTCGAAATGCACCAGGCTGTCGCCGTCGGTGTGCGCGCGGGCAACGTGCAGGCTGTGCACGGTTTCGTTATTGAGATGGAAACTGATGCGTTGGTCAAAGGTCAGCACCGGCCAGGCGGAGGAATCGGCGGCCGGCACCTCGCGCTGGAATGCGCTGATGAACTGATCACTGGACAGGCGTGTGCGCACATTGTCGTGGGCCACCAGCAGGCTGCCGGTGCGGGCGAAGTTGGCGTTGCCACCGGTGTGATCGGTATGCCAATGGGTGTTGAAGACAAAGCGCACAGGCGCGTCGCTCAAGGCCTTCAGCGCCTTGCGGATGTGCGGCGTCATCGGCGCGTACTGGTCGTCCACCAGATAGGTGCCGTCCTTGCCGGTAAGCACGGCGATGTTGCCGCCGTTGCCGAACAGCACGAACAGGCTGTCGGTGATGGCGTGAGTGCGGATGGTGTCGTCGGCGGCCTGGGCGTTGCCCAGGCACACGGCGGCCGCGAGGGTCACGGCAAGCGTCTTGCGCAGCATGGTCGCTCCGGTGGTGTGGACCAGGGCGGAGTATCGGCTCAAGTGCTCAGCGCGGCAAACCTCAGGCGAGCCGGAAGTGGTGGATCATCTCGCGCCCCAGCCGGGGCATCAGCGCGTTGGGCAGATCATGGCCCCAGCCGTCGATGATCACGCTGCGTGCGTGCGGGATGCGCTGGCCCAGATCGTGCGCCGCGGCGACCGGGATCAAGGGGTCGTCCTGACCATGCAGGATCAGGGTTGGGGCGGCGATTTTCTGCAGCAGCCGGGCGCGGCTGCCAGAGGCCAAAATGGCCGCCATCTGGCGCACCGTGCCCTGCGGATTCATGTTGCGATGGATCTGCCGCGCCACCTTGGCGCGCAACTCTTCGTCGTCCTGAGGGTAGCCGGGGCTGCCGATCAGCCGGAAGGTTTGCATGGAGTCACGAATGGCCTGCTCGGTGTCGCTGGCGCGCTTGCGCAGCAGACGCAGTCGCAGCTTGAGGCTCGGCCCGGGCAGGCGAGGGTGGCCGCTGGAGGTCATGATCGCGGTCAGGCTGCTGACCCGTTCGGGATACCAGGTGGTCAGCAGCTGGGCGATCATGCCGCCCATCGATACGCCCACCACATGGGCTTTGGCGATACCCAGCGCGTCGAGCAGGCCGAGGCTGTCCTGGGCCATGTCGTTGAGCTTGTAGGGCACGTTCGGGCGGCGGCCGAGTCCGGCGGCCAGCGCAATGCGGGCAATATTGGGCTTGCCGCAGTGGTCAAAATGGCTGGACAGCCCGACGTCGCGGTTGTCGAAGCGGATAACCTGAAACCCGGCTTCGACCAGCTGCTTGCACAGAGCATCCGGCCACATCACCAGTTGGCCACCCAAGCCCATGACCAGCAGCACCGCCGGATCTGTGGGCAAGCCCCAGCGTTCGTAGGCGATGGAGATGCCGTTGGCGCTGACCGTGCCGCTGTCGATATCTGTGGGGGTGGCGTCAGTTTGGCTCATCGATTTCCAGGACCAGCTTGCCGAAATTCTCGCCATTGAACAGCATCAGCAGGGTCTCGGGGAAATTCTGAAGGCCTTTGACCACATGCTCGCGTGATTTGAGCTGGCCGGATTGCAGCCACTGCGCCATCTGGGTCACCGCTTCGCCATAGCGGGCTGCCCAGTCGAACACCACCATGCCGGTCATGCTGGCGCGATTGACCAGCAAGGACATGTAGTTGCTCGGGCCTTTGACCGGGGTGGTGTTGTTGTATTGCGAGATCGCACCGCAGATCACGATGCGGGCATGCATGGCCAGGCGGGTCAGCACCGCATCGAGGATGTCGCCCCCAACGTTGTCGAAGTACACATCAATGCCATCGGGGCAGTGCTGTTTGAGGCCCGCTTTGACGTCACCGGTCTTGTAGTCGATGCAGGCGTCAAAGCCCAGTTCGTCAACCACATAGCGGCATTTCTCGGCGCCGCCGGCAATCCCGACCACTCGGCAGCCCTTGATCTTGGCGATCTGCCCAACCACCGAGCCGACCGCGCCGGCGGCCCCCGACACCACGACGGTTTCGCCATCCTGGCATTTGCCCACTTCAAGCAGGCCGAAATAGGCGGTCATGCCGGGCATGCCCAGGGTGCCCAGGTACAACGGCAGCGGCGCCGCCTTGGGGTCGACCTTGTTCACGCCGCGCCCGTTGGAGATGGCATAGTCCTGCACGCCGAACAGGCCGCTGACGGTGTCGCCAACAGCGAAGCCATCGTGCCGCGAGGCGACCACTTCGCCCACCGCGCCAGCGCGCATGACCTCGCCGATGCCCACCGGCGGGACATAGGATTTGCCTTCGTTCATCCAGCCGCGCATGGCCGGATCGAGTGACAGGTAGCGCACCCGAACCAGGAATTCACCGTCGCCCGGCTCGGCAACGGGGCTGGTTTCGTAGCTCCAGTTGTCGCGGGTCGGCGTGCCGACAGGGCGCTGGGCGAGTTTGAACTGGCGATTGGTGCTCATGCGGGTCTCCAGGATTGGTGCGGGCGCAGGGCGGAGCTGCGCAGAGGTGGCGGCAGCATAAGAACGCTCTTAAAATCAATCAAATGTATTTGATCTATGTCGAGCCATTCATTCTGTGAATGTCAGCAAGATGGACCTCAACCTGCTGGTGGTGTTTGACGCCATCTTCAGCGAAGGCGGTATTACGCCGGCGGCGCGCAAGCTGCATCTGACCCAGCCGGCCGTCTCCCATGCCTTGAATCGCCTGCGCGACGCCCTGGGTGATCCTTTGTTCGTGCGCGAGGGGCGCGCCGTGGTGCCGACACCGACCGCACGCAATCTGGCCCGACCGGTGCGCGACATCCTGCGCGACGTGGATCTGATGCTGTCTGATCTCAACCGCTTTGATCCGGCCACCACGCCGCACAAATTCACCCTGGGCATGCGCGATGTGAGCGAGCCGCTGCTGATGCCGGCCCTGCAGCGCAGCATCAGCGCGGAGGCGCCACAGATTGATCTGGCTTCGATCCAGACCGACCGGCGCGCGCTCGAATCCGAGCTGGCCAATGGTCATCTTGATGTCGCGCTGGACATGCATTTGCCGGTGTCGGACAAAATTCTGCGTCAGCGTGTGCAGTTCGACCCGCTGGTCGTGGTCTGTCGCGCCGGACATCCACGCCTGAACATGCATGCCACGCTGAACGACTACCTGGCTGAGGGCCACATTCTGGCCACCGTGCGCCGTTCTGGCGGTGGCATCGAAGATATGGAACTGTCACGCCACGGGCTCAGCCGGCATATCCAGCTGCGCTGCCAGCATTACTTTGCGGCCCTGGAAGTGGTCCGTCATAACGATCTGGTGCTGACCATGCCGCGTGGCTATGCCGAGGTGGCCAACCGGGCCGGTGATTTCCTGATCCTGCCGTTCCCGCTCGATCTGCCACCACCGGAAGGTTACGTCTACTGGCATGAAAATGTGGATGACGACCCCGCCAATCAGTGGCTGAGGCGGCATATTCTGGGTGTGTTCGCACAGCGCGAGGCTTAGCCCGCGGTGCGCCGATGGGTATATCATGCGGGCCCGCAGCACGCTGGTTCGGGACAAGGCATGAAAGCATGAGCGGCTTATCGGAATCCGAGTGGCGTCAACTGCGCCGGATTCAGCGCGGGCTGCCGCTGAGCGGCGAGCCGGGCGAGTCGGCCACCTTGCTGAATCTGCGCGAGCGCGGTTTGATCGAATCCCTGCCGGCGCAGATGCTGCCGCTGGAAAACACCGCGCGACGCTGGCGCCTGACCGAGGCCGGGCGCGATGCACTCAAATGAGTCCGCCCGCCTGACCGGAATGACCAGTGACAGCGTGATCAGACGGGTCGCGCCGATCGGCTTTTCGATCGGCCTGCTGCTGGCCATCCTGTCCTTGTTCATGCTGGTTCCGGCCTTGCTGGCCGTGGCCACCACCACCGCCGGGGCCGGTGAGTTCGGTTTCACCAGTCTGGCCACCCTGGCCATAGGCCTGATCCTGTTCCGTGGCTTTCGCCCGGTCCTGCACAGCATGTTGCCGCGCCAGATGTTCCTGCTTACCACCACGGTGTGGGTGGTGGTCAGTGCGGTGGCGGCGCTGCCGCTGGTGTTTGTTGAACACATCAGCGTGACCGACGCGTTCTTCGAGACCATGTCGGGTATCACCACCACCGGCTCGACGGTGCTGGTCCAGCTTGATCAGCACGCTCCGGCCATTTTGCTGTGGCGCTCGATCTTGCAATGGCTGGGCGGCATCGGCTTTGTGGTCATGGGCGTGGCCATACTGCCGTTTCTGCAAGTCGGGGGCATGCGTTTGTTCCAGACCGAATCCTCGGACTGGTCGGAGAAGGCCATGCCGCGGGCCCGCCAGGTGGCTGGCTCGATTGCCAGTGTGTACATCGGCCTCACGCTGGCCTGCCTGCTGCTCTACGTGGTTTTCGGCATGTCGCTGTTTGATGCGATCAATCATGCCCTGACCACGGTCTCCACCGGCGGCTATTCGACCTCGGATGCTTCGTTTGCCCAGTTCCATCAGGCGTCACTGCACATCGTGGCCATTGTTTTCATGTTGCTTGGTGGTCTGCCGTTCATGCTCTACGTGCGTCATCTGCGTGATCAGCCGCTGGTGATCTTTCGCGATGAGCAGGTGCGGGCATTCCTGGTGTTTGTGCTGGCAGCCAGCGCATTTCTGGCCGCCTGGCTGAGCCTGACCGGCCAGGCCGATGCGCCGCGCGCCTTGCTGCTGGCCACCTTCAATGTGGTCTCGGTGGTGACCACCACCGGCTTTGCCACCGATGACTACACCACCTGGGGGCAGCTGCCCGTGGTGGCGTTTTTCTATCTCACTTTCATAGGTGGCTGTTCCGGATCAACCTCGGGCGGGATGAAGATCTTCCGCTTTCAGTTGGCGGTGCGGTTGCTGCACAGCCAGTTGCTGCAACTGGCGTACCCGCGCCGCGTGGTGCCCAACACCTACAACGGGCGGGTGGTGGGCGATGACATCATGCGTTCGGTGGTGGCGTTCTCTTTCGCGTTCTTCGCCACCATTGGCGTGCTGGCCATGTTTCTGTCCAGCCTGGGCCTGGATGGCGTGACCAGCCTGAGTGCTGCGGCCACTGCGGTCACCAATGTGGGGCCGGGGCTGGGCGAAATCGTCGGTCCGGCCGGCAACTTCGCCAGTTTGCCCGATGCGGCCAAGTGGGCACTGTCGGCGGGCATGTTGATGGGACGTCTGGAAGTCATGACCGTGCTGGTGCTGCTGACCGGTGGTTTCTGGCGCGGCTAGGGTAGGGGCTGCGGGCAACTGGCCCGCATCTTGCTTCGCGGGAGGCGTTCAATTCTCAAGGACGGTCATGAACAGTCTGACCCGGCGCACGGCGCGCCTGCCTGCGTTGCGTATCCATTCCCACAAGGCGATGTGGGCCCTGGCCATCGGTCTGGCGCTGGCATTCGCCCTGATGATCTGGCTGGTTTTCAATGCCTACGTTTACCAGATGCCGGCCGGCCCCTCGCGTGAATGGATGCGTCATTCCCAGAATGTCTGGCTGATCAGTACTGTGCTGTGCGGTGCGCCGTTCATCCTGTGGGTGGCTCATCTGATGCGGCGTCAGTTTCAGGCCGCGGAATGTATCGGCAATCTCAACCGCAAGACAGTGGCTGATCTGGCTGCGATGTCACGCGCCCAGGATTCACTCTGGGTGCCAGCCAAAGCCACCCCCAGCTATCAGGTCCAGTTTCGCCGTTTGCGGGCCGGGCCGGTGCGTTGCGACACCACCGACATTCGCCTGGCCGAGCCGGGTACGCCGACCGACAGCTACTTTCTGTTTGCCACGGTGGAAGGTGATGACGTGCTGACCGCCTATGAGGCCCTGCTGCTGGACTGGGCCCTGCAGGCGGAAACCTTGTCGGCCTCGGCCAGCGATGAGCGTCAGCGGCTGGTCAACTACATGACCCGTGGCATGCTCGGGCGCACCATACACGGCAGTGTGGTCGAGCTTGGCCGTGATGGTGCAATTCAGGCGCGCAGCGTCAATCGCTCACATCTGTACCTGGTCAAACGGGTGGACGGCCACGTGCAGGTCGGCATGCCACTGGGCTACCAGCTCAGCGCCGAGTATGAGCACGCGCCGGTGGCGGATTGGTCGGATCAGCTGAATCCGGGCGATCGGATCATTGCCGCATCGGCCAGCTTGCTCGATGTGTTCGAAACCCACCACGCGGGTGGATTTTCCGCGCTGCTGGAGATTACGGCAGGGCGACCGCTGGATGAGGCAGAAGCGACCATCTGGGAAGAATTTCTCATCCATGTCGATACCCACGCGGTCAAGCGCGACGCCACGCTGGTCATGCTGGAGTACCGCGGCGGCTGACGCGGGGCGTCAAATCCCTGCAATATGGGCGACCTACACTGGTGCGTTTTTTCTATCCGGGGTTGGTGTCATGCGCAGTGGGGACATGCTCAGTCGTGTTGTGGTGGCAGGTTTGTGCGGCGTGCTGCTGGTCGCCTGTCAGAACGGGGGGCGCAGCACGGCCGTGGCGGCCAACGGCGGGCCGGCCATTCCTGCGGCGCCACCGGAAAATCTGCCACAACCGCTGGCGGACGATGACGTCGTGCGTTTCATCGCCATCGGCGACATGGGCACCCAGGATGATGTGCAGGCAGCTTTGGCCACCACCATGAAGGCGGTGTGCGATGCGCGTGGCTGCGATTTCGCCCTGGCCACGGGTGACAACATCTACTACGTCGGGCCGGTTCTGGGGCCCAACGATCCACAGTTCTACACCGCATTCGAGTTGCCCTATGCCGAACTGGATTTTCCGTTCTATCTGACCCTGGGCAACCACGACAACGGCGCCACCGGCCATCTGGTGCTGTTCGGTGACTACGAGGTGCAGTACAGCCTGCGCGAAGACAAACCCAGCGACAAATGGAACATGCCGGCGCGTTACTACCGTCAGGCGTTTGGAGATTTGCTGGAAATCTGGAGCATCGACGGCGACACCCTGACCACCCAGGGCCGGATCACCGACATCAAGCTGGGGCCGGACATCATCTACGACGGCGCCACCCAGCGCGCCTGGCTCCATGACACGCTGCGCAGCTCGCCGGCCCGCTGGAAAATCGTTTTTGGCCACTACCAGTACGGCTCGAACGGCAACTACGGGGACGGTGATCCGGCCTTCAAGCAGGTTCTGCAGGACAGCGTATGTGATGTGGCCCAGTTCTATATCCACGGGCATGAGCATGATCTGCGCTGGATGGCCCCGCAGAGCGACTGTGGGCGCACCGAATTTGTTGTCACCGGGGCCGGTGGACGGGCGGAGACGCGACCGCCGCAGAATCTGGGTTTTGCCGAATACTTCAACTACCGTGACAGTGCCGGTTTCATCTACTTTGAAATCAAGGGTGATCGTCTGACCGGCGATTTCTACGGTGACAACCCTGATGCACCGGTCTATTCACGCAGCGTAACCCTCACCGAACTGGGCTTTGCGGCAGCCGAATAAAAGCCTGTTGCGCGCCGGTCGGCGTGTTCGGAAATGGAGTGAAATGTCGATTTTTGAGCGATGGCATCATTGTTAGGCTGAGGTGCAGGGCGCACACTCCGGGGCCTGTCTTGTACACAACCGGGAAGGGACATGAGTCACCAAGCCTATATTTACGATGCGGTACGCACGCCGCGCAGCAAAGGCAAGAAAGGCGGCAGCCTGTATGAAGTGAAGCCGATCGATCTGGCCTCGGGTCTGCTCAAAGGCCTGCAGCAACGCCACGATCTCGATACCAGCAAGGTCGATGACGTGATTTTTGGTTGCGTTGGTCCGGTCGGCGAGCAAGGCGCAGACATTGCCAAGCTGGCTGTTCAAAACGCCGGCTGGGACGAAAATGTGGCCGGTGTGCAGCTCAACCGTTTCTGTGCGTCGGGTTTGGAAGCGGTCAACAGCGCGGCCCAGAAAGTCATGTCCGGGTGGGAAAGCCTGGTGGTTGCCGGTGGCGTGGAAAGTATGTCGCGCGTACCCATGGGCAGTGATGGCGGTCCCTGGGTGTCTGACCCGGGCTTCGTTGCCGACACCGGCTTTGTACCGCAGGGTATCGGTGCCGACACCATTGCCACGCTGGAAGGCTGGAGCCGCGAAGATGTTGATGCGTTCGCGCTGGAATCGCAGCGTCGTGCCACTCATGCCCGCGACAACGGCTACTTCGACAAGTCGGTCATGCCGGTGCGCGATGCCAATGGCCAGATGATTCTTGAGCGTGATGACTTCATCAAGCCGGATTCCACCATGGAAGGCCTGGGCCAGCTCAAAGCGTCCTTCGAGATGATGGGGGGCATGGGTTTCGACGATGTGATCCTGCGCAAGTACAACAGCCTGAGCAAGATCAACCACGTGCACACGCCGGGTAATTCCTCCGGCATCGTGGACGGTTCCAGTGCCGTGTTGATCGGCAACGAGTCCATCGGCAAGGATCTGGGGCTGACCCCGCGCGGGCGCATTGTCGCCGGTGCGATCGTTGCCACCGATCCGACCATCATGCTGGTCGGCCCGGGTCCTGCGGCCAAGAAGTGCCTCAAAACCGCCGGCATGACCAAGGACGACATCGATCTGTGGGAAATCAATGAAGCGTTTGCCGCAGTCGCCTTGCGTTACATGAAAGATCTCGACATCGATCATGAGATCACCAACGTCAACGGTGGCGCCATCGCCATGGGCCACCCGCTGGGTGCCACCGGCGCCATGCTGGTGAGCACCGTGCTGGATGAGCTCGAGCGGCGCAATCTCAAGCGCGGCATGTTGTCGCTTTGTGTTGGTGGTGGGATGGGGATCTCCACGATCATCGAGCGTCTCTAATCGCACCGTCTGGCACGCATTTTTCGCACGTTCACGGCGTCGTCTGCGTGCTCAGTCGGTCACGTATTTCAATACGCTCCCTGCTTGTGCGCGCGGCCTCCTTGTGAACCCGCGAAAACTCCGCACCCGACGGCGCGATTGAAGTATCTGAAGCAACAGATCAATCGGATTTCAAAATGAGTGTTTTCAAGTACGACAAGGATGCTGACGGCATCGTGACGATCACCATGGACATGACCGGGCCGGTCAACTCCATGAATGAAGAATATGAGCAGGCCATGGGCGAGACCGTGGCCAAGCTTGAGGCGGAACAAGGGCTGAGCGGTGTGGTGATCACCTCGGCCAAGAAGGTGTTCTTTGCCGGTGGCAATCTGCACGGCCTGCTGGCCTTCGAGAAGGGCAAGGACGAGGCGCGTTTCATGGCCTCGCTGGACAAGATCAAGGATCAGCTGCGACGTCTGGAGAAACTGCCGGTTCCAGTGGTGGCGGCCATCAATGGCGCGGCTCTGGGCGGTGGTTACGAAATCTGCCTGGCCTGCAATTACCGCGTGGCCTGGAATGATCGTTCGGTGCAGGTGGGCTTGCCCGAGGTCACACTGGGCCTGCTGCCGGGTGGGGGCGGTGTGGTTCGCTTGACCAATTTGCTGGGTATTGAAGCGGCCGCGCCGTATCTGCTGGAAGGCAAGAAGCTCGATCCGGCCAAGGCCAGCAAGGCCGGGCTGGTCGATGCCACGGTCGAGTCGCTGGACGAGCTGGTCCCGGCGGCCAAGAAGATGATTCTCGACAACAAGGGCAATGCCGAAGCGGCGGTACAGCCGTGGGATCGTAAGGGCTTCAAGATTCCGGGCGGGCGCGCGGATCATCCCAAGATGGCGCAGGTGCTGATGATGGCGCCGACCATGACGGTCAAGAAAACCCGTGGACTGCTGCCGGCCCCGATCGAGATTCTGGATTGCATGGCCGAGGCCGCACGTCTGGATTTCGACACCGCGCTGAAGGTTGAAAGCCGCGGCCTGACCAAGCTGGTCGGCACGCCGGAAGCCAAGAACATGATCACCACGTTCTTCTTCCAGCTCAATCAGATCAACTCGGGCGCCAGCCGACCGAAAGACGTGCCCAAGAAGAAGGTCAAGAAGCTGGGTGTGCTGGGCGCCGGCATGATGGGGCAGGGCATTGCCTATGTCTCGGCCAAGGCCGGCATCGAAGTGATCCTCAAGGACATCAGCATGGAAGCCGCCGAGAAGGGCAAGGCGTATTCCGAGATGCTGATGGACAAGGCCATCAAGCGTGGTCGTGCCACCCCGCAGAAGAAACAGGATCTGCTCGACCTGATCAAGCCGACCGATAAGGTTGATGACCTTGCCGGTTGTGATCTGATTATCGAAGCGGTGTTCGAGAACTTCGAGCTTAAGAACAAGATTCTGGCCGAAACCGAAGACCAGCTGCCGGAAAATGGCGTGTGGGGCTCCAACACCTCGACCCTGCCGATCACCCAGCTGGCCGAAGCCAGTCGCAATGCGGAAAACTTCATCGGCATTCATTTCTTCTCGCCGGTCGACAAGATGCCGCTGATCGAGATCATCTGCGGCGAGAAAACCTCGGACGAGACCCTCGCCCTGGCTTTCGATTACACCATGCAGATTCGCAAGACCCCGATCGTGGTCAACGACTCGCTGGCGTTCTTCACCTCACGCACCTTCGGCACCTACCTGGATGAAGGCGTGCGTCTGCTCAGCGAAGGCCTGCACCCGATTCGCATCGACAACATCGGCAAGGGTATCGGCATGCCGGTCGGGCCGCTGCAGGTGCACGACGAGGTCAGTCTGGAGCTTGGGCGCAAAGCCGGGGAAACCTGGGAGGCGATGGGCTACAAGGACAAGTGGGGCGAGCGTGAAGCGATGAGCGAAGTGCTGGGCTTCATGATCGGTGAGCATCAGCGTGGCGGGCGTTACCACGGCGGCGGTTTTTACGACTACGAAAACGGTCAGCGTCAGCTGTGGCAGCCGCTGTTGGATAAGTACTACAAGGCCGATGTCGAGATCAGCGACGATGATATCGGTGATCGTTTGATGTTCCGTCAGGTCATCGAAACGCTCAAATGCCTTGAAACCAACGTGCTGCGCACCGTGGCAGATGGCAACATCGGCTCGATCATGGGTATCGGTGCGCCGATTCACACCGGTGGCTTCCTGCAGTTCATCAACACCTACGGCGCGCAGAAGTTTGTCGACCGGTGTCGCGAGCTGGCGGCTGCCTACGGTGAGCGTTTCGAACCGCCGCAGATTGTGGTGGACAAGGCGGCTTCGGGTGAGTTGTTTGCCTGAGGTTGGGGGAGTCAATCCATTCTTGTGCGACTGACGACTCGCCGCTGCGCGGTGCCTGCCCGTCTACGGGGCTCGGTGGGGTCGTTCCGACAGGACGTCCTGTCCTGGCGGAACTCAACTCGCCATCCGGGCGAGTTGACCCCATTCGCCCCGCAGCCGTGCAGCGAGTCGCCTTTACATTCGCACAAGAACGGATCGCCTCGGAGAGGCATGTCATATCAAAAACATGAACCCGGCCGGCACTGCGGCTGGAGCGGCTGACCGGCTTTTGGTCGGGCATAGAGAGCACGCGCCGTTGGGTTGCCGTGCGATGGATGGCGATTCGCCTGGACGGCGAATCGAAGTGCGACAGGACAGGATGTCCTGTCGCGCTGACAGCCAATCGCGCGGCAAACCAA
>JASBUL010000098.1 GCA_030147945.1 Oceanococcus sp. | reverse complement strand
CACAACGCAGACTTCCATGACCTGTTCCTGAAAGATAGGAATACCATAGGTGCGTCCGAGTATCTCTTTCAGCTGCGCGGGGTAGGCCGGGCGGTAATCGGGGTTGGCGCGCACGCGCGTGCGCCGCTCCAGATAAGGATGAACCATGCCGCCCTGGATAGGACCAGGGCGCACGATGGCGGTTTCTACAGTCAGATCGTAGAGATTGCGGGGTTTCATGCGCGGCAGCATGGACATCTGGGCACGCGATTCGACCTGAAAAACCCCTACGCTTTGGGCCTGCCCCAGCATGTTGTACACGGCGCGAACCTCGGGGCCCTGTTGCTTCTCTTGAGCCAGCAGAAGGGTGCGACTGAGCGTGTGCCCGTGATGGCGCTTTATCAGTGCAAAGCATTTGCGGATGGCGGTCAGCATACCCAGGGCCAGACAGTCGATCTTGAACAGCCCGACCGCGTCCAGATCATCCTTCTCCCACTGAATTACCGTGCGTTCCGGCATCCCGGCGTTTTCGATGGGCACCAGTGCATCCAGCGCTGATTCGCTGATGACAAAACCACCAACGTGCTGGGACAGGTGACGTGGGAAACCCTGCACTGCACGGCTCAACTCCAGCCACTGACGAATGTTCTCGGCTGCCGGATCAAACCCCAGTGCGGCCAGGCGTTGCGGCAGTTCTTCGGCTTGGTCCCACCAGGCCAGCGATTGATTGATCCGGCTCAGATCATCGGTGCTGAAGCCCAGCGCTTTGCCTACATCTCGCAATGCACTTTTATTGCGGTAGCGAATGACCGTGGCGGTCAGCGCAGCACGCTGGCGTCCGTACTTGCGGTAGATGTACTGAAACACCTCCTCGCGCCGCTGGTGCTCAAAATCCACGTCGATGTCAGGTGGCTCTTTGCGTTCGGCCGAGATGAAGCGTTCAAACAAGGGCGATGCATCGTCCGGGCTGACCACTGTGATACCCAGAGCAAAGCACACGGCCGAATTGGCGGCCGAGCCACGCCCCTGACATAGGATGCCCTGCGACTTGGCCCAGCGCATGATGTCGTAGACAGTGAGAAAGTAATGCGGGTAATCCAGCGCCTTGATCACCTTCAGTTCTTTCTCGATCAGAGCGCGCACCCGCTTCGGAGCGCCGTCCGGCCAATGTTTGCGCAAGCCTTTTTCGGTGAGCTGGCGCAGATGTTCATTGGCTGTGAGTCCAGGCGGCAGATCTTCCGCCGGGTAACGGTATTGCAACTGCTCCAGGGAAAACTGGCACAAGTCAGCTACGCGTAGGGTTTCGTTCAGCAACTCGGCGGGATAGAGCGAGCTGAGCGCGCGCGGCTCACGCAGATGGCGTTCGCCGTTGGGGAACAGACGTAAACCGGCCTCCTGCAGAGTGCATTGGTGACGGATCGCGCACAGTGTGTCCTGCACGATGCGTCGCTCGCG
Organism: Oceanococcus sp.; assembly: GCA_030147945.1. Classification (GTDB taxonomy): domain Bacteria; phylum Pseudomonadota; class Gammaproteobacteria; order Nevskiales; family Oceanococcaceae; genus Oceanococcus. Next base: position 56,200 of record JASBUL010000098.1, on the reverse strand, counting down.
CACATGCATGTGAACATCACCGCAGGCCACCAGTGGCAAGGCGTAATCGCGGCCGATTCTGGTGCAATGCGCCAGGTGGGATTGATCCTTACCGCTGCGGTGCAGGGCGATACCAATCCAGGCACGGCCGGCGTGATGCTGGGCCAGCCACTGCGCATGCGTGGCGTCGTGTTGCGCTCCGTTCGGTATCAGCAGCAGCAGGCAATCCTGCAGGGGCGCCAGATCTGATCGGTCGAGCTGGTATCGGCCTTTGGGCGATGCGCGGCGGGCTCGGGTGATCAGGCGGCACAGGGTGTGATAACCGGCCTGGTTGCGGGCCAACAGCACCAGCTTGGGGCCATCGCTGAGCTGAACTTCGGTGCCGATGATCAGTTTCAACCCAAGCTCCTTGGCCCGGACATGGGCACGCACGATGCCGGCCAGCGAGCATTCGTCGGTCAGTGCGAGTGCGGCGTAGCCCAGCTGATGGGCACGCTCGACCAGTTCTTCAGGGTGCGAAGCGCCCCGCAGAAAGCTGAAATTGCTCAAGCAGTGCAGTTCTGCGTAAGTGCTCATGCGAAAAAACCGTGGATATACCAGTGCGATGGTTGCTGATGATCGCGGTACACCCAGAGCTGTCGGTTGAGCCGATCGCGGGCGCGATAGTAGTCGCGCTGGCAATGCGCGTCCCACCAGCCGCTCTCCAGGCGTTCGGCCCGGCTGCACAATTGCAGGTGCGAGAATTCGATGCGTTGCGGCGAAGGCAGCAGCCACAGGGGGCGTGGCGTTTCGGTTTGTACCAAGGCTTGTCCCTGGCCCGCTGCGGCGCGCTGGCTGGCACATTCCGGAACATGCGTGGCGCAGGCCTGCAGCGCGTAGAGTGCGGCCGGTCCGAGACGCGCGGTGAGTCTTTCCAGTACAAGCTGGCGCTGTTCCAGATTGTGGTTTTGCCACAGATCCTGCTGTTGTCTGGCCGGCTCGACGAAATCCTGCGCGCGTACGCTGATGGTGCGTACCGGCGCCACCAGCGGATGGCGCTGGAGGTGCTCGTTGAGCAGATTCAGCCAGTGTGTGGCATCGCAGTTGGCCCGCTGCATGCCCATGTCGATACGGCTGGGTGCATGTGCGCGATGACTCATTTCGATGTGCAGACGCTGTACACCCCGATCGCGGCCCTGCAGTTCGGCTTGCAGCAGGCTGAACAGGTGCTCAAAGCCCGGCAGCAGGTAGCTGATGTCGGTCATGTCGCCGATCACATCCAGGCTGCGATCAAAGGTCGGTGGCGGCTCGTACAGGGCGCGGGGATCGGCACTGCGGCCTGTCAGTCGATCCAGGTCCTTAAGGTGCGCAGCCCCGTAGCGGCGGCGAAAACCGTCACGGGGCAAGGCCAGGCATTGGCCGATACGGCTGATACCGATTGCATCGAGGCGTTTCAAACTGCGTGCATCCCAGTTCAGGCCGGCCAGCGGTAGGGTTTGGATCTGCTGTTGCAATTGCGCCATGTCGAGTGCGGGCTGCGGGTTGTGCCCATGGGCCAGCACTTCGGCGCCGCGCGGGGTCGGTGCGATACCCGGACTCGCGCTGTAGCCCAGCTCATCAAGGCCAGTGGCGATGCGCTGGCAAAGGGCATCCAGCCCGCCGAACAGGCGCAGACTGCCGCCGATTTCGAGCAACAGGGCATCGCTACCGGACAGGCTGATGCGCGAGCTGAACTGCATGGCCCACGCCGCGAGCGAGCGCAGCACCTCGCGTTCCTGGCGCTCTTCGCGTGGTTGGCTGAGCAGCTGCGGAAGAATCCCGCGTGCACTGCTGAGCGTCATGCCGCAGCGTATGCCGGCCGCCTGCGCATGCGGGTCGAGCCTGAACACCCGCTGTTGCGAGTCCAGCACCACCCGAGCCTGTTCAGGCTGCGCGGAAGGCAGTGCTTCGAGCGGGAGCTGCGGCAGATGCAGGCACAACCACAGGGTCATGTTCGGGGAAGGGCAGGGTGACAGAAGCCGGGCGGCCTCCACGAACCTTGATCAGGCGTACATAAAGCCCGTGTTCCGTGGCGTCCAGAAAAAGGCGCAAGGCAGCCGGTGAGGCGCTGTGCATGGCGGCGGCAGGCCGGAAGACAAAGGCTTGTGTAGCGCCGGCTTCCGCAGCCAGTTGCAGACGCCGCAAAATATTGACCGACAAGGTATCGAACCAGCCCAGCACTGCCGTTTCGGTGCCATCGCGCAGGAGTTGCTCCATGGCCCAAAGACCTTCTGCCGGGGTGCCTGGTTGCACCACCAGCAGGCTCTTCAGATCCAGCCCGGCCTGTGCCAGGGCTGGGGCATAGGGCGGATAGGGCGGTGCGATCCAGGTTTGCGGCTGTTGTTGCAAGCTGGGCAGCAGCAAGCTGATTTCGCCCACACCCGGCGCCGGGGTGAGTACTTCAATCAGGGCATGACGTGGCCACCCACGACCGGGAAGCAAGCGGTCAAGCGCAGCATGGCCGGTGCGCGGGTCGGCCAGCGAGGACTGCGACAGACCGCGCCACAGTTTGGGGTGGTGGAGCAGTTGCTCCAGGGACGGGCGCGTCATGGGGTGGGGCGAATCAGCCCCACCATACGTCCTTCGATGACCAGCGGCTGGCGACGCAGGTCGATTTCGATGGGGCTGAAGTCCGGGTTGGCAGGCAGCAAGCGCACCTGATGCTGCTGTTGCTCAAAGCGTTTGACCGTGACCTCCTCATCCAGGCGGGCGACCACAATGTCGCCGTTGCGGGCTTCGGGGGTGTGCTGCACGGCCAGCAGATCGCCATCCAGAATGCCGGCATCACGCATGCTGTGGCCGCTGACGCTGAGCAGGTAATCGGCACGAGCGCGAAACAGGGAAGGGTCCACCTGGTGCTCTGCGATGACATGCTCCAGGGCCAGGATCGGCTGCCCTGCGGCCACACGCCCAACCAGTGGCAAGGTCTGGGTGGGGACGCTGGTGTCGTGCACAACAATGCCGCGCGAGGCGCCGCGTTGCAGGCTCAGGGCGCCTTTGCGGGCCAGTGCTTCGAGGTGATCGCGGGTCGCCGTGCGTGAGCGAAACCCCATGGCCGCAGTAATTTCCGCCTGCGTTGGCGGGCGCTGGTGGCGGCGCAGGTGATCGCGGATCCAGTCGAGAATCTGCTGCTGGCGTGGAGTGAGTTCATCCATACTGTCATTATAGACAGTATTCGCGAGCTGTACACCAGCACACTCAGTCCGAAATCTGGCAAATCTGGGTCAGGTGCCCGTTCTTGACGGAGATACGCACGGTGCGGCTGTTGTAGCCGGATTCGCGCAGCATCCAGGTTTTGCCCGAGGGCCCGCGCACCCAGTCATAGCGATGCCGCACCCGGTCGATAGCCTGAAGGGCCCGGCCGGCATCATCGCCCACACGCAAGACCTTCTGGCCAACGCGCCAGTTTGAATTGCAGTACGCGGCTTCGGCCAGGTTGCTGACCAGCAGCAGAAGCAAGGGAAGAAAAATACGCATGAGTGACTCCGAAGTTGCGAGGGTATGACTGTCTACGCAACTTCGGCCCCATCGCGGACATCAGCTCTCGCGCGAACTCGGCTCGTTGAGCGGCGACATGCGCGGGTCGGACTCGAACAGCTCGGTCAGTTCTTCGCGCAACTGCTGCGAGCTCTGAATCATCTGGTCCAGATCATTGCGATGAGACAGCTGGCGTTTCAGCAAGGCTTCATCGGCTTCGCGGAACACATGCGTGGTGTGATGGGCGGTGGCTGCATCATCACCCAGTGCCTGCAAAACCTGATTGGCCATTTCCAGGCTGGATAGCCAGGTTTCACGCATCACTCCATCGACTCCCAGCTCCATCAGATGCAGTGCATGGTGGCGGTCGCGCGCGCGGCAGAAGATTTTCAAATGGGGGAAATGACGTCGCGCCAGCTCGATCGTGCGCAGGGCTTTCTCGGCATCGTCCATGGTTACGATCAGCAGGCGCGCATGTTCGGCGCCGGCGGCACGCAGGGTTTCGCGGTTGTTGGGCTGTCCGTAGTAAATCTTGTTGCCCCAGCGACGCACCATGGCGACGTGGGCGGCGTCTTTCTCCAGCGCGGTGAAGGCGATTCCCCGCATCTGTAGGACACGCGCGATGATCTGGCCCATGCGTCCGAAGCCGGCAATGATGACCGGCGGTTCGGCATGCTCGATGGTGTCGTAATGATCCTGCGGCAAACGTGTTCTGGCACGCCGGCCCAGGGTGTCGCTGAGCATGAACAGCAACGGGGTCAGCATCATCGACAGAATCACCATGGCGATCAGTGGTTCGGTGATCTGGCTGCTCAGCACATTTTCGTGCAGAGCGGTGTGGAACAGCACGAAGGCAAATTCGCCGCCCTGGGCCAGGATCAGGGCAAGCTGGCTGGCATTGATGTTATCGACACGCAGCATCCGCGAGCCCAGCCACAATGTACTGCCCTTGATGCCCAGCAGGGCCAGCGTGCCGCCAACGATGACCGCAACATTGTCCTGGATGACGCCAAAGTCGGCCGACATGCCGACCGAGATGAAAAACAGCCCCAGCAGCAGGCCCTTGAACGGGTTGATGTTGCCTTCCAGTTCATGGCGATATTCCGAATCGGCCAGTAGCACCCCGGCGATGAAAGCGCCCAGGCCCATGGACAGTTCAGCCCAGTCCATCAGCAGTGCGGCACCGAGAACCACCAGCAGGGCAACCACGGTAAAACTTTCCTCATTGCCCCAGCGTGCAATGGCATGGAACACCGGGCGCAAGAGATAGCGGCCACCAACGACCAGAGCGGCAATGACTGTAATCGCCTGCACGGTCTGCGCAAGCATGGAGGTCTCGCCAGTATGGCCATGGCCGGCCGCCCCCATCAGCGGAATCAGGGCCAGGGCCGGAATGACCGCCAGATCCTGAAACAGCAAAATGCCGAAGGCATGACGACCATGGATCGTGCCCAATTGCTTCTTTTCGGCTAGGGTCTGCAGCACAAAGGCCGTTGACGACAGGGCCAGAGCAAACGCCACCAGCGCTGAAACCGGCCAGCTCAAGGCGAACATCCAGTGCATCAGAAAGGTCAGCGGCACTGCGGCCAGCACCACCTGCAGGCTGCCGTTGAGAAAAATCGCCTGACGCATAACCCACAGGCGAGCCGGTTTGAGCTCCAGCCCGATCACGAAAAGCAGGAAGACCACGCCGATTTCGGCAATCTGCATGATCGAGTCAACGTCGCCGATCAGGCTCAGTCCGGACGGTCCGATCAGCATGCCGGCAACCAGATAGCCCAGAATGGCGCCAAAACCCAGGCGTCTGAACAGCGGCACGGCCACCAGGGCGGCGCTCAGGTAGATCGCGATTTCAGTAAGATGGCCCATATTCCATGCATCGGGGTGGTCGGCGGCATTCAGTTTAGGCCGTGAAATGCGTGACGTCATGGAACCTTGCCCTGCAATGACCGTCTCATGCCCTGTCTCGCGAGCACCTCCTGGTTATGATCCGATCCCTTCTGCTTACTGTGGCACTGATGAGCGCCACTGCTTCCGTCTGGGCGCAAACCACCGTAATCGTTGCCAACGCGCAGGAACGCGCGATTGGAGGGCAGCGCGAGGTTCTGGGCAATCTGCTGGCCAATGAGTCGGTGGCGATCAGCGCAACAGTGTCTGATGTGATTGCGCGTGTGGCCTTTGATGAAGGCGCACAGGTTGAAGCTGGTGATGTTCTGATCGAACTGGAACATGCCGCCGAAGCGGCCGCCCTGCGGGCAGCCAAGGCCACCCGGACCGAGGCACGCGCTGCGCTTGAGCGGCTGCGCACACTGAAGCAGCGAGACCTCTCTGCACAGTCCGAACTGGATCTGGCCGAAGCCCGTTTTCTGGCCGCCGATGCCGCCGTGGACCAGGCCCAGGCGGAGCTGGCTGATCGCATGATCCGGGCGCCTTTTCCCGGCGTGCTGGGCCTGCGCGAGGTCTCGCCCGGCGCCTATGTGAGTGCCGGGCAGACCATCACCACCCTGCATGATCTGTCGAGCCTCAAAATCGAATTCCTGGTGCCCGAGGATGCCCTGGGCATGCTGCGCCCGGGCCAGGCGCTGAATGTGCGCATCCCCAGCCTGGGCGGCGCGCGCTTCGCTGTGATGCCGGAGGTGGATGCGGTGGCCCTGACCCCGCAAAGCCGCAGCCTGCGGGTGCGTGCGCGCCTGCGCCAGCCCGATCCGCAACTGCGCCCCGGCGCATTGGCTGTGGTTGAACTGCATGATGCCGACAGCGCGGCGCTGAGTATTCCGGAAGCCGCGCTGATTCCGCATCAGGGGCGCCAGACCGTGTATGTGGTCGAGGACGGCCAGGTTGCCCGGCGCGAGGTCAGCAGTGGCCGACGGGCGACTGGCTGGGTCGAAATCCGCAGCGGTCTGCAGGCTGGTGAGCAGGTCGTGGTGCACGGCGGCGACAAGCTGCGCCCTGAGGCCAGCGTGAAGATTCTTGGTGTCTTCGATGGCGCAACACCGATTGCCGACATGATCCGCCACGCCGGAGCCGCGTCGTGACCCTGTCGGATCTGGCGGTTCGCCGCCCGGTCGTCGCCAGCGTCATCAGCCTGTTGCTGGTCGCTTTCGGGCTGGTCAGCTACGACCGCCTGTCGCTGCGTGAATACCCTGATATTGACCCGCCGATCGTGTCGATTTCGACCAATTATCCGGGCGCTTCGGCCTCGGTGGTCGAGCAGCAGATCACTCAGCAGATCGAAGATCGCATTTCCGGTATCGAAGGTATCAAGCACATCAGCTCGTCGAGCCAGGACGGGCGTTCCGATATCGTCATCGAGTTCGGCAGCAACCGCGACATCGACGGCGCCGCCAACGATGTGCGTGATCGGGTGTCCGGGGTGCTCAATAACCTGCCCGAAGAAGCCGATCCGCCCGAGGTGGAAAAGCAGGACAGCGATGCCGATGTGATCATGTGGCTGAATCTGACCAGCGACCGCATGAACACGCTGGAGCTGACCGACTACGCCGAACGCTATCTGCAGGATCGCTTTTCGATTCTGCCGGGCGTGGCGCGGGTGCGCGTTGGTGGCAGTCTGGAGTACGCGATCCGTATCTGGCTGGACCGTGAAGCCATGGCCGCACGTCAGATCACCGTGGCCGATGTCGAGCAGGCCCTGCGCGAGGAAAACATCGAACTGCCGGCGGGCCAGCTGGAATCCGATCAACGCATGTTCACCGCGCGGATCGAGCGCAGCTACCGCAGCCCGGAGGACTTTCAGCAGCTGGTGGTCGGCCAGGGCAACAACGGCTATCGCGTGCGTCTGGGCGAGATCGCCCGTATCGAGAAGGGTGCGGTGGAGTCGCGCACCATGTTCCGCGGCAATTCCGTGCCCATGGTCGGGTTGGGCATCATCAAGCAGTCCAAGGCCAATACCCTGCAGGTTACCGCCGCAGCCAAAGCGCTCAAAGATCGTCTGCAGCCGACCCTGCCCGAGGGCATGATCATTCACCAGAGCTATGACACCGGCGTGTTCATTGCGGCCGCGATCAGCGAGGTGTGGAAGACCCTGGCCGTGGCCATCGTGCTGGTGGTGTTCGTGATCTATGTGTTCCTGGGCAGCATCCGAGCCATGCTGGTGCCGGCCCTGACCGTGCCGGTGTCGCTGGTTGCCACATTCATCGCGCTGTACGCGCTGGGCTTTTCGGTCAATTTGCTGACCTTGCTGGCGATGGTACTGGCGGTCGGCCTGGTGGTGGACGATTCCATCGTCATGCTGGAAAACATCCACCGCCGGGTCAGCGAGGGCGAAACCCCGCTGGTGGCGGCCTATCGCGGTGCGCGTCAGGTCGGTTTTGCGGTGGTGGCCACATCGGTGGTGCTGGTCGCGGTGTTCGTGCCGATTTCGTTTCTGGAAGGCGACACCGGACGGCTGTTTTCCGAGTTTGCCCTGACCATGGCGGGCGCGGTGTTTTTCTCCACCATCGTGGCGCTGACCTTGTCGCCGATGCTGGCCTCCAAGTTGTTGCGCTCGCGCGAAGAGGCGCCGCCCAGGCTGGTGGCCTGGATCGACAATGGTTTCGAGCGCTTGACCACGCACTACGGGCGTTTCATTGCCGCTTCGATTCGGCGGCCCTTGTGGGTGGTTGCGCTGTTTGCCCTACTGGTCGGATCGATCGCCTTGCTGCTCAAGGCGCTGCCCAGCGAATACGCACCCAAGGAAGACCGCGGGGCTTTCTTCCTGCTGGTCAATGGTCCGGAGGGTGCGACCTACGATTACATGCAGGACTACATGCTGGAAGTCGAATCACGCCTGATGCCGCTGGTCGAGGCTGGCGAGGTGTCGCGACTGCTGGTGCGAGCGCCACGCAGCTTTTCGGTTCAGCGTTTCAACGACGGCTTTGTGATTCATGTGCTGTCGGATTGGTCACAACGTCGCAGTGCCTGGGCCATCATGGACGATATCCGCCAGCGCCTCGCCGATCTGCCCGGTGTGCGCGCGTTTCCGGTGATGCGCCAGGGCTTCGGGCGTGGCATCGAGCAGCCGGTGCAGTTTGTGCTCGGTGGGGCCGAATACGCGCAGCTGGCGCGCTGGGCTGAGCAGCTGATCGCCGCGATTGAGGACGACAACCCCGGCCTGCGTGAACTCGACATCGACTACGAAGAAACCCAGCCCCAGTTGCAGATCGAGATCGATCACAACCGCGCCGCTGATCTGGGTGTCTCGGTGGCCGACATCGGTGCCACCTTGCAGACCATGCTGGGTTCGCGCCGGGTGACCACCTATATCGAGGGCGGTGAAGAGTACGACGTGATTCTCGAAGGCGAGCGTTCAGCCCAGACCACGCCGACCGACATCGGCAGTATCTATGTGCGCGCCATGGGCTCCGCGGATGCACCGCTGGTGCCGCTGTCGAGCCTGGTCACGATCAAGGAAACCGCTGGCGCCAACGCGCTCAACCGCTACAACCGGGTGCGTGCTGTGACTCTGTCGGCGGATCTGGCGGATGGTCTGAGCCTGGGCGAGGCTCTGGATTACCTGGTCGCCAAGGTGCGCAGCGAGCTGCCGCCGGAAGTGGCCATCGATTTCAAAGGGCAATCGCAGGACATTCGCGAGTCCAGTTCATCACTGATGTTCGTGTTCCTGCTCGGACTGGTGGTGGTGTTTCTGGTGCTGGCCGCCCAATTCGAAAGCTGGATGCATCCGCTGGTGATCATGCTGACCGTGCCTCTGGCCATCGCCGGGGCGTTGTTCGGTTTGTGGGTGACCGGTTCGACCCTGAACATCTACAGCCAGATTGCCCTGGTCATGCTGGTGGGGCTGGCAGCCAAGAACGGCATCTTGATCGTCGAATTCGCCAACCAGTTGCGTGATCAGGGCGAACGTTTCGAACGCGCCCTGGCCGAAGCGGCGCGCGTGCGTTTCCGGCCTATCGTGATGACCGGCATCACCACCGGTGCCGGGGCGTTGCCGCTGATTCTGTCATCCGGGGCCGGCGCGGAAACCCGTTTTGCCATGGGCGTGGTGGTGTTCTTCGGGGTCCTGTCGGCGACCTTGTTCACCCTGTTTGTGGTGCCGGTGGCTTACGCCCTGCTGGCACGCCACACCGCTTCACCGCAAGCCACCGCTCAGCGTCTGCAGGCCGAGGCCGCGTCCAGCGGCGGGCTGGATCAGTAGCCGCGGGTGGCCCCGCCAACCGGTTCCACCGGCGTGGCGAAAGGCACTTCGCGGCCACACAGGGCTTCCAGCAGCATCAGCTCCATGTCGTCGTGATTGATCATCGGGGCGGGCACGATGGCGCTGCCATCTTGCGGTGCCGAGAGTATCCAGCGCGGGGCGTCATGATGGGTCGAGCGGATGTCTTCACGCTGATCGGCTTGCCGCGCCTGCAGCACGGTATGCCCGTAGCAGGTGCAGGCGTAGCTGCGGTCGGGGTGTGATTCGGTGTACAGCGCGGTGCCGCGAATACCGATGGTCGCGGTCGCCGTGTGGATGGGCAGTTCGGTTTTGCGTTTGCCGAACACACCCAGCACTGCACCGCTGACCAGTTGCATCGCATTGACGAACAGATCCTTGCCACTCATCTCCAGGATGGAGCGTTCGCGCACGATGAAGGCATTTGCGCCCACCCCGTAGATCAGCTGACCACCGGGGCCGACTTCGATGCGATCGTTGCCTTGAATCAATTGATCGCGTGTTGCAGCTTTGCCGTTGATCAGCACCCGGCCTCGCAATTCATGGATGGAGCGCCCTTCGGGCAGCTTGCGCGGGCGCGAGCCGAACCAGCCAGCCTGTGCGGCTGCGGTCCAGCCAGCACCGCCGATCAACGCCCCCGAGGAAAGGGCCTGCATGAGGAAACGTCGGCGTGCGGCGACGTTGTGGGCATGATCCTGGGGCATGCGTGAGTCCTGCTGTTTATACTCAAGGCTGCGGCTGAGGATAAATCAAAATGCGCCCATGCAATGTGAAGCAGGTCCTGATTTTTGGCTTGAGTGCACTGCTGTTCAGTGGCACGGCAGTGGCCTTCAGCGTGGAGCTGGCGGTGGGGCAGGATGACAATCTCAACAACGCCCCGGATGATGCCGAACAGGTCGATTCATTGAGCTACACGCTGCGGGCGCAGCAGATGTGGAGCCCATGGCAGGCCAGCCGCGCTGGCCTGGATACCGGCCTGAGCGCGCAGTGGCATCAGCTTGATGAGGTCAGCGAGCTGTCCTGGTTGGGGCTTTCAGCCCAGGCCAGTGCCTGGACCTCTCTGGGCTCGGGCTTGCTGGCACCCAGCCTGACTCTTATTTCGCAGCTGGGTTGGCGCGATTACCGCAGCCGCGCGCGTGATGGCGAGTTCATTCAGGCCGACCTGATTCTGGGTCAGCGCCTGACCACCCAAATCACTGCCCAGCTGCAGGCCGGTTGGCAGCAGCGCAATGCGCGTTATGCCTACTACGAAGGCGACCAGCTGACCTACGGTGCGGCCGTGCAATGGTCACCGACGCGCCAGCTGCGTGCGTTTGTGCAGCATGACTGGCGTCAGGGCGATCTGACGGTCAGCATCGCGCCAGATGATGGGCGTTTTGATGGCAGTGGTCTGAGCTACGGCATGGACGACGCCTTTGACGGCTTCAAGAGCTATCGTGTGGACAGCGATGGCCAGATCACCAGTCTGGGTGTGTCCTGGCAGCCGAGCATGGCGCTGAGCCTGAGCCTGCGGGCCACCCGGATCAGCAACGATGCAGCCAAGTATCCGGCCGCGCCCGGCGCGGGTAGCGCTTACGTGTACGCGGGGGAATACCAGCGCACGCAGACCGCATTGAGCGTGTTTTATCGCTTCTGAGGCGTGCGCTATGTGCTGGTGAACCGGGCCTAAAACACCACACCGCTGGCCCGCAAGGCCGCGATCTGCCGGGAATCCTTGCCCAGTACGCTGGTCAGCACCTCATCGCTGTGTGCACCCAGCGCCGGGCCGGGCCACTGCGTACGCCCGGGGCTGGATTCCAGGCGTGGCAGGATCGCCGGGATCTGCACGGTGTCGCCGTCCACATCCACGCTTTCGAACAGACCGCGCGCCTGATAGTGCGGGTCGGCCATCATGTCGGCCACGTTGTAGATCGGACCGACCGGCACGCGGGCTGTCTCCAGACATTGGATGACCGCAGACGCCGTATTGCTGGCGCACCATGCGCTGATTGCACCGTCGATGGTTGTCTCGTGTTCAACGCGGCCGGCGTTATCGGCCAGAGCCGGGTCATGCGCCAGGTCCTGACGCCCGATCGCCTCCATCAGGCGGCGGTAGATCGAGTCGCCGTTGCCGCCGATGACCACGAACTTGCCGTCGCTGCAGCGGTAGGTGTTGGTCGGTACGATGCCGGTCACGGTGGTGCCCGCAGGCTGGCGGATCTGGCCCGCGCCGCTGTATTCCGGAACCACCGCTTCGAGCAGATTGAACATCGATTCGTAAAGGGCCACATCAACCACCTGGCCCGTGGTTCGGCCACGCAGGCGCCCGGTCAGGCTGAGCAGTATCCCTATCACCGCGTGCATGGCCGATATGGTGTCGCCAATCGACAGATTGGGCCGCACCGGGGCTTGCTCGGGGAAGCCATTGAGATAGCGGAAGCCACTGAATGCCTCGCACACCGAGGCGAAGCCGGGCTTGTGGGCATACGGCCCGCTCTGCCCGTATCCGGACACCCGGCTGTAGATCAGGTCCGGATTGTCGCCAAGCAGTGTGTCAGGCCCAAGCCCCCATTCCTCCATCACGCCGGGACGGAAATTTTCGATCAGCACGTCGGCATCGCGGCTCAGTTCACGCAGCAAAGCCCGGCCTTCGGCTTGTTTCAGGTCCAGCCCCAGCGATTTCTTGTTGCGCCCGAGAGACGCCCACCACAATGAAGTGCCGTTCTTGAGGGTGCGCCAGCGCCGGATCGGGTCACCACCTGGCGGTTCGATCTTGATCACCTCGGCGCCGTAATAGGCCAGCATGGCACCGGCAAAAGGGCCGGCCAGCAACTGGCCCACTTCGATCACGCGAATACCGCTGAGCGGCAGATTCTGGGCATCCATTCTTGGCGGGCTTAGCGTAGAGTAGGTCGAGATTGTCACCCAGCGATTGCTTGATGAAAACTCCCCGCATCATTGGACACCGCGGCGCTTCGTGGGCGCGACCGGAAAATACCGCACCGGCCTTTGATCTGGCTTTGCAAGAGGGCGCCGAAGGCCTGGAGCTGGATCTGCAGCTGACCCGTGACGAGCAGGTCGTGGTGTTCCACGACAAGACCCTGTCCATGCTCGGCATGAAGCACCGGCGCATTGCTCAGTACACCCGTGAGGAACTGCGTGCGCTGGATGTTGGCGGCTGGTTTTCCGACGAGTTCGCCGGCACCCGCATTCTTGATCTCGACGAGGTGCTGGAGCGCTATGGCGAGGTGACCGATCTGTATCTGGAGATCAAACCGGTGGGGGCGCTGAAAAAGCCCGAGTGGGCCACCCGTCTGGCTCGCCGCGTGGCCGACCGCGTCAGTGCCCACCAGCACCTGCATCGCATCTATGTGCTGAGTTTTTCCGAGGCGGTGCTGCTGGAGGTGTTACGCAGCCATGCCCATTTGCGCTGCGTGCACAACCTGGAGCATCCGCATGATCTGGACCGCATGTCGCAGGAGGTGCTTGATGCCCTGCATGCGGTCTGCGTGGATATCCGCCGCTTTGACGTGGCGGACGTGGCACGCGTGCACGCGGCTTGTCGGCATCTGTTCGCCTACACCGTGGATGCCCCGCGTCACCTCAAGGTGGCCTTGGAATTGCAGGTCGACGCGATCATCAGCAATGGTCCGGCGCAGGCGCGACGCACGCTGGCACTCCTGCTTGCGCAGGAATAAAAAACGCCATCACGGGGACGGCGTTTTCGGTCGTGCACCAGAACCAGGTCCGGCGCTGGAGAGACGTGGTGGCGATGCTAGGGCTTGGCCCCTTGCGGGTAAACATTGAGCAGCAGGTTGGGGGAGCCGACATCCGTCGGGCTCAGCGCAAGCGCCCCGCTGGTGGCATTGCTGAGCAGGGTGCTGGTGATGTCGCCCGGTGACAGCGATGGCGTTTCGCCCAGCAACAGGGCGGCGGCGCCCGCGACGTGCGGGCTGGCCATCGATGTGCCGCTGAGCACGCTGGTGCCCGTATTGTTGCTGTAGTCGGCCGAAATGACGTCACTGCCCGGTGCAAAGATATCGACACAGCTGCCGTGATTGGAGAAGCTGGATTCGCGGTCACTGCTGTCACTGGAGCCGACTGTGACCGCCTTCACCGCTGCGGCAGGAGAGCTGGAGCAGGCATCGGCATCATTGTTGCCCGCTGCAACCACGGGCAGGATGCCGGCATCAAACAGGGCGTTGGTGGCCACGTTGATGTCTTCGCTGCTGCCGCCGCCGATGCTCATGTTGACCACAGCCGGGCGTTCGGCATTTTCGGCGACCCACTCCATACCCGCGATGATGGCGGCGAAGGAACCGCTGCCACCGCAGCCCAGTACACGAACCGGGTGCACTGTGGCCTGCTTGGCGACGCCATAGAGCGTGCCGACCGCAGTGCCCGCTACATGTGTGCCGTGGCCATTGCAGTCCTGCCAATTGTCGGGATCCGGCTGGTAACCGAGCAGGGACCAGACCGCATCAAGGGTCAGGATCAGCAGGGAATCGACGCCCAGCGGGCCATCGTTGATGAAATTGCGTCCTGCGCCGATGCGTCCGTTGAACTCCTGATGGTCGGGGTTGATGCCGGTGTCGAGGATATAGACGTGGACACCCGCGCCGGCGCTGTCCGGGTAAGCGTATTCACCGTCCAAGGGCAGCGCGTATTCGTCGATACGGTCGAGTCCGTAAACCGGCGCTGTCTGGGTGGCGGACAGGGTGACCAGCTGATCCGGGTTGACCGACGCGATCAGTGGCAGGCGTTCAAGTGCGGCAACCTGCCTGTCGGTCAGCCTGGCGGCGAAGCCCTTGAACACGGTGTCATAGGTGAAAAGCGCAGATTCTGCGCCGATCAGCGACAAGGTCGAGGCAACCACATGCTCAATCCGTTGCAGGCCGACCAGCTGGTCGTTCATGCGAACAATATACGGCTTGGCTTCGGCGTCAGCGGCGCTTTCAACAAGCACCTCGGCTGAGGCACGGCTTGCAGCAGGGTTTTCGCCGCAGGCGCTCAAGGCCAGCGATGCGGTGCCCACGAGCAGACCGTTGCGCAACATGCGTGACGCACGGTGGGTTAAGCGGTGTGACATATTGATCCCTCTGACGGTGTTCTTGTGATGCAAGAACGCTAGCAGAGCATGACCCAGCCGTGATGGCCTGATCAGGTCATTGGCATCAAATGGCCTGAGGATGCTTTGAGAGGGATGATGACGTCGCTCGAACCCGCAGGACGCGCTCGTCTGCGCGACAGCCGCCCTCCGTGCAAGGGAGGACGGCGGTGTTGAACCGTCGCGGGTCTCAGGCCGGCGGATCGACCACTTCGCCTGCGGTGCAGAACTCGTGGATGTAGAGTTTTTCTCCCAGATCCAGTGACAGCAGGCTGGAACCGATCTGTAGCTGAGCGCGGTTGAACGGTTTGGTGGTCTTGTAACCGACCAGAGCGTAAGCATTCTCGCTGCCGGGGCGAGCCGGCGACAGGCCCAGTACCGACAGATTGGCGGTATGCAGCTGCGCGCCGCTTTCCTGAACCACCTCACCCAGCAAGGTCTGGACTGACAGGGTCGTCGGCAGCCCCAGTTCCAGCAGGGACGGCGGGAAAGACACGGCGAACACCGCGTAACCGCCGGCCGGCATGGTCTGCCCACTGGGCAGGTTGACCTGAACGTCCATGGAATTGAGCACACCGCCGAGCCCGGACAGGGCCTGGGTGACCACCGCCGCCGTACGCAAATCCGAGTCCAGCGCCGACACGCTGTCGCTGACCCCGTTGAGCAGATTGTCCAGCGCGTCGCCTGGCAACAGTCCGAGCAAGTTGCCGAGCAGACCGCCTACCAGTCCGTTGGCGCCAATCTCGATGAAAGCGCCGGCATCAAATGAGGTGGACTGCTGGCAAACGAAACCTTTTTGCGGCGAGCTCGGGTTGCCGGCGATGGTCTTGATGCCGTGAACGATGGTTCCGCCAACCGAGCCGTCGTTGGGGAAGCCGCTTTCGGTGTTGGTGTTGCCGCCAATGAAGTCACCGTCAGCATTGAATCCGTCGCTGCCGTCGACCGAGGCCGATGCGCGCGTTCCGTCGCCGCTCGAACCACAGGCGCTCAAACCCAAAAACAGCGCGCACACGAGCGCACTTCTCACTGCGAAGTATCGATAAGCCACATTCAAATCCTTTTGATTGCTTTGAGATTTCCGTATCAAGCCGTAGCTTGCGGCGGAAGAGTTGAAGTCCGGGCGTGAAGAAAATGTGAAGACGCGGCGCAGGCGTTGCGAACGCCCGGCCAGCAGCCTGGCTTCGCGCGTCTAGAACACCCCCGCCTCCAGGCCTGCGGCCATGGTCATGCCGAGTTCTTCGGCGGCTTCAAGGTGTTGTGGTTTGGGGCGTCCGCGACAGATCAACGGGTCGGCCACTTCTTTGAGCGCGTAGCCGTTCATGATGCGGTGTATGGCGGCTGCAGCGCCACGCCCATCATTGGCGCAGGAGATGAAAATGGCATACGGCCGGCCACCCAGCTGGCCCTCGACCTGGTAATAGGTGCGGTCGAGAAAATCCTTCATCGCACCAGACATGTAGCCGAAGTTCTCCGGCGTGCCGAACAGGATGCCATCGGCCCACAGCAGGTCGTTTTCGTCGGCCTCGCGGGCGCGGATGAAGCGCACCTCGACGTTGTGGATGTCCTGGTGACGGGCGCCCTTGAGCGCCGCCTTGGCCAGCCCCTCGGTGTGCCCGCTCTGGCTGTGGTAAACAATCAGCAGATTCGCCATGCGCGCATCATGGCATACCCCAGGGGGTGGTCTCAGATGGCGGCGGGCGAGGCCAGTGAGGTGGCAGCCTTGGCCTTGTCGGCCTGATGGCGGTCAAACCAGTTTTTGCCGGCAATCATCAGGCCCAGCCCCAGAAAGGCGCCGGGCGGCAGGATGGCCAGCAGCAGGCCGCGGAAATCTTCAATCAGCACGATTTCCCAGTTGGCGGCGAGGGGGCCGAACAGCAGATCGGCATCGGCCAGCAGCGTGCCGTGGCCCAGCACTTCGCGCAGGGCGCCGAGCACCACCAGGCACAGGGCAAAGCCCAGACCCTGAGCGAAGCCATCGAGCGCCGCCGGCAGCGGTCCGTTTTTGGAGGCAAAGGCTTCGGCCCGACCGATGATGCTGCAGTTGGTCACGATCAACGGGATAAAAATGCCCAGCACGCGGTACAGCTGGTGCAGATACGCGTTCATGAGCAATTCAATCGCGGTGACAATGGCCGCGATCACCATCACGAAGACCGGGATACGCACTTCCGGACGCACCCAGTTGCGAATCAAGGACACGATCAGATTGGAGGCCACCAGTGTGGCCATGGTCGCAAGACCTAGGCCGAGACCGTTGATGACGGTGGTGCTCACCGCCAGCAAGGGGCACAGGCCAAGCAGTTGAACCAGGCCCGGGTTGTTGGTCCACAGGCCTTTGATGGTGATTTCGCTATACGTCGCCATCGCCGAATATGTCCTGTTGGTGATCCTTGAAGTATGCCAGCGCACCGTGCACGGCTTTGACCACGGCGCGCGGCGTGATGGTCGCGCCGGTGAGCTGGTCGAAATTGCCACCGTCCTTGCGCACCGCCCAGTTCTCCGGCTTGTTCAGCGAGGTGTTGTCGAACTGAGTGATCCAGTCGCTGCGCGAACGGTCGATGCCGTCGCCCAGGCCCGGTGTCTCACGGTGGCGGGTGATCCGCACGGCCGCGACCGTGCCGTCGCGACGGATGCCGACGAGCATATCGATGGCGCCGCTGTAGCCGTTGGGCGCGGTGACCGGCAGGATGGCGGCCACGGCCATGCCATTACGGCGCGCGATGTACAGCGTGTCTTCGCCCGGGGGGGAGATATTGCCCGGCAGCGTGAGTGTGCGCGTGTCCTGCAGCAGGGCATTGTCATAGCTGTCAGCGGGCAGGATCTCCTGCAGCTGGGCGATCATGCTCTGCCGTTCGTTTTCGGCGATCCGCTCGCGGGTCAGCCAGTTGGCGCTGGCCAGCAGTGCACTGCCAATCACCGCAAAGGTGGCCAGTACGGCGGCGCTGCGCAAAGCCTGTTTCTGCGCTTCGTTCATGGCTGACGTGGCCCCGTGCCGTAGGTCCGGGTCGGCGTGTAGTGGTCGATCAGCGGTACGCAGATGTTCATCAGCAGAACTGCAAAAGCCACCGCATCCGGATAGCCGCCAAAGCTGCGGATGATGTAGACCAGCACGCCGATGCCCAGGCCGTAGTACAGGCGCCCGCGCGGCGTGGTGCTGGCCGACACCGGGTCGGTTGCAATAAAGAAGGCGCCGAGCATGGTTGCGCCGCTGAACCAGTGATGCAGCAGGCCAGGATGGCGGTCGGCATCACCCAGCCAGAACAGCAGCGTCATGAGACCCAGCCCGGCCAGAAAACCGACCGGAATCTGCCAGCGGATGATCCCACGCAGCAGCAGCCACAGACCGCCGGCCAGAAAGGCCAGATTGATCCAGTCCCAGGCGAAGCCGGCCACAGGCCCGCTGGCCATGCTGGCTGCGGCCTCCTGGCTGGTCTGCTGGCGTGAAAGCTCGGTCTTGACGTGATCCAGCGGGGTGGCCGCGGTCAGCCCGTCGAGCTCTTCCAGGCCGATGCGTCCCTGGCTGTAGGCGGTCAGGCGGGTCTGATCCAGATCGGCCGAGGGGTTAACCCAGGCGCTCATTTCCGCCGGGAAAGCGATCAGCAGCACCACAAAGCCCAGCATTGCGGGATTGAACGGGTTGTAGCCCAGTCCGCCGTACAGATGCTTGCCGAAGATCAGCGCGAAACTGGCGCCGAACACCACCAGCCACCACGGGGCGTAGGGCGGGATCGACAGACCGATCAGCAGGCCGGTGACCAGGGCGCTGCCGTCAAGCAGAAATTTGCGTATCGGCCGCCGACGTATGGCCAGCATCAGGGTTTCGCTGGCTACGGCGGTGGCGCTGGCCAGGGCCAGATTGGCCAGCACGCCCCAGCCGAAGAACCAGCAGCTGGCGATCACACCGGGCAGCAGGGCCAGGCAGACACTGAGCATGACCCGATTGACCCGGGCGGCGACCGGCAGATGTGGCGAGCTGCGTGGCATCAGGATGATTTCTCACGGGCGGCTTTGGCCGCTTTGGCTTTGGCGATGGCCTCTGCGGCCGGATTTGAGCCGTCCGCTTTTGCAGCCTTGGCGGCTTTGGCCTTGCTGATGGCTGCGGCGACTGGATCATCGGTTTGCGCGGTTGCGGGTTCGTCCACATCGGCGGTTTTTTTCGCGGCAGCCCGCGCCTTGGCTTTGGCGATGGCGTCTGCGGCCGGGTTTGCGCCGGCAGCTTTCGCGGTCTTGGCGGCTTTGGCCTTGGCGATGGCCGCAGCGACCGGGTCTTGCGCAGTGGCGCTGGTGTCCGGTGCCGGCGTCTTTGCGGCCGCCAGCGCTTTGGCCTTGGCAATCGCATCCGCCGCAGTGTTTGCACCTGCGCTTTTTGCGGCCTTGGCTTTTTCGATCGCGGCTGCGGCGGCATCGGGCACCGTTTGTCCGCCTTCGCTCTGCGCTTTGGCTTTCTGTGCTTTGGCCTTGGCGATGGCCGCGGCGATGGCGTCATTGCCGCCCGCCGGTTTGGCCGGCGCCGCGCTGGGGGCATCTGCGGCCGGTTTTTTCAGCGCTTCACGCTTGCGTCGACGCGCCTCTTCCTTCTCGCGTGCCTCTTTTTCCAGGCGCTCAAGACGGAATTCGTGCCGGTTGCGTGCGATGTCGGCTTTGCGCTTTTCCTGCTCGGCCTGATAAATCTCGGTCTTGGCGTAGCGGTAGTACTGCACCAACGGAATATGTGACGGGCACACCTGGGCGCAGCAGCCGCATTCGATGCAGTCGAACAGATGCAGATCCTGGGCCTTGTCGAATTCCTTGGCGCGGGCGTGCCAGTACAGCTGCTGTGGCAGCAGACTGGCCGGGCACACATCCACACATTCGCCACAGCGAATGCAGGGCATGGCCTGCTCAACCGGTTCGGCCTGATTGACCTCGACCAGCACGCAGTTGGTGGCTTTGACCACCGGCACCTGATCACTGGACAGGGCAAAGCCCATCATTGGGCCGCCCATGATCAGGCGGGTATGTTCATGGCGGTAGCCGCCGCAATATGCGATCAGCTCGCTGACGGGCGTGCCCAGGCGGACCTCCAGATTGCGGGGCTGGGCGAGGCCCGGGCCGGTGACCGTCACCACTCGTGAGGTCAACGGTTCGGCAAAGCGCAGGGCGCGCCAGATCGCGGCTACCGTGCCTACATTGTGGACCACGATGCCGATATCCAGCGGCAGGCCCTCGCTGGGGACTTCGCGCCCGGTGAGGGTTTGAATCAGCTGTTTCTCGCCACCCTGCGGGTAGCGTGTGGGTACCACCCGGATACTGATCTGCTGATAGCCCGAGGCTTTCAGCGCGCTGCGCAGCGCAGTGGCTGAATCGGTGGCATTGTCCTCCAGGCCGATCAGGCATTCCTGGGCGCCGAGGCTGCGCCGGATCAGCTCCGCGCCATTGAGGATGTCTTCAGCACGCTCGCGCATCAGCGCCGCGTCGCAGCTGATATACGGCTCGCATTCTGCGCCATTGAGTATCAGCGTATTGACCAGCGAATCCCGCCCCGGGTTGAGCTTGACCGCCGACGGAAAGGCTGCCCCGCCAAGGCCGACCAGGCCGGCGGCGCGGACGCGCTCGCGCACTGTGGCCGGATCCAGGGAGAACGGATCCTCTGCCGGTGGCCAGGCCGGCTGCGCCAGGGCTTCATCCTGGCCGTCGGACTCGATCACGATGGCCAGTGCCTGCAGCCCGGAAGGATGTGGCACCGGTTTGTGGGTAATCTCGACCACGGTGCCGGAGATGCTGGCGTGCACCGGTGCGGCGATGAAACTGTCGCTGTTGGCAAGCACCTGGCCGCGCAGCACCCGCTGGCCAACTTCGACCTCGGGCACGGTCGGGGCGCCGATGTGCTGGCTGACCGGCAAGGTGACGCGGCTGGGCAGCGGCGCCGGATGAATTGTTCCAGCTTCGCCGTGCAGTTTGTGCCCCTCGAGCTTGAGCCCGCCCTTGAAGCCGTCGCCTTTTTTCAGCAGACCGAACATCAGGCGGCATCCTGCTGCGGTGGGGTCCACTTCCAGGTGGTGATCGTCGGCTTGATCGCGACCATGTCGATGCAGTCCACCGGGCACGGCGGCACGCACAGCTCGCAGCCGGTGCATTCCTTCTCGATCACCGTGTGCATCAGTTTGTTGGCGCCGACAATCGCATCCACCGGGCAGGCCTGGATGCACAGGGTGCAGCCGATGCAGCGGTCTTCGTCGATGACGGCGAGGTATTTGTCGTCATCGGCCACGCCGTTGTCGGGATTCAGTGGCAGGGGTTCGCGTCCGAGCAGTTCAGCCAGGGCGATGACTCCGTCTTCGCCGCCGGGCGGGCACTGGTTGATCTCGGCTTCATCATTGGCGATGGCCTCGGCATAGGGCCGGCAACCGGGGTAGCTGCACTGTCCGCACTGGGTCTGCGGCAGGATGGCATCGATCTGGTCAACCAGCGGGTCGCCTTCGACCTTGTAGCGCACCGAGGCCACGCCCAGGGCGATTCCGAAGGCGGCGGCCAGGCCACCAAATGCCACAACGGCCGTCAGCATCAGACCAGCCCCGAAAAGCCGAGAAAGGCCAGCGACATCAGCCCGGCGGTAATCAGGGCGATCGGTGCGCCCTGAAAGGCATCGGGGACATCGGCGACGGCGATGCGCTCACGCATGGCCGAAAACAGAATCAGCACCAGCGAAAAACCCACCGCGGCGCCAAACCCGAACAGGGCGGATTCGATGAAATTGTGCGCCTCGCGCACATTCAGCAGAGCGACGCCCAGCACGGCACAGTTGGTGGTGATCAGGGGCAGGTAAATCCCCAGCACTTCGTGCAGCAAGGGGCTGGATTTGCGCACCCACATTTCGGTCAGCTGCACCACCGCAGCGATGACCAGGATGTAACTGATGGTGCGCAGGTACTCCAGGCCCAGCGGGGCCAGCAGGTATTGTTCAACCAGATAGGAGCTGACGGATGACAGGGTCAGCACGAATGTGGTGGCCAGCGCCATGCCCATCGAGGTTTCCACTTTCTTGGAAACGCCCATGAATGGGCACAGGCCGAGAAACTGGACCAGCACGAAGTTGTTGACCAGCACCGTGCCAACGATGATCAGCAAGTAATCGGTCACGGCAACACCCGCCGTCCGGATGGTGTGGCCGGCACTGTAATGAGCATGGATGGCGGGACAGGTTTCATGGCTGCGCGGAGTTTAGGGAGTCGCGGGCGTCTTATTCAATAAAGTTTGGTAAAGGTAATGTTGTTATTACGCAATGATTTAATGCAAGTTCCTTACTTTACTTTCATGCCGGGGCGGGCGCCCTCGTCCGGACTGAGGATAAACAGCTCTTTGCCACCCGCACCGGCGGCCAGAACCATGCCTTCGGAGAGCCCGAATTTCATCTTGCGCGGCGCCAGGTTGGCGACCATCACGGCCAGGCGCCCCTGTAGGTCTTCCGGTGCATAGGCCGATTTGATGCCGGCAAAGACCTGCTTCTCGCCCAGCTCGCCCACATCCAGGGTTAGACGCAGCAGTTTGTCGGCGCCCTCCACGTGCTCGGCCTTGGCAATGCGCGCGATGCGCAGGTCGACTTTGCTGAAATCGTCGATGCCAATGGTCTGGGCATCATCGGCCGCTGTGCTTTTGCTGGTTTTGTCCGGCTTGGCCTCGGGTTTGGCTTCGACTTTGTTGGCGGCTTCTTCGTCCAGCATGGCTTGCACGGCCTTGGGGTCAACCCGCTGCATCAGCGGAGAGAACGTGTTGATCGGTGCATCCAGCAAAGGCTCGGCGCGCGTGTCCCAGTCCAGTTCGGCATAGCGGAACAGATCGCTGACCCGGGCTGCGGTCTGCGGCAGCACCGGCGTCAGATACAGTGTGAGCAGGCGGAACAGGTTCAGCGCGGTGGTGCAGATGGCCTGCAACTGTGCGTCGCTGCCTTCCTGCTTGGCCAGTTTCCACGGCTCCTTGGTGGCCACGTACTGGTTGGCCTTGTCGGCCAGCGCCATGATGCGGCGGATCGCCTGACTGAACTCGCGTTTCTCGTAAAGCTCGGCGATTTCGTCACCGGCCGCGGCAAATTCATCGAACAACTCGGCTTGATCAAGGCTGTCACCCAGACGCCCGTCGAAGCGTTTGCTGATGAAGCCTGCGGTGCGGCTGGCGATGTTGACGTACTTGCCGATCAGATCGGAATTCACGCGGGCCTGGAAATCATCCAGGCTTAAGTCGATGTCCTCGACTGCGCTGGACAGCTTGGCGGCAAAGTAATAACGCAGGTATTCGGCCGGCAGATGGTTGAGGTAGGTGCGCGCCTGGATGAAGGTGCCACGCGATTTCGACATCTTGGCGCCATTGACGGTCAGAAAGCCGTGGGCGAACACGCTGGTCGGCGCGCGGAAACCGGCGCCATGCAGCATGGCCGGCCAGAACAAGGTGTGGAAGTAGGTGATGTCCTTGCCGATGAAGTGATACACCTCGGCCTCGGAATCGGCGTTCCAGTAGGCGTCGAAATCCAGGCCCTCGCGTTTGCACAGGTCGGCAAAACTGGCCATGTAGCCGATCGGCGCATCCAGCCAGACATAGAAATACTTGCCGGGTGCGCCGGGGATTTCGAAGCCGAAGTAGGGGGCATCGCGGGAGATATCCCAGTCCTGCAGGCCACCGTCAAACCACTCGGCCAGTTTGCTTTTGACCGCGGATTGAATCGACGCGTTGTCCAGCCATTGCTGCAACCAGTCGCCGAAATCCCCCAGTTTGAAGAAGAAGTGCTCGGACTCGCGCTGCTCCGGCGTCGCTCCGGAAACCACTGAGCGCGGGTTCTTGAGGTCGGTGGGAGCGTAGGTCGCGCTGCACACTTCGCAGTTGTCGCCGTACTGGTCCTCGGCCCCGCAATTGGGGCACTCGCCGCGCACATAACGATCCGGCAGGAACATGTTCTTGACCGGATCGTAGGCCTGCATGATGTTGCGCCGCTCGATGTGGCCGGCTTCGCTCAGGCGGGTGTAGATCAGGCTTGCCAGCTCGCGGTTTTCGTCGCTGTGCGTGGTGTAGAAGTTGTCGTAGCTGATGAAGAACTCGGCGTAGTCCTTGCGCTGTTGTTCGCCAACCTCTTCAACCAGTTGCTCCGGACTCATGCCGCGCTTTTCCGCCATCAGCATGATCGGCGTGCCATGCACGTCATGGGCACACACGAAGCGGCAGTCGTGTCCGCGCAGGCGTTGGTATCGCACCCAGATGTCGGTCTGTGTCGATTCCAGCATGTGCCCGAAATGCAAGGCGGCATTGGCGTAGGGCAGTGCGTGGGTGACGAGGATGCGGCGCATGGCGGAAAAGTCGTGGGAAAACACGTTATTTTGCCATACGCCACCCGTTCAAACATAAAGAAACCCGCCGTAGCGGGTTTCTCGTGACCATCAGATTGGTGGTGTCAGCACAGATACAGACCTGAGACGTCGATGGTGATGCCGATCACCGTGACATCCAGGAAGGTGCCAGAGCCGCAGGAGATGCTGCCGGACTTGCTGGGAATGAAATTGTTCCAGCTGACATAGCGGTTGTTGGTTCTGAAACCCGAACCGAAAAACCCGTTGACGTTGAAGTCCGAGGAGCGGCTGCGGAAGCCACCGGTCAGGTTGTAGTTGTCGGTATCCAGCCAGATGCTGCCCTTGGAGCCGGTGATGCAACCGAAGATGGTGCAGTTCTCGCTGATGTTGATGGCCAGATCCAGGTGCCGGATGCTGAGATTGGTCAGGCGCAGCTCATTGCCACAGCTGACGGTGTCGCAGTCGCGCAGATTCAGATTGACCGGCTGGCTGGTGATGACCCGGAAGGATCCGGTGTTGGCCGATTTGCCCGACGTGGTGCAGGCCGTACCACCGGCGGCGCAGATATCGATGCTGCTGGCCACCGGCGCGGCTGACGCGGTCATCTGATGACGATCGCCGGCGTTGGTGGAGAAGCTCAGGCTGCTCGCTGCATCGTCGGCCCGGTAGCGGATGCGCTGGGCTCCGCCGCTTTCGTCGATCGAGATCTCCGTGTGGCGCTGGATGCTGCTGAGCTCCGCGATGGTGTAGGTCTGTTTGGCGCTTGCCGATGGCTGTTCACGCAGTTCCACGCGCAGTGGGTTGCCGGCAACGGAATCCAGGGCCAGGGCCAGCGGCGCTTGCTGGGCTGTGACCCGCTTGAGACCGCTGATGCGTGCGGTGAGCACCGAGGTGCCGGGGATTTCCAGCAAGGTGACACCGTCCATGCCGGCGGGGACGCGGACATCCGGGCCGTTGGTGAGCAGGGCTTCGATCCGGCCCAGGTTGTCATCACCCAGATCGAGATCGAAATCGCCCGAACTGCCAAAGCTCAAGCTCATGTCGGTGGGAATCTGGGCCAGCTCCAGATCAACCTGACTGGTGTTGCCGAACAGCCCGCCGACACCATCGGCGGTGATATGAATCAGATCCACGTCACTGCTGCCAGAGTAGCTCAGCACGCGGTCGGACTGGTTCTCGGCCAGGCTCAGATTCAGGCTGGTGGGCAGCTGCTCGATCAGGGCCGTGACCACCTGTGCCGGCTGGCTGGCGTGGTTGACGAACAGAATATCGGCGGTGCTGCGCTGGGTTGCGCCCAGTGCAACCGCAATCTGATCGCCCAGCGTGACATCGACGTTGGCGCGTGCCGGTACCGGGCTCAGGCTCATGGCCAGTTCCTGGCTGGGCTCGCGTTCTCCATCGCTGGCACGGCTGAACTGGCCTGCCAGCAGCGTCAGGCTGTCGCCTGGGCTTTTGGTCGTCAGATTGACGCCGATCTGCGAGCTGTCGAGTGCGCCGCTCAGATTGACCGCGGCCGAAAATTGTTCCGGCGCGCTGTTGGCGCTGGCGTCATAACCCAGCGCGAACAGGGCATCGGATTCGCTTCTGGGGTCGGCGATGACGGCTTCGATCTTGAGCGGCAACGGATTGTTGCCCAGCACGCTGCCGAGCAGGCCGCGCAAACCCAGCCGGGCGCCCAGGCGATCGACGGTCATGGTCACCTGGTTGGTGCCCGAGATCGACAGCGTGGCGGTGATGTCGGGCAAGCCGTTCCCGTCCACGTCGATCGGCGTGGGCAGATTGAGCAAGGCGCTGGCGCTGCCGCGCTGCCCATTCATTTCGTATTCCCAAGTGTAGTTCAACGCACCCGGCAGCAGCAGGACCAGATCAAGCAGGTCATTGACTGCACCCAGCCCAAGCGGGTCGAGGGTATCGCCGAGCAGGTCGTCTTCGGCCTGGGCTTGTGGTTGTGGAAGAAACGGTTCCAGCAGGCCAGCGAAATCGACCTGCCCGAGCAGACCGCTCAGCTGTTCGCTGAGTTGTGCCTGTTCGCTGCCGTTGAGTGAGGAAAAGGCCTGTTGTGCATCTTCAGGCGTTGATACGTAGGTCGCCTGGCTGGCACTGAGTGCGCTGGCCGAGGCAGCAACTACAAAGCCTGCGGTCAGCCGCAGGAATCGGGGTGTCGCGTCCATGTTGTCTCCCGTGTGGCAAGGCTGGCCTTCTTTTACGTCCTCTGCGTGACGCTTTTGGGTCATGCCTTGTCCAATAAGCCCCCAAGTTTCAGATACTAGCAGGATGTTTCAAGCCTGTGCGCGAGTGCAGGTGACGGCTGCTAAGATGCGCATCCTTTCAAGCCTACTGGGGCTTTGCCCCGAGGATGTGCTGTGCTGGACCGTGGTGCCATCGAACAAGCCTTGCGGGCATTTTCCGATGCCGTGATGGAGTCGGACTTGCTGGAATACGTCCGCGACATTGCCTTTGATGCACAGACGCTGAGTCTGAACATCTGCCTGCCGTTCCCGGCCCGCCGTTACGCGCAGAGCTTGCGTGCTGCACTGGCCGAGCACTTGGCTGGCTTGCTGGGTGAGCGGCAGCTGCAGCTGCAGATCGACTGGAAAGTGGAGCCGCAGGCGGTGCAAGGCAGTCTCAAGCCCTTGCCCGGCATTCGCAACATCATTGCGGTGGCCTCCGGCAAGGGTGGCGTGGGCAAATCCACGGTGTCGGCCAACCTGGCCATCGCGCTGGCGGCCGAGGGTGCCAGCGTGGGCATGCTCGATGCGGACATCTACGGCCCCAGCCAGCCGCGCATGCTCGGTGTTGCCGAGGCCAAGCCCGAGGTGCTGGAGCAGAAGATGATGCTGCCGGTGGCCGCGCATGGCGTGGCCCTGATGTCGATCGGATTGCTGGTGGACGAAGAGCAGCCGACCATCTGGCGCGGGCCGATGGTGACCCAGGCGCTGCATCAGTTGCTCAGCGAGACGCGCTGGCCGGAGCTCGACTATCTGATCATCGACATGCCGCCGGGCACCGGTGACACGCAGCTGTCCCTGGCCCAGCGTATTCCGGTCAGCGGTGCGGTGATCGTGACCACGCCGCAGGACATCGCCCTGCTGGATGCGCGCAAGGGCCTGAAGATGTTCGAGAAGGTTGGGGTCAGCGTGCTCGGTATCGTGGAAAACATGAGCACCCACATTTGCTCCAACTGCGGGCATGAAGACCCGATTTTCGGCAGCGGCGGCGGGCAGGCCATGGCCGCCCAGTACAATGTGCCCTTGCTTGGGCAGTTGCCGCTGAGCGCCGGCGTGCGGCTGCAGGCCGACAGCGGCCGGCCGACCGTGGCTGCTGAACCGGACGGGCCGCTGGCCGCCGGTTATTTCCAGGTTGCACGCCGCACCGCACTGGCCTTGAGCCGCGGTGGCGCAGCCGAATTCCCTGATATTGTTGTCGAATAACGCCGACCCACCATTGCGGATGCAAGCATGAGTATCAAATCGGATCGCTGGATCAAGCGCATGGCCGAATCCCACGGCATGATCGAACCCTTCGAGGCGGGCCAGATGCGTGAGCATCACAACGGACCCATCGTGTCGTACGGGGTTTCAAGCTACGGCTACGACGTGCGTTGTGCCGACGAATTCAAGATCTTCACCAACATCAACTCGGCGGTGGTCGACCCCAAAGCGTTCTCAGAGGACAGCTTCGTCGACTTCAAAGGGGATGTGTGCATCATCCCGCCCAATTCCTTTGCCTTGGCACGCACGGTTGAATACTTCCGCATTCCGCGCAGCGTGCTGACCATCTGTCTGGGCAAGAGCACCTACGCGCGTTGCGGCATCATCGTCAATGTGACGCCGCTGGAACCGGAGTGGGAGGGCCATGTGACCCTGGAGTTTTCCAACACGACGCCGTTGCCGGCCAAAATTTACGCCAACGAAGGTGTTGCGCAGATGCTGTTTCTGGAATCCGATGAGGTCTGCGAGACCTCTTACATGGACCGCAAGGGCAAATACCAAGGACAGCGTGGTGTCACGCTGCCGCGCACATGAGCACGCTGATGAAGCCGCTGCTTGCGACCCTTTTTGTCGTTTGGCTGAGTGCCTGCGGCACGCCCGAGCCCGCCGCGCCGACGACGCAGGCCGAGGCGGTCAGCATCGAAGAGGCGTGGATTCGTGAAACGCCGCCGGGGGCCAAGGTCAGTGCGGGCTATATGCGGCTGGTCAATGCCGCCGACGCGCCGGCGCGTCTCATCGGCGCGACGTTGGCCGAGGCCGCACGTGCGGAAATCCACACCATGTTCATGCAGGACGGCATGATGCGCATGCGGCAACTGGAAAATGGTCTGGAGATTCCGGCCCGTGGCCAGGCCGCGCTCAAGGTCGGTGGTGATCACCTCATGCTGATGGGGCTGAACACGGCGTTGACCAGCGGCGCTCAGCTGTCCTTGCAGCTGCAGTTTGCCGACGGTTCAAGCACAAACATCAGCGTGCCGGTCAAGCCGGCGATGGGCGCGGCAGACAGCCACGCCCATCATTGAGGCGAAACGGCCAAAGCCCAGCCGTTTCGCCGCTGGTGCTCAGCTGCGCAGGCGGCGCCCGAGCTTGAAGGCCCCGGTCAGCAGGGCCTGGTAGTTGGCCGGCAAGCTGCGCTGGAATGAGTCGATGGCGCGTGCGTCGAGCCCGATCAGAATGCGCCGGGCGTTTTTGCGCACCCCTTTGAGGATGGTCGCAGCGGCCTGATCGGCTGTGGTCGAGAACAGCTTTTCGAACTCGGCGGTGCTTTTCTCGCCATCCACCCCGGTGAGGTCCTTCATGCTCGCATTGATGCGGGCCGAGCGCGCGATATTGGTCTTGATGCCGCCCGGGTGTACACAGCTGGCGGACACCCCGTGGCTGGCCAGATCAAGTTCCTGACGCAGCGATTCGGTGAAGCCGCGCACCGCGAACTTGCTCGCGTTGTAGCCGCTTTGCGTGGGTTGCGAAAACAGCCCAAACACGCTGGAAATGTTGATCACATGGCCATCGCCGCTGGCTTTGAGATGCGGCAGGAAGGCTTTGGTGCCGTAGACCACGCCCCAGAAATTGATGTTCATGATCCATTCGTAATCTTCGATCGAGGTGCCGGCGACACTGCCCGCCAGGGCCACGCCTGCGTTGTTGAAGATCAGATTGACCTGGCCATGCTCGGCCACCACCTGGTCAGCCCAGGCATAGACGGCGGCGCGATCGGCCACATCCAGGCGCTGCTGGGTCACTTTGACGCCTTTGTCGGCGAGCAGGGCCGCGGTTTCCGCCAGGCCCGCTTCATTGACATCGGAAATCGCCACGGCGCAGCCCGCATCGGCCAGTTGCAGCGCCAGTGCGCGACCAATACCTGAGCCCGCGCCGGTGATGGCCGCGACCTTGTTGCTGAAGTTTTTCATGGTTTTACTCGGTTGACGCGGCGTCTGCGTTGCGCCGCCTGTCTGCGCCGGGTGTCCGGCGGGCCGGCA
Organism: Oceanococcus sp.; assembly: GCA_030147945.1. Taxonomy (GTDB): domain Bacteria; phylum Pseudomonadota; class Gammaproteobacteria; order Nevskiales; family Oceanococcaceae; genus Oceanococcus. The sequence continues at coordinate 26,693 of JASBUL010000098.1, read as the reverse complement.
TTATGAAAGAAAAAGGGCGCCATCGTCGCGATGGCGCCCGTGGCGTCCCGCCAAGGGGGGGGAGATCAGGACGCCTGTTGCACGGAGGCTGGGAAGTCCTCCAGCAATTTGAGGAACTGACGGTTGTCGTGATCCCAGGGATGGAAGCTGGGGCGGAAGTAATCGGCCCACGGTTTGGCCATCTTGCGGAAGTAGCCAAGTTCGCCGAACGAGACTTTGAAGAAATTCTTCCAGCCGCGCGCGTTGGTCAGCTCGCCATCCTTGCGCAGCGTGCGCAGGTAGTAGTACGCCACCACGCTCCACAGGATCGGTGTGGCGACCAGCAGACCGCCGGCGCGGTTGGCGTAGGCCAGCACGCCCTTGCCCATGACCTGCTCCCACACGTCATAGGCGACGGCTTTGTGCTCGGTCTCTTCCAGTGCATGCCAGGTCCAGACATTGGCAAAAGCGGGGTCGGAGCCTTCCAGGATGCGCGGCTCGCGCAGCAGGCCGTCCGCCATGATCGCGGTGAAGTGCTCAAGGGCGATGGTCGCCGACAGCTGGAACGAGTCCGGGGTGATCTTCTGCGCCGTACCGAGCAGCCATTTGACGAAGCGTTCCTGCTGTTCCGAGTCTTCGATGGCGGCAAAAACCGCATCGTTGTAGTCCTCGTGCTCGCGTCCGTGCATGGCTTCCTGACCAATGAAGGCGGTGACCGCCTTGGCCAGCTCCGGATCGGTGATCTGATCACGGTAGTTGCGCACCGCCTTGATGAAGAAGCGCTCGCCAACCGGGAACAGGATCGACAAGGTGTTCATGAAATGGCTCAAGTGCTTGCCGTGGCCATTCCAGTCCTTGATCTTGCCCGCCGGGAGGTTGAATTCGATGTCGCGCCGCGTCGGCAGCACTTCAGCACGAGGCTGGGAGGCCTTGCGCGCCTTGCGTGGGGTCGGGGATGTGGTTTCCGTTTGCATTGCCGCACCTCTCATTAGCACAGTCATGATTGTTACAGAGATCAATGTAACAGTAGATGTTGCAGTGCGCAAACATTTTTCGAGGTCTGAGCGAATACCTTATAAAAAACAGGTGTTTATGATTTTTCTGCGTGCGCGGGCAAGCTGCGGGTCGCAGCGCTTGGACCCGCGCGTTCGCGTTCAGGGCGGCTCAGGGGGAGGGCGTGCTGGGCAGGCTTTTCAGCGAGAAACCGATCACCGGATCGTCCTTGCGCTGCTGCTCGACCTGAACCAGTCGATAGCCCAGCTCAGGTGCGACCCAGAAACGCGTGGTTTTCTTGGGGTCGTTGATGCGTTCGACGCGAATCGTGCGGAAGGTCCCGGCGGGCACGCTGATGGTGTCTTCACCGGTGACCGCCAGGGTGTACTGCTTGGTGCGGTCGTCGTCGGCCACGGTCACATTGAGGCGGCGTTCCTCGACCGGGAAGCTCATGCCTTCAACCAGACGCAGCGCCTCAAGTTGCACGGCCAGGCGATCGACCGCGCCATCTTCCCATGCGCGCTCGACCCCGTTGTGGTCGGTGATGGTCTGCTGCTGGGCATCGAAGGTGAGGCTGAAATTCTCGTCATCGGCGCCGACGCCGCTGCGGTGATAGCGGAAGAAGCGCGGTGTGATGCGCCCGTTTTCGACGCAGAACTCGCTGCGTTCGGTGATGCTGCCAGTGGCCCAGCGGAACAGCCAGGATGGTTTGGCGGTGTAACTGTGCACGAAGCAGTTGTCGGCGTCCTTGACCAGGCTCAGGGTGGCCGAGCCGAGGGTGGTGTCGCCGCGATAAAGGCGGAAATCGGCGCTGAACGGTTCCAGCCGGTCTGCCTGGGCGGCACCGGCGAACAGCAGCAGTACAACAGGCAGCAGGCGGATCAGGCGCATCAGTAGTCTCCTAACAGCGGTTGGTGCAGGGGCTGATCATCAAGGACGGCGATGCCGTCACGCCATTGCAGGCGGCCAGACGCAGCCCAACTGAGAACCTCGGGATACAGCGCAAGTTCCACGTTTTTCATCAGGCGGCGTGCCAGCGAGGCTTCATCGTCATCTGCCTGGATGCGGATGCGGCCTTGCTTGATCACCGCCCCGGCATCCAGCTCCTCGGTCACATAATGAATGCTGGCGCCGTGCCAGGTGTCGCCGTTTTCGAGGGCCTGGCGATGGGTGTGCAGACCGCGATACAGAGGCAGCAGGGATGGATGGATGTTGAACATCCGGCCTTTGAAACGGCGGATGAAGCCCGGCGTGAGTATGCGCATGAAGCCGGCCAGCGCGATGATGTCGGGCTGCGCCGCCTCCAGCGCATCGCCCAGCGCCTGATCAAAATGCTCGCGATCGGGATAGGCGTGGTGGTCCACCGTGGCATGCGCCACCCCGAAGTCCGCCGCTCGCTGCAAACCGGCGACGTCGGGGCGGTTGCTCAGCACCAGGCTGGGCGTGGCAGGAATGCGTCCATCGGCACAGGCTTCCAGGATGGCCTGCAGGTTGCGACCGGTGCCTGAAATCAGCACCGCCAGGCGAGGCGCGCTCACGCGTCGTAAACCACCGCTTCGCCGCTGCGCGGCACCATGCGACCGATCTCGAAGACCGTCTCGCCAGCGTGTTCGAGGGCGCTGCGACAGGCCTCGACCTGCTCCGGCGCGACCACCAGCACCATGCCGATACCGCAGTTGAAGGTACGGCGCATTTCGCTTTCGGCGATGTTGCCGGCCTGCTGCAGCCACTGAAACACCGCCGGGCGCGGCCATGCCGTCATGTCGATCTGTGCGGCCAGCGCATCCGGCAGCACGCGCGGCAGGTTTTCGGTCAGACCGCCGCCGGTGATGTGGCACAGCGCGTGGATGCGCTTGTCGCCGATCAGCGGCAGCAGGGCTTTGACGTAGATGCGGGTCGGCGCCATCAGGGCTTCGATCAAGGGCTGACCGCCGCAGTCCTGGGTCGGCTCAGCGCCGCTGCGTTCCAGTACCTTGCGAATCAGCGAGTACCCATTGGAGTGCGGGCCACTGGAGGCCAGGCCAAGAATGACATCGCCGTCGCCAACCTGGCTGCCGTCGAGGATGTCATCGCGCTCGACGATGCCCACGGTGAAGCCCGCGGCATCGAAATCTCCGGCGCTATACAGCCCCGGCATTTCTGCGGTTTCGCCACCGATCAGGGCGCAGCCGGCATCCTCGCAGCCGGCCGCGATACCGGCGATCACGCGGGCGGCAACACCGCGTTCGAGTTTGCCGGTGGCAAAGTAATCAAGAAAGAACAGCGGTTCGGCGCCACACACCAGCACGTCGTTGACGCACATGGCGACCAGATCGCGGCCCAGGCCATCAAGGCGATCGGAGTCGATACCCAGCTTGAGCTTGGTGCCGATGCCGTCGGTGCCCGAAACCAGCACCGGCTGGCGGTAGCCCTGCGGAACCTGGAACAGACCGCCGAAGCCGCCCAGGCCACCGAGCACTTCGGGGCGCTGGGTGCGCGCGATCAACGGTTTGATGTCTTCGACGAGCTGGTTGCCGGCGTCGATGTCGACACCCGCATCGCGGTAGCTCAAAGGTCCTTGGTCTGAGGGCGAGGGCATGAGGCAGCCTGGTGGCGGTAAAACAGCGCGCATTGTACCTTCCCCCGGTACACTTGGCGTTTTCATCTGACCGACAAGCCTTATGGTTTTATTGCGTCACAGCCTGATTCTGCTTGTGCTGCTGCTCCTGCCGCAGGCCCACGCCGCGGGTGTGGCGCGCCCGGCCGGTTTCTATCAGGGCAGTTCGCCGGTGGACAGCCGCAGCAGCGAGGCCCGCGATGCGGCCACCCGCGCGGCGCTGGGCGATGTGCTGGCGCGCATGACCGGCGATGTCTCGGTGAGCTTGAATGCCGCCTCCGAGGCTCTGCTGAGCAACGCGCCGCGCTACGTGCGCAGCTATCGTTACGCCGAGGACAATGTCGAGTTGCGCCCGGGCGAGCGCGAAACCCGGCAGCGCCTGATCGTGGATTTCGATCCCACGGCGCTGGTTCAGGCGGCCAAGCAGGCCGGCTTGCCGTTGTGGGACGATCGGCGCCCCACCACCATGACCTGGGTGGTCGGCCCGACCGATCAGGGGCCGCGCCATGTCTACGGGCGCGAGCGCATCGAAGAACGTCTGCCGGGGCTGGTTGAAGCGGCCCGGCGCCGCGGCCTGCCTCTGGTCTATCCGCTGATGGACGAACAGGACCAGGCGGCGGTGAGCAGTTTCGACATCATCGGCGAGGATTACGAGCGGCTCGCGCAAGCGGCGTTGCGCTACCAGACCCGCCACATGTTGCTGGTGCGCATCGAGAGCCGCGATGGGCTGTGGTACGCCTTGTGGTCGTTCCTGCAGCCGGACCAGGAGCCGCGTCGCTGGCGCACGGTGGGCGATGAGCCGAACGTGGCACTGGCTTCGGGCTTTGACGAGTATGCCGACGAGCTGGCCAGTCGCTACGTCACCCGGGTTGCGGCAGGTTGGGTGCAGAGTGCGCGCCTGCGTGTGGTCGGTCTGAATGCGCTGGCCGACTATGCCCGGGTCCTCAATTTGCTCGAGACCACCAGCCTGATCGAGACCGTGCAGCCGCGTGAGCTGATGGGCGACGAGGTGGTGTTCCTGGTCGATTTCGAAGGAGAGGTCAGCGATCTGCAGCGCAGTCTGGCGGTGGCTGGCTTTCTGCGCGAGGAAGCCGCAGCGGCGGCCGGAACCCTGCTCGGCCAGGATGCGCAACCCGCAGCGGGTGATCCTGCAAGCGGCGGCTCGGGGCTGAGTTTCTACGCCGTCTCGCAGCGTCGCGAGTTGCGCTACCGCTACGCGCAGTGATGAGCATGTTGTCGCATCCATGGGCCAGACCTGCATTGCTGCTCGGCGGCGTGCTGGGCTTGTTGTGGATGCTGCATCTGCTGTCGCCGATTTTGCTGCCGTTCGTGCTCGGCGCTGCCCTGGCTTATCTCGGCGATCCCATCGTCGATCGTCTGGAAGCCTGGAAACTGTCGCGCACCGCAGGCGTGTGCCTGGTCTTCGCCCTGTTCGGTGGTCTTGGTCTGGGCTTGGTGCTGATTCTGCTGCCCTTGCTCTATGAGCAGGTCGCCGAGATGGTCCAGCGCATCCCCGAGTTCATGCTGTGGCTGCAGCAGGATGCGGCGCCGCGTGTCGGCATCGTGCTGCCCGAAGGGGCGCATCTGGATGTCGAATCGATCAAGAAGATGATCACCGAGCATTGGTCCAAGGCCGGCGATCTGCTGTCGCAGTGGGTCGGGCCGCTGACCCGCTCGGGCGGCGCCATGCTGGGCCTGGCGATCAATCTGTTCATGGTGCCGGTGGTGACCTTCTACCTGCTGCGCGACTGGGATCTGTTGGTCGATGAAATTCGCAATCTGTTGCCGCGCCGGGCGGAGCCCAAGATCAGCGAGCTGGCGCGCGAAGTTGACGACGTTCTCGGTGCCTTCATCACCGGTCAGCTGATGGTGATGATTTCGCTGGGTAGCTTGTATGCCCTGGGGCTGTGGCTGATCGGCCTTGATCTGGCGTTGCTGATCGGGTTTGGCGCGGGGGTTGTCAGCTTCATCCCTTATCTGGGGCCTATTGTCGGGATCGTCAGTGCCGGCGTGGCCATGCTCATCCAGACGCAAGAATTGTTGCCGCTGGTTGGCGTTGCCGTGGTGTTCGGTCTGGGACAGTTCCTGGAAAGCGTGTGGCTGACGCCCTGGCTGGTGGGCGACAAGGTCGGCCTGCACCCGGTGACGGTGATTTTCGCAGTGATGGCCGGTGGCCAGCTGTTCGGTTTTGTCGGAGTCATGCTGGCGTTGCCGGTGGCCGCGTCACTGGCCGTGCTGGTGCGTCATCTGCGGGCGCACTGGCTTCAGAGCGACTGGTACGCACATGCCGAGCTGCCTGATTTTTCCCTGCACGATGATGCGGCGCCTGAGTCCGACGACACCCGCGCATGAGCGCCAGCCAGCAGCTTTTACGCCTGGAGCGTCCGGGCAGTTCGGACTTTGACAGCTTCTGGCCCGGACCCAATGCGCGCATCGCAACCACGCTGCGCCATTTTGCGGTCGACGACGAAGAAGGCTTGCAGCTGCTGATCGGCCCGCGTGCCAGCGGCAAGAGTCACCTTGCCCAGGCCAGTTGCCGGCGGCGCTGGGAGGCGGGGCGTCAGGCTGCGTATCTGCCCCTGCGCGAAGCGCCGCTGGATGCCGCCATGCTCGACAGCTTCGCGGCCAGCGGTCTGATCGTGGTCGATGCGGTCGAGGCGTTGCGGGCCGAGGACGAACTGCTGCTGCTGCGCCTGGTCGACCGGGTCCGTGCGGCCGGCGGCAAACTGCTGGTGTGCAGCCGGGTATGGCCGGATCAGCTTGAGTTGCAGACTCCGGATCTGCGTTCGCGGCTGCAGTGGGGTGCCATGCTGGAATTGAAGCTACCGGACGAAGCCGGTCTGTCGGCCATGCTGGCACACCGGGCGCAGCGCCTTGGTGTGCACTGGTCTCCGCGACTGGGGGATTTTCTGTTGCGCCGTTTGCCGCGGGACCCCAGGGCCCTGGCGGGCGTGCTGGATGCGGCCTACGACCGCGCCGTGGCTGACGGGCGTCAGCTCACTGTGCCGTTACTGCGAGAGATTCTGGACCCGCTGGCCACGCACGAATAGATTGCTGGCCACGAACCACACCGCGCCCAGCACCATGCAGATCAGGGCGGGCAGGCGGCTGTCCAGATTGACGTAGGCCTCCATCGCGCAGTAGGCGATGTAGCAGGTTGCGGCCAGCGTGCCCCAGGCGTGGGTGTAGGTCTTGCCACGAAAAAGACCGGGCAGGGCCAGCAGGCCCGGAATGCTGAACAGCCCCATGATCACCGTGGCCATACGGCTGGGAGCCAGCACCGTGGGCCAGAGCAGAAACACCAGCATGAAAGCGCTGGCCGCAGCGGCGGCCAGGAAACGAAAGAAACGCGGCGTCATGCCAGGCTCGGGATCGGACGGGCCGGCATTATACGTGGCTGCCCTTGAGCCGCGCGGCGAGCGTGCACACGCGCCGGCCGAGTGCACGGCACAGCACGGCTTCGTCATCGCTCAGGGGCGCGGCGTTGTCACCGAAACTGACATGGCTGGCGCCGTAAGGCGTGCCGCCGGTTCGGGTGCTGCTCAGGCTGGGCTCGCTGTAGGGCAGGCCGACCAGCACGCAGCCATGGTGGAGCAGCGGCAGACTCATGCTCAGCAGGGTCGATTCCTGACCGCCGTGCAGGCTGGAGGACGAGGTGAAGACCGCGGCAGGTTTGTCCTTGAGCGCGCCGTTCATCCACTGTGCGGCCGTGCCATCAAGAAAGTATTTGAGTGGCGCCGCCATGTTGCCGAAGCGTGTAGGGCTGCCGATGATGATGCCGTCGCAGGCTGACAGGTCCTCTGCGCTGGCGTAAACCGGGCCATCGTCCGGGATGTCCGGGCTGGCCACGCGTGTTTCTGCGGCCACTTTGGGCACGGTCCGCAGCAGGGTTTCGCCGCCGGCCTCGCCAACGCCTCGACCGATTTGCCGGGCCATGGCAGCGGTCGCGCCATGATGGCTGTAGTACAGCACCAGAATCCGTGTGCTCATGCGTGGGCATCCTGGGAGCTTTGCAGGCCGACCTGTTCGGGGGCGTACAAATGACAGCGCACCCAATGCGCCTGCTCGGGCGTGCCGCAGTTGTGATTGTCAGGCTCCTGCTCTTTGCAGCGTGGCATGGCGTCCGGGCAGCGCGTGTGGAACGGGCAGCCTGATGGTGGCGACAGCGGGCTGGGCACATCGCCGCTGAGCACGATGCGCTGACTTTCAGTGTGCGGGTCCGGCACCGGCACAGCCGACATCAGGGCTCGCGTATACGGATGTCTGGGCTGGGCAAACAGGGTTTCGGCTTCGGCCAGCTCGACCATCTGGCCCAGGTACATCACACCCACCTGGTGTGAGATGTGCTGCACCACCGCGAGGTCATGGGAGATGAACAGAAATGCGATGCCGAACTCATCCTGCAACTCGCGGATCAGGTTCAGCACCTGAGCCTGAACCGAGACATCCAGCGCCGATACGGCTTCATCCGCGACGATGAATTTGGGCTGCAGGGTCAGGGCGCGGGCAATGCCGATACGCTGGCGTTGGCCGCCGGAAAATTCGTGCGGGTAGCGCGACAGCGCCTGTTTGCGCAGACCGACAATCTCGATCAGTTTTTCGACCCGGGCACGGCGCTCCGATGGCGCGCTGATGTTGTGCAGGTCGAGCGGCTCCATCAGCGTATCCAGAATGGTGCGGCGCGGATTAAGCGAGGCGTAAGGGTCCTGGAAGATGATCTGCATTTCACGGCGTCGCGCATGCAGGGCCTTGGCATCGATGCCGGTGACCGGGCGGCCATCCAACTCCACCGTGCCACTGGTCGGTTCATGCAGGCGCAGCACGGCGCGGCCCAGGGTGGATTTGCCGCAGCCGGACTCGCCGACCAGTCCCAGCGTCTGCCCGGCGGCCACCTCGAAGCTGACATCGTGAACCGCCCGCAGGGTGCTTTTGCCGCGCCCCAGCAGGTTGCCGCCGATGTGGAAATGCTTGCTCAGTCTGGTGACCTTGAGCATCAGCGGGCCTCCCCTTGAACCGGGTTGTAGCAGGCCAGTTCGTGGCCGCTGTGCTCGTCCACCTGCAGCGGCGGGTGAGCGCTGTGGCAGAGGTCGATGGCCTGACCGCAGCGCTCGACAAAGCGGCAGCCGCGCGGCAGGTGCAGAAGATCGGGAACCGTGCCGGCAATCGTCGGCAGGCTGTCCAGGCGCTGCGTGCGGATACGCGGCACCGAAGCCAGCAGGCCGGCCGTGTAAGGGTGGGCGGGTGCTGCAAACAGCGGCCCGGTGGCCGATTGCTCGATCAGCTTGCCGCAATACATGACGCAGGCGCGATGACAAGTTTGCGCCACCACGCCCAGATCATGGGTGATCAGCATCATCGCGGTGCCCAGATCCTGGGACAGCTTGACGATCTGCTCCAGCACCTGGGCCTGAATGGTCACATCCAGCGCGGTGGTCGGTTCGTCGGCGATGATCAGCTTAGGCTCGCACGACAGCGCCATGGCGATCATCACGCGCTGGCGCATGCCGCCGGACAGCTGGTGCGGGTAATCATCAATACGCCGCTCCGGGCTGGGAATGCCTACCCGGGCCAGCCAGTCGATGGCACTTTGGCGGGCCTGCTTGCGGGTCAGGCCCTGGTGCCTGCGCAGCACTTCACCCATCTGCGTGGCGATGGTGAAAACCGGGTCCAGGGCGGTCATCGGTTCCTGGAAGATCATCGCGATGTCGCGTCCGCGGACCTTGCGCATCTCGCGTTCGGACAGGCTGAGCAAATCCTGGCCCTGGAACAGAATCTGCCCGCCAACGATACGCCCCGGCGGTGACGGGATCAGGCCCAGTATGGCCAGCGAGGTGACGGATTTGCCGCAACCGGACTCGCCGACGATGCCCAGGGTTTCCCCCGGCATGACGTCAAAGCTGATGCCGTCGAGCGCGCGCGCCACACCCTTGTCGGTGTGAAATTCGACTTGCAGGTCACGGACCTTGAGCAGTGGTTCGCTCATGTTAGTGAACCTTCTTCGGATCCAGCGCGTCCTGCAACGCGTCGGAAAACAGATTGAACGCCATGACCAGAACAAACAGCATGCCCGAGGCGGCGAAGAAGTTCTTGAACTGACCGACGATGACCTCCTGGGTGCTCTCGGCAATCATCAGGCCCCAGCTCACGCCGTCCTGCACGCCAAGACCGAGAAACGACAGGATGACTTCGGACTTGATCGCGGAAACGAACACGATGGTGGCCTGGACCAGCAGCAGATGCGAGGTGTTGGGCAGGATGTGGCGGAAAATGATCAGGTGCTGGGGCACGCCGATGGCGCGCGCAGCCTCGATGAATTCCAGCTCCTTGAGCTTCATGACCTCGCCACGCACCACCCGGGCGGTGGTGGTCCAGAAGGTCGCAATCATGGCTGCGTGCATGGCCAGCGGATGGCCCTGCAGGGCGAACGCCACGGCCGCCACGAACAGGTAGAAGGGGATCGAGTCCAGGGTGCCCATCAGCCACAGGATGACCTCGTCACTCCAGCGCCCGGCGAAAAAGCCCGAAATGGCGCCCAGGATGGCCCCCAGTATGGTGCTCAGCACGGCCACCGAGAGGCCGATCTCGAACGCGGTTTTGGTGCTGTAAATGGCCCGGTCGAAAATATCCTGGCCTGACAGATTGGTGCCGAACCAGTGCGCGCTGGACATCGGCAGATTGCTGCCGCTGGTCAGTGTGCTCCACTGCTGGCCCCACAGATCCAGCCATACGCCCAGGGCGATGACGAAATAACCCAGCACGATGCCGGCCGAGGCGAGGCCGAAACGGTCGCCAAGGAACTTGCGCCAGGCTTTCGACCAGAAGGATTCACCGGCACTCATTTCAGTTCCACTCGGGGATCAAACAGACGGTAGAGCACATCGGTGACGATCAGGACGACCACGAACAGCACCGCCGTGGCGCCGACAACCGCCTTGAGCACCGGCTGATCGCCGGTGGTGATGGCGTCATAGGTGACCTTGCCGACACCGGGAATGCCGAAATAGCTTTCGATCAGCAGTGAACCGGAGATCACCACCAGCGGGATCGAGAACATGATGCGCGTGATGATCGGAATCATGCTGTTCTTGAGCACCCGCTTGAGCAGAATGCTGCGGGCCGAGGCGCCGTAGGCGCGCGCGGTGCGGATATGGTCCTTGCCCAGCTCCTCGACGATCACTGCGCGGTAGAAGCGCGTGTTGTAGCCCAGCGAAACAAACACGATGGCCAGGGTTGGCACGGTCACGTAGTAGAGGTATTCGCCGAGGGTGTCCATCGACCAGCCGCGCACCGGGAACATGTTGAGGCCGTAGGCCGAGGAAAACATGACCTGGAAGCCGATGATGATGATCAGAAAACTCACGCTCATGCCGACCACGGCAAACGTCATGATGCTTTTGTCGATCCAGGTGCTGCGATAGTAGGCGGCCAGCAAGGCGAGCAGGATGCCGATGACGTTGCCAAGCACGAAGCCGGGCAGGGTCAGGGCCAGCGAGATCGGGATGGTGCGGCCAAGCAGGCGGGTGACCCGTTCGCCGGTGGAATCGGAGTGACCGAAATTGAGCGTGGCCAGCTCGATGACATAGTTGGTGTAGCGTTTGAAGAAGGGTTGGTCGTAGCCCAGATCAGCCCGGATCTGGGCGATCTGTTCCTCGGTGGGATTCTTGCCGGCCAGCTCGTAGGTCTTGTCCGGGCCGAAATACACCATCAGCACGAAACTGATGAAGGTCACGCCAAGAATCAGCGGCAGCCCCGCGAGGAGCTTCTTCAGGGTGTACTGCAGCACGGTTTCAGGAGGCTGGTGTGGTCTGGTCGTCGGCGCTCTTGATGTCGACGTAGCGCAGCCAGAATCCGCCGAGAATTTCACGGTCCGGCAGGCCGATCACATCCTTGTGCCACAGGTAGATGCGGTTGCGTGACAAGCCGCTGATGGTCACGCAGTCGTCCACCACCATCTGACTCATGTCCAGATAAAGCTCTTCGCGCTCCGGGCCGGGCTGCATCACCGCGGTTTTTTCGAACAGGGCGTCAAAGGCCGGATTGCTGTAGTTCGAGTTGTTCGAGCCCGGCGTGTGATTGGGGCCGTAGAACAGCTGCAGGGTGTTTTCCGAATCCGGGTAGTCCAGCCCCCAGCCCATCGGAATCACGTCCAGCTGGCTGGTTTTGATGGCTTTGTTGTAGTCGCCGAAGGTGGCGAAGCTGACCGGTTTGATCTTGGAGGACGGATAGCCGATGTCGGCCATGAAACCGCGGAACTGCTCGAACAGCTGGCGGCTGGTGACCGAGTTCTGGAAGCCGTATTCCAGCGTGGGCAGGTTGTCCTGCGTCCAGCCGGCCTTTTTCAGGCGTGCGCGGGCACGCTCAAGATTGCGGCTGACCGAGTCCTGCGACAGTTTGCTGTGCAGGTCGCTGGCTGCCGGCGGCACGATACCGGGGAAGACCACGCCGATACCGGAGTAGAAACGGTTGTTGCGTGCGGTCCAGTCCATGGCATCGCGCATGGCGCAGCGCAGTTCACGGTTGCGTGCGTCTTGCTGCGGATCATCGTTGTGGCCGAGGTAAGGTTTGTCCATGTTCAGGCTGGTGAACACGAAGCCGGCTTCAACCCCGGTGGTCGAATGGTAGCGCTCAGTCCAGTCCGGTTTCAGTTCGATCGGATCGCGGCTGTCCAGCACGGTGTCGGTCTGCTCCACCGGCACGCTGGTGAACTGGATTTCGTTGCCCTTGGTGAAGGAATTCCAGCGCGCGGCGGTTTCCAGGATGAAATCGATTTCCAGGCGGTCGATGAAGGGCGGGCTGCGGCCTTCGATAGCCTCAAGCCCGAGGCCACCGTGGACGGCCGGGTCGAAACCTTCGGCGGCCAGGTCGATGGGTTCCTGACGAAAATGCGGGTTGGCTTCCAGCACGGCTTTGGCGGTATCGAACTTGGCCATGCGGAACGGGCCGGAGCCAACCGGTCGAATCGACAGTTCGCGTCCGTACTTGGTCACCGCCTCGTGCGGTACGACGGCGGAAAACCCGACAGCCAGAGTGTAGGTCAGCTGCGGATAGGGCTTGGTCAGGTGAATCGCCAGGGTGTGCTTGTCGATGACCTCCAGGCCTTCAACATCCTGGCTGTAGTCCGCGCCATTTTCGCCCCATGCGTCGAGACCCTTGATGCGCCCGGCCCACAGCCACGAACCCTGTGACCGATTGGAGGGGTCGAAGTGACGTTTGAGCGAGTAGGCCACATCGCTGGCGACCAGTTCACGGCCCTGGCCATTGGCAAAGGCCGAATCGTCCACGAAGCGCACGCCGGGTTTGATGCGGATGGTGTAGGTCAGGCCATCTTGCGACACCTCCGGCATGGCCGCGGCCAGATTGGGCTTGAGCGCGTAGGGACGCGTCAGGTACTTGTAGCTGTAAAGCGTGTCGTAGGTGTTCAGCACCAGAAAATTGGCGTAGATGGTGGCCGAATGAACCGGGTCCAGATTGGTGGGTGCGCCGTCCATGGAGTGCCGATACACTTTAAGGGCGCTGCCGTCGCTGCCGGTTGCTGGTTGATCCGTGCCTTTGCCGCAGGCGACAAGGCCCAGTGCTACGAGCAATGTGGCAAGGTAGGTGACGGCGTGATTTCGCATGGCTCCCCAATCCGGTGTTCGGCAAAAGAATAATGACGCAACAGCATAGCAAGTGGTTCCCCCGGCTTGCGTTCCTGGTCGCTTTGCTGGGGTTGTCGGCTTGCGCGGGCTTGCCAAGCAAACCGCTTGCCAGGGCGCCCCAAGAGGCGCCGGTTGAGGTGGTGCGAGTTGAACAGACGGCCCCCAGTCCAGCGCTGATTCGTGGTCTGGCCGAGGTGTCTGTCGAGATTGCCGACTTTCCACCGCGTGGCCCCGGGCACATCAGCTGGCAGCGTCGTGTGCTGATGATCGAGGATCTGGCGGCCCAGGGTTACCTCACGCAGGCTCAGGACAGGCTTTCGGCGCTGCGCCAGGAGGTCAGCGCGCAGGTGGCCGACTACTACCGTAGCCAGGCCTTGCGCTATCACCGCCAGGCCCAGCAGTTCGCGCGTCTCAACAGCGACCAGTATGACCGCCTGCGCGCCCTGGATTTCGCGGTGCACCAGGGTGCCTTCAAAACCGCTTATTTCCAGGGCCGAGCGCTGGTCCGCGAGTTGTGGGCGGCCCAGGCCTGGGTAACCGTACGGTCCGGAGACACGCTGGCGTCCATTGCGGCGCGGCGGGAGGTTTATGACAACCCCAATCTGTGGCCATTGCTGAAGTCAGCCAACAAGGGCTTGCTGTTCCGCAACCCGCCGCTGCAATCTGGTTGGCGCCTGCGTTATCCGCTACACCCTCGACTGGATGAGATTTTTGCTGCCGTCGAGGGCCTTTATTAGGGACTTGGTGGCCCGAACGGCGGGCATCCCGCCGTCGAATCAGGCCGCGCCGTGATCCGCGCTCAGCCTTGCTGCAGGCGTTCGATCAGGGCCTCGACCGACCACGGCAGTTTTTCGGCCTCACCGCCGGCGCGGGCTTTGTACTCGATCTCGCCGGCTTCAAGGCCGCGCTCCGACAGTACCACCCGATGCGGGATGCCGATCAGTTCGGCATCGCCAAACATCTGGCCCGGGCGCAAACCGCGGTCGTCCCACAGCACATCGAAACCGGCGCTGAGCAATGCGTCATAAATCTGCGCGATTTCCTGTTCAAGCTTTTCCGATTTCTTGGGATTGATCGGGTTGAGCAGCACTTCAAACGGCGCAATGGCCTGAGGCCAGACGATGCCAGCGTCGTCGTGGCGCTGTTCGATCGCTGCGGCAACCACGCGAGAAACCCCGATGCCGTAGCAGCCCATATAGGGCACGGTATCCTTGCCGTTGGCGTCGAGCACGGTGGCCTTCATCGCCTCGGTGTATTTGCGTCCCAGCTGGAAGATGTGACCAACCTCGATGCCACGCACGAAGGCCAGCTTGCCGCCGTCCGGCGCGGTGTCGCCGGGGCACACCTCGCGCAGGTCTTCGACCCGCGGTTCGGCCAGATCCCGACCCCAGTTGACGCCCTGCAGGTGTTCGCCGTCACGGTTGGCGCCGCATACGAAGTCGGCCAGGGTGGCGGCGTCGGTGTCGGCGATGACCGGCAATTTAAGTCCGACCGGGCCGAGTGAACCTGGCGCACAGCCGGTTGCGGCGCGAATTTCGTCATCACTGGCCAGGGTGCAGCCGCCCAGAATCTTTTCCGCCTTGAGCAGATTGAGATTGTGGTCGCCCTGCAGGCACAGCGCGAATAGCTCGCCGGCGTCGTTTTTCACGATCATGGTTTTGAGGCATCGTGCCGCTGCCACATCCAGCAGGCTGGCGACAGCTTCGATGCTGCGCTGGTCCGGCGTGGCCAGCGTGCTCATGGCCTGGCTGGCTTCGCCGCGCGCACTGCGCAGGGGCTGGCACACTGCGGCCTCGACGTTGGCCGCGTAATCGCCCGAATCGGACACCGCCAGCAGGTCCTCGCCACTGCCGGCGAGCACGTGAAACTCCTCGGATTGCTTGCCACCGATGTTGCCGGAATCGGCCTGCACGATGCGGAATTCCACGCCCACGCGTTCGAAGATGCGGCTGTAGGCGGCACGCATACCGGCATAGGTTTCGGCCAGCGAGGCTTCATCCATATTGAACGAGTAGGCGTCCTTCATGAGGAACTCGCGCGCCCGCATGACCCCGAAACGGGGACGGATTTCATCGCGGAACTTGGTCTGAATCTGGTAATAGTTGACCGGCAGCTGCTTGTAGCTCTTGACGTCCTGACGCACCAGCGAGGTGATCACTTCCTCGTGGGTCGGGCCGTAGCAGTAATCGCGCTCATGACGGTCGGTTAGGCGCAGCATCTCCGCGCCCATCACATCCCAGCGACCCGATTCCTGCCACAGCTCGGCCGGGTGCACGCTGGGCATCAGCAGTTCCACGGCACCGGCGCGGTTCATTTCCTCGCGCACGATGGCCTCGACCTTGCGCAGGGTTTTCAGACCCAGCGGTGTCCAGGTGTAAAGACCGGCTGCAAGGCGCCGGATCATGCCGGCGCGCAGCATCAGCTGGTGGCTGACAATCTCGGCATCAGCCGGGGTTTCCTTGCTGGTGACGACAGGGAATTGAGACAGGCGCATGATGAGTTCTAGAGAAAAATCTGGACGGGAGTTTCGCGCAGTTGATCCTGCGCGGGAGTGAAGGCGCGCATTTCCAGCACGCCTTTGATGTTGAGCGAGATGACCAGCAGCCTGAGTGTGCTGTCCGGGCTGGCGGCGCGATCGTCGTCATCCGGCAGCGGCGGCGAGTCCGGGTGGCTGTGGTAAACCGCCAGCGGTTGCAGGCCGCGCGTCTGCGCGCTGCTGACCGCACGAGCGAATTCCTGGGCATCAATCGCATGGCGCATTTCCGGGCTTTCAGCCTGGTTGCGCAGATGAACAATTTCGCGCGCTTGCGCATCGGTGCCCAGCACCAGACCGCAAACGCGCGCTTGCGGTGAGGTCTGGGCGTGCTTGAGCAGTTGCATCGCGAGCTCGCGGCTCAGCGTGATGGCGGGTTCGGACATCAGTGGTTTTGACACACAGGGCAGGCCGGATCGGCCGGAACCGTCCATTTTCGCCAATTTGTGGTGCGCGCGTCGAATGTGTGCAGCACGCCGCTGGTGGCCTGGCCGGTCAGCAGCTTGATGGTTTCCAGCGCCTGCAGGCTGCCGATCGTGCCCACCAGCGGGCCGAGTACGCCGGCCTGTTCGCAGGATTCCGCAGCTTCGCCATCACCACGAAACACGCAGGCATAACAGGGTGCGCCCGCTCGTCCGGGTTGCAGCACCATGAGCTGGCCTTCCCAGCGGATGGCGGCACCGCTGACCAGTGGCGTGCGCTGGCTGACACAGGCGCGATTGATGGCGTGTCGGGTGGGGAAGTTGTCGCTGCAATCGAGCAGCACATCGCAGGCGCTGGCAAGCGCGCTGAGCGCGGCATCATCCGCGCGTTGTTCGATGACCTCGATCTGCGTGCTGCTGTTCAGCGCGCGAAGTTGCTGGGCTGCCGAGCGAGCCTTGTTTTCACCGATGCGTGCCTCGTTGTGCACGATCTGACGTTGCAGGTTGGACAGCTCCACCCGGTCGCCATCGACCAGGCTGAGCTGGCCGATACCGGCGCCCGCCAGATACAGCGCCGCCGCAGAGCCCAGGCCGCCCAGGCCGATGACGGCGACATGGGCATCGCCGAGCATGCCCTGACCGTGCGGGCCGATTTCGGTGAGGATTTCCTGGCGGCTGTAGCGGCTCATGCGCCTTTCCATTGGGCGTAGGTGTAGCGGTCGCGGCCGGCCAGATCCTGAGCTGTGGTGATCGCCTGAAAACCTTGTGCAGACAGGATCTCGCGCACCCGCTGGGCCTGATCATAGCCATGTTCCAGCGCCATATGGGCGCCCGCATTCAGGTGTGCCGGGGCGTGGCTGGCGATATGCCGGATCGCATCCAGGCCGTCGGCACCGGAGGTCAGCGCGGATTGTGGTTCGTGCTGCAAATGGCCCAGATGGGCATCGCCCTCGGCAATGTAGGGCGGGTTGCTGACAATCAGATCAAAACGCTGGCCGGCCAGCGGTTCAAACCAGTTGCCGTGCGCGAAGCTCACCGCAACCTCGTGGGTTTGCGCATTGCGTTGGGCGATGTGCAGCGCTGCGGCGCTGGCGTCGCTGGCGCTTACGCGCCAGCCCGGTCTTTCGCTGGCCAGCGCGATGGCGATGGCGCCACTGCCGGTGCCCAGATCGAGCACCTGCAGCGCATCGCCCGGCAGGCTCAGGGCCCAGTCCACCAGGCATTCGGTGTCGGCACGTGGCACCAGACAAGCGTCTGAAACCGCCAGTTTGAGTGACCAGAATTCCTGGTGGCCAAGCAGGTAGGCCATCGGTTCGCCATGCTGGCGGCGCGCAAGCAGGGCCGCATACTGCGCCGCCTGCGCTGCGTTGAGCGTGTCATCGGCGTGGCTGAATAGGCGGCTGCGTGTGCAGTTGAGGATCTGGCACAGCAGCAACTCGGCATCCAGGCGGGCGCTGTCGGAAACCTCGGCCAATGCCGCGCTGGCGCGCGCTAAGGTCTGACGGATGGTTTCAGACACCCAGCTCGGCCAGTTGCGCGGCCTGATGCTCGGCGATCAGCGGCTGAATCAGCGGGTCCAGATCGCCGGCAATAATGGCGTCGAGCTTGTACAGGGTGAGGTTGATGCGGTGATCGGTCACCCGGCCCTGCGGGAAGTTGTAGGTGCGAATGCGCTCGGAGCGGTCGCCGGAGCCCACCAGGGCCTTACGCGTGGCCGCTTGCTCAGAGGCTTGCTGGGTGCGCTGTATGTCGAGCATGCGCGCGGCCAGCAGCGACATAGCGCGGGCCCTGTTCTTGTGCTGCGAACGTTCGTCCTGGCACTCGACCACGATGCCGCTGGGGATGTGCGTGATACGCACCGCCGAGTCAGTCTTGTTGACATGCTGGCCGCCGGCGCCGGATGCGCGGTAGGTGTCGATGCGCAGATCCTTGCTTTCGATGTCGACCGCGTCGACCTCGTCCATCTCCGGCAGGATGGCCACGGTGCAGGCCGAGGTATGGATGCGGCCTTGTGATTCGGTTTCCGGCACGCGTTGCACGCGATGCGCGCCCGATTCGAACTTGAGCCTGGAATAGGCGCCATGGCCAACCACGCGGCTGATGATTTCCTTGTAACCGCCGTGTTCGCCTTCGCTGGCTGACAGTACCTCGATTTGCCAGTTCTGGCTCGCCGCGTAGCGCTCGTACATGCCGAACAGGTTGCCGGCGAAAATGGCGGCTTCATCGCCGCCGGTGCCGGCACGGATTTCCAGAAAGATGTTGTTGTCGTCGGCCGGGTCGCGCGGCAGCAAATGCACCTGCAAGGCCTGCTCGCGCTCCTCCTGCGCAACGCTCAGGCTTTCCAGTTCGGCTTCGGCCATCTCGCGGATTTCGGCGTCGTCTTCCTTGAGCATGGCTTTGAGGTTGGCGCGCTCATCCTCGCCTGCACGAAAACCCTTGAAGGTTTCGATCACCGGCTCAAGCTGGGCGTACTCCTGTGAGAACTTGCGAAACTTGTCCTGGTTGCCGATCACTTCGGGGTCGGACAGTTCCATGCCGAGCTCCTCGAAGCGGCTTTGCAGGTCTTCAAGGCGGCGTATCAGCGAAGGGTTCATTCTTTGTCGTCGAGCTGGAACAGGTCGTTGAGCAATTTGAGCTGAGCATCCCGCTTGTCACCCTTGAGCTCGCGCAGGCTCAGGCTGGGACGGTGCAGAAACTGCTGGGTCAGATTGTGGGTCAGGCGTTCGAGCACCTGATCAGGGTCGCCGCCCCGGCGCAGTTGGGCGCGGGCCTGCTCAAGCTGCAGCTTGGCCATTTCAGCGGTCTGGGTGCGCAGGCGGCGGATGGCATCATGATTGGCGCGCTGGGCCATCCAGTCGATGAATTCACGGGTTCCGGACTCGATGATGTCGCGCGCCGAGTCGGCGGCCGCCTCGCGGGCGCGGCGGTTTTCGTCGGCCACCGCTTGCAGATCATCCACGGTGTACAGGTAGACGTCCGGGTTGTTGCTGACATCCGGGCTGATGTTGCGTGGCACGCCCAGGTCGATCATCAGCACCGCTTTGCGCTTACGCTGGGTGAACGCGGCTTTGACCATGGCGTGGTCGATCAGGCGCTGTTCCGTGGCCACGGTGGTGACGATGAGGTCGGCGTGAGGTAGCTGCGCGGCGATGCCATCCAGTCCGCAGCTGGCACCGCGGAATTGCTCGGCCAGTGCACGTGCGCGCTCTGGGGTGCGGTTGGCCACGGTGATGCGCGGCTGGCCCATGGCGTAGAGATGCTCGGTGACCAGTCGGGCGGTGTCGCCGGCGCCGATGACGAGGACGTCGCGGCCTTTGAGATTGGCGAAAATCTCACCGGTCAGGCTGGCCGCGGCTGAGGCCACCGAGACCGAGCGGGCGCCGATTTCAGTGCGCGTGCGTACATCCTTGGCGACATGAAAGGCGTGTT
Organism: Oceanococcus sp.; assembly: GCA_030147945.1. GTDB lineage: Bacteria > Pseudomonadota > Gammaproteobacteria > Nevskiales > Oceanococcaceae > Oceanococcus. The sequence goes on along the minus strand of JASBUL010000098.1, from coordinate 7,103 downwards.
CGAACAGGCGTGTCAGCACCGGTCCGAGCGTGTTGTGCTCGCGCGCAATGCGAAATGCATCTTTCATCTGGCCCAGAATCTGCGGCTCGCCAAGAATCATCGAGTCCAGCCCGGAAGCCACCCGCAGGGCATGTCGCACCGCGCGTTGTTCGTCGTAGCTGAACAGATGCGGGTTCAGTTCCTGGGGCGAAATGCGCCCGCGTTCGCTCAGCCATGAGCTGATCCGCGGGCCGGCGCCGCCGACTGTGAAGATCTCGGTGCGGTTGCAGGTCGACAGAATGGCGGCTTCAGAAATGCCGGGCACGGCGCGGATTTCCGAAAGGGCCTGGGGCAGGGCCTCGGTGGCGATGGCCACTCGCTCACGCAGCGTCAGCGGCGCGGAGTGGTAGTTGAGGCCCAGCGCGAACAAGGACATTACGCTCCGCGAAAAGCGAAGGTGGCCGCGTGGCTGGGCCCGGCGATGGATAGCATCATGGGCCGGGATGGATTGTGGATAATGCGCGCAATACGATATTTTCCGTGAAGCCCGGTTTTGGAACAAGCGCTTGGCGAACGTGTCCATGGATGGATTTGCAAAAGTTGCGCCAACACGCATCGTGCATGCACCAGGATTCGGGTGAAACCCATATCAATGAAGCTGATCATCATCAAACCAATCATTCCTGCCCTGGGGCTCACATTGGGGCTGCTGGGCTGCGCTTCGCAGCCGGCGGAGCCGCCGCTGGAAACACAGTTCGATCAGTTGTGGCAGGCCTCGGCGGAAAACCCGCAGGTTGACCTGGGCGCTGCGGTGCTGGCCGGTGAGCTGGCCGCACAGCGCGGCATGCGTGATGCCGCAGCCGAGCATTACGCACGTGCTGCCGCGCTGAGCAATGACCCGCTGACGGCGCAGCGCGCCACTCAGCTGGCCCTGCAGGCCGAGAATGCCGCGCTGGCCGATCGGGCGGCGGCGCGCTGGGTTGAACTGGATGCGGAGAATTCAGGGGCGTACGAGATTGCTGCGCGCCTGGCGCTGCGCGAGGGCGACCAGTCGCGCGCTGTGACGCTGCTGCGCCGCCTGCTCAGCCTCGGGGCGGATGACGAGCAGGCCGCGCTGGTCAGTGTGGCGGAGATTCTTTCGCTTGAGCCTGAGATCGCGCCCAAAGCCCTGGCGCTGTTCGATCAGATTGCCGCTGACCAGCCGCTCAGTGCCGCGCGGGCCTATGCGCGGGGGCTGCTGGCCTACCGCGTGGATGAACAGGATGTCGCGCGCGCGGCGGTTTCCGACGCGTTGGCGCTGCGCCCCGAGTGGCGACCGGCTCAGCTGCTGGGCCTGCGTTTGCAGCTGCAGGCTGGCGATCAGGTGGCTGCCGAGCAGCTGATCCGTGACATGCATGTGGCCGATCCCAAGAACCTCGAGTTGCGCCTGTCGTTGGGTTCCTTGCTGCTTGAGTTCGAACAGATCGATATGGCGCGGCGCGAGTTTGGCAATGCGCTGAAAATCGATGCTGACAACGCTTCGGCCTTGTATGCCCTGGGTTTGATTGAAATGGATCTGGGTGACTACGCAGCGGCGGAGAAGCGCTTTACCCGGCTGCAGAATCGTGGCGAACGTTTGTCCGATACCTCCTACTATCTCGGGCGCATCGCCGAGGAACGTGGCGATGTGCTGCGGGCCATGCAGTTTTACCGCGAGGTGCGAGACGGGCGCCGGGTCATTGATGCCGCCGTACGCCAGGCCGTCATCATCAGCCGTCAGGGCAATATGCCGGCGGCACGCTCTTATCTGGAAACCTTGCGCGCGCGCTTTCCTCAGCAGGAATTGCGCTTGTGGCAGATCGAGGGTGAGCTGCTGTTCCGGGCCAACGAAGACGCCGCCGCGCTGACCGTGTACCAGCAGGGTCTGGCCCAGTACCCGGACGATCATGATCTGCTCTACGGGCGCGCCATCGTGTACGAACGTATGGGCGAATTCGACGCGGCCGAGGCCGATCTGCGGGCCATTGTGGAGGATGCGCCGGATGATGCTCGTGCGCTCAATGCCCTGGGCTACATGCTGAGCAACAACGCGCAGGACTATGCCGAGGCTGAAGCCCTGATCCGGCGTGCGCTGGCGCTGACGCCGGATGATCCGGCGGTGATCGATTCGCTGGGCTGGGTGCTGTTCCGTCAGGGCGAGGTCGAGCAGGCGCGCCTCTACCTGGAGCGCGCCTGGTCCGAACTCAAGGATCCCGAAGTCGCAGCACATCTGGGCGAGGTGCTGTGGCTACAGGGTGAGCACGAGCGGGCTCGCGAGATCTGGAATGAGGCGCTGATCGAATACCCGGGGCACCGTGTACTGCGGGATACCGTCCGGCGTCTCGACACTGCACTGTAGGTGATCATGCGTTCATTGCCGCTGCGCTGCTGCGCCCTGTTGATGGCGGGTGCCAGCCTGGCGGGGTGCAGCCTGATGCCTGCGCCAAACCCGTCCGATCAGCTGGCCGCGCAAGCCGAGCGCGCGCGCGCCCGGCTGTCACAATGGACCCTCAAAGCGCGCCTGACGACCGACGAACAACGGGCCAGCCTGCGTTGGCGTCAGCACGAGCAGCGCTTTGATCTGCTTCTGCGTGGGCCATTCGGATTTGGTGGCGTGCGTATCAGCGGCACCCCGGATGAGGTCACCATCGATGACGGCGAGAGCGCTGAGGTGAGCCACACGCCGCAACTGGACATCTACCAGCGCACCGGGCTGGTGGTGCCCTTGGCTGCGCTCAGTTGGTGGGTGCGTGGCCTGCCGGCACCGCAGGAACCGGCCGAGCTGGAGCGCGATGTGGCCGGGCATCTGAGCGCTATCCGGCAAAGCGGCTGGGTGATTCATCTGGCCGACTACGAGGCCGTGGATGGGGTGCTCATGCCGCAATCCATACGCATGGAAAACACACCCTGGTATCTTCAATTTGACGTCTCGTCATGGGCGTTTTGAGCGGCGCTCTGCAGGTGGCCAGCGCCGGGCCCGTGTGGAGGCTGTCTTGAAGCACGGTGGCCTGGGTGCGCATGCGCGCTGGCCGGCCCCGGCCAAGCTGAACTTGTTCCTGCATGTGCTCGGGCGACGGGCGGACGGGCGTCACAATCTGCAAACCCTGTTCCAGATCCTTGATTTCGGTGATGAGCTGGATTTTGTGATGCGCGATGACGCGCAGGTGGTGCTCCACGATGCTCTGCCGGGGGTCGATGCCGAGGACAATCTGTGCGTGCGTGCAGCACGGCTGTTGCAGGCGCGCATGACGGTGCCGCGTGGCGTCGACATCCATTGCATCAAACGCATACCCATGGGCGGTGGTCTGGGCGGCGGCAGCAGCGACGCTGCGACCTGTCTGGTCGCGCTCAACCTGCTGTGGAAGGTCGGTTTGAGTGAGGACACTCTGGCCGAAATGGGTTTGAGTCTGGGGGCCGATGTGCCGGTGTTCGTGCGCGGGCGCAGCGCATTCGCCGAGGGCGTGGGCGAAGACCTGACGCCGATTCGTTTGCCGGAGCCCTGGTTTTGCGTGGTTACACCGGACTGTCATGTGCCGACCGGCGAGATCTTCGCAGCGCCGGAATTGACAAGAGATACCCCGCCGCTGACAATTTCCGACTTGCTTGCGCACACGGCACCTGTTGGCAACGACTGCTGGCCGGTGGTGGCAAGCCGATACCCGGCGGTGCGCCGTGCGCATGACAGCCTGTCCCGCTTCGGGGCGGCGCGGATGAGCGGCACCGGGGCAAGTGTATTCCTGCCGTGCGAAACGCGTGATCAGGCTTTGCATGTTGCCTCGCAAATGCCGCGTGATTGGCACGTCTTCGTGGCGCAGGGCCTGAATCAGTCGCCATTGCAGACAATGGCGTACGGATTGAGAACTGGGGTGTAGCCAAGTGGTAAGGCAGCGGGTTTTGATCCCGTGTACCGTAGGTTCGAATCCTACCACCCCAGCCATATTTGCCACTTCATCGCGCCGCCATGACGGAATTGACTGACACACCTTCCCTGATGCTGTTCGCGGGCAATGCCTGCCCGGAACTCGCCAAGTCCATCGCCAAACAGCTCAATCAGTCCTTGGGCAAGGCCAGTGTCGGACGCTTCAGTGACGGCGAGGTCATGGTCGAGATCGAAGAGAACGTGCGTGGTCGCGATGTCTTCGTGATCCAGTCGACCTGTGCGCCGACCAATGACAACCTGATGGAGCTGCTGGCCATGATGGATGCATTGCGTCGCGCTTCAGCGGGTCGCATCACCGCCGTGATTCCGTATTTCGGCTATGCCCGACAAGATCGCCGCACCCGTTCCACGCGGGTGCCGATCACCGCCAAGCTGGTCGCCGATATGGTCTGTGCTGCGGGCGCCAATCGCGTGCTCACGGTGGATCTGCATGCCGAACAGATTCAGGGCTTCTTCCAGGTGCCGGTCGACAACGTCTATGCCTCACCGGTGCTGCTCTCTGATCTGTGGCGACAGAAGCACGATAACCTGATTGTGGTGTCACCGGACGTTGGTGGCGTGGTGCGTGCACGGGCGCTGGCCAAGCGTCTGGATGACGCCGATCTGGCGATCATTGACAAGCGTCGCCCCAAAGCCAATGTGGCTCAGGTGATGAACATCATCGGTGATGTGCAGGGCAAGACCTGCGTGATGATTGATGACCTTGTCGATACCGCCGGCACCCTGTGCCAGGCCGCTCAGGCTCTCAAGGATCATGGCGCGGCCAAAGTTGTGGCCTATGTGACGCATGCCGTGCTGTCCGGCCCGGCGATCGAAAACATCTCCGGTTCGGTGTTGGACGAGCTGGTGGTGACCGACACCATTCCGCTCAATGATGCAGCACGCGGCTGCAGCAAGATTCGCAGCCTGGACACGGCCGCGTTGCTGGCGGAAACCATCCGCCGCGTGAGCAACGAAGAGTCGGTCAGCTCACTCTACGTCGACTGATTTTTCACTGAATCGGCTGCGCATATTGCTGTTGCTGCGCGCCATTCGGTAAAATGGTGGATTCGCACCCGCTCGTCGGGTGTATTCATGCCCGTCATGCTTGGTCGCGAGCTGACGGGTTTATCGTCTCTAGGGAATACGAAAATGGAAGATTTCATCGTTAACGCTGAAGCCCGTACAGCGCAAGGGAAGGGTGCGAGCCGCCGCCTGCGTCGTGAGGGTAAGGTCCCGGCCATCCTTTACGGTGGCAAGGGCGAACCGCTGAACCTGCAGGTTGATGCCAACGAGCTGAACCACCACCTGCTGCATGAAGCGTTTTTCTCGCACATTCTGACCATCAAGCACGCTGCTGGCGAAGATCAGGCGGTGCTCAAGGATCTGCAGCGCCATCCGGCCAAAGCACAGATTCTGCACGCCGATTTCCAGCGCGTGGTCGCCGGTCAGGAACTGCGCATGAATGTGCCGCTGCACTTCATCAACGAAGGTGCCTCACCGGCTGGTAAGCAGGGTGGTGTGGTCGAGCATCTGGCCACTGAAGTCGAAATCCTGGTCCTGCCCAAAGATCTGCCGGAGTTCATCGAGGTTGATCTGGCTGCGCTGGAAATCGACCACACGGTCCACCTGTCCGACATCAAGCTGCCCAAGGGCGTCAAACTGGCCGTGCTCGAGCACGGTGGTGATGACGCTGGCGTTGCCGTCGCCCACCTGCCGCGTGCAGCTGTGGAAACCGACGAGGACGAGGCCGAAGGCGAAGCTGGCGAAGACAGCGCCGAGGATTGATTCCCGATGGCGGCCGAACTCAAGGCCATCGTCGGGCTGGGAAATCCTGGCGAGAAGTACACCAAAACCCGGCATAACGCCGGGTTTTGGCTAATTGAGCAGCTGTTGCGTGAAAACCACGCCAGCGCCAAGTCGGTCAGCCGTCTGCACGGGCTGCATGCGCAGGTCAGCATCCGCAATCAGCCTGTTCATCTGCTCATGCCCATGACATTCATGAACGTCAGCGGTCGGGCGGTGCGTGCGCTGATGGATTTCTACAAGCTGCAACCCGAGCAGATTCTGGTCGTGCATGATGAGCTGGATCTGCCGGCCGGTACGGCGCGTCTCAAGCGTGGTGGCGGGCCGGGCGGGCACAACGGGCTCAAGGACACGATTCGTTGCATCGGTCGCGAGTTCGCGCGTCTGCGTATCGGTGTGGGGCACCCCGGTGATCGCGAACAGGTCCTGGGTTATGTGCTGTCAGCGCCGGGCAAGGCGGATGCACGGGCTTTGGACCAGGCCGTGGATGCCGGCTGTCGTGCAATCGACGACTGGCTTGAGCGGGGCTGGGATTACGCCGTCAATCGGCTGCACTCTTCAAATTGATGATCTAGGAACATACGCGCATGGCCATTCAGTGCGGCATCGTGGGTTTGCCCAACGTCGGCAAATCGACACTGTTCAATGCTTTGACCAAGGCCGGCATTGCCGCCGAGAACTATCCGTTCTGCACCATCGACCCGAACGTGGGGGTGGTCAATGTGCCGGACCCGCGCCTCAAGGCGCTGGCGGACATCGTCAAGCCGCAGAAAATCCTGCCGACCACCATGGAGTTCGTCGATATCGCCGGGCTGGTGGCCGGGGCGTCCAAGGGCGAAGGTCTGGGCAACCAGTTTCTCGGCCACATCCGTGAAGTCCACGCGATTGCCCACGTGGTGCGCTGCTTCGAGGACGATGACATCGTTCATGTCTCTGGCAGTATCGGCCCGCGCCGTGATATCGAAACCATCGACACCGAGCTGATTCTGTCCGATCTGGATGTGGTGACCCGCAATCGGGATCGCACCCAGAAAGTAGCCAAGAGTGGTGACAAGGTGGCGCGTGCACGCCTGGAAGTGCTGGAGATGCTGCTTGCGCATCTGGATCAAGGGCGTCCGGCGCGTCAGGCTGGTTTGAGCGTCGAGCAGTGGGCCAGCTTGCGGGATCTCAACCTGCTCACGGCCAAGCCGGTGCTGTACATCGCTAACGTGCCGGAGGATGGCTTCGAGAACAATGCCGCGCTGGATGAAGTGCGCGCCATTGCTGCTGAAGACAATGCCGAAGTGGTTCCGGTGTGTGCCGCCATTGAAGCCGAGCTGGCCCAGCTGGAAGACGACGAACAGCAGGAGTTTCTGGCCGATCTGGGCTTGCAGGAGCCGGG
>JASBUL010000115.1 GCA_030147945.1 Oceanococcus sp. | reverse complement strand
GCGCTACGACCAGGCCGATGAGGCGTTCCTGGAATTGCTTGATATCCGCGAGCGCGCCTTTGGTAAAAACCACCCACTGACCGCGTGGGCCTACGCGGACTATGGCGATTTCCTGGTCGCGGCGGGGCGTTTCGAACAGGCTGAAGCCCTGTTGGAGCAAGCCCAGCAGGCCTTCGACAACAGCCTCGGGCCAGCGCATCTGGAATCCATGACCCCGGCCTACAGCATGGCTGAGATGCGCCAGTGGCAGGGCCGTCATGAGGAGGCCAGGGCATTGCTGCGGCCCATACTGGCGCGCTACCGCGAGGCCCTGGGTTCGGATCATCACTGGACGCTGTACAGCATGACCGAACTGGCCTGGTCGGAAGCGATGGTCGGCCAGCACCAGGTGGCGCGGGCGCTGTTGCACGAGGCGCGCAAAACGGGTGAACGCATCCTCTACGGACGCGCTGGCAAGGCCGCCTACTTTCACATGATGTGGGCGCAGACGCTGATCGAGCTGGGCGAATTGAGTGCCGCCGCACAGGAGTTGCAGCTGGCGCGTGCGGCGCATGCACAGGATGCGCCCAACCCATGGCTGAGCTATACCGAATGCGTGGCGGCGCGACTGGCGCTGGCCCAGGCCAAACCGGCGCTGGCTGAAACCCATGCGCAGGCCTGTCAGCGTGGCTTGCAACAGGCGGTCGGGTTGCCCCCGAGCTATCCTGGGCGTCAAGAAGCCGAGCGCTTGCTGAGTATGGCGCGTCAGGCGGAAGCAAAGTAACCCTTTGAAAAAATAAGATTTTCATACTTTTCATAATCGAGGCGCTGCAGATTTCAGGGTTTTCATCGCAGCGGGAAAGATTGTGCTTGGCTGGCGACCGCAGTCTTGCGGCCTGATGACTGGGCAGTCCGCGCGCGCAACGCGCCAGGGTCTGACTCAGGTGTTCGGTGTCAGGGAGAGGTGTCATGCACAAGAAGGGATTTCTGGCGGTATTCGCCGCCTTGGTTACGGCCTGTGGTGGAGGCGGTGGCGGGTCGGATGACGGGCGGGCCGGGCCGACCGCCAACGTGGCCGGGGTCTGGTCAAGCACCGAGCAGGTCAATGCACAGCAGTGCGGGGAAGGGGCTTACACCGAGGTCGAGACGTACACGATCGCGCAAAATGGCACCGCACTCAGTATTACCAGTGCATCCGGCGGCAGCTACAGCGGCTCGATCAGCGGCAACACACTGAGCTGGTCGGGCAGTTATGCCGAAGACGGCGGCACGGTGAGCATCACCTTGCAGGCCCAGGTGGACAATGCGGGCAATCGTATGGACGGGCAGGCCACCTGGACCTGGTCAGGTCAGGGCGAGAGCTGTTCCGGTACGGCTCAGCTTACGGCATTGCGGCAATCATCCGAGCCCGACGGTGGTTCAGCTGGAAAAACGCCGCTGATGCATTTGTCGAATTTGTCCGGGGCTGCGGATTCGCTGACCACCTACACGTTTGATGTGCCCAGCGGAACACCGCAGCTGAGCGTGCGTACCAGCGGTGGTGCCGGTGATGCCGATCTTTATGTCTACGGACCGGAGACGCAGGGCTGTGAATCCTACACTGACGGCAATGCCGAGTTGTGCACGGTCAGCAACCCCGCGCCCGGGCAGTGGAACGCAACCCTGCACGGTTACACCGCTTACAGCGGGCTGGACTTGCTGGCGCAGAGCGAGCCGGCTTCGTCAGGTGGTTCCCCGAATCTGTCTGGCAGCTGGCTGATTTCCGAGCAGGTTGATGCCACCCAGTGCGGGGAAGGCAGCTACAGTGACAGCTACGGTGTGGTGATCAGCCAGAGCGGCTCGGAGCTCAGCGTAACCTCCGATGGTGTGACCTACCGCGGCAGCATTAATGGCAATAACTTCAGCTGGAGTGGTGCCTTTGATGAAGACGGTGGCACCACCAACGTGACATTGAGCGGTACGGTGGCAAACAATGGCAACAGCTTGTCCGGTTCCAGCACCTGGACATGGAGTGACGGTACCGACTCGTGCAGTGGCACGGCAACGTTTAGCGCCTCGCGCAGCGGCCAGTCTGGCGGCGACAACCCGCAGACGCCTCCAGCCGGGAGCGTACAGATCTCTGATGTAACCACACCGACCATTTCCATTCCGTCCAACCCGCCGGCCAAGACCTGCACCAACCGCGAGGATGCGATCGAGCGGGTCGCCATCAATACCCCGGTGGCCAACAGCGACACCACGGTGACGTCGCTGACGTTTCTGACCGAGATGTATCGCTTTTTCGGTGAACCGATGCGCCGCGGAACCCTCAAGTGGGAAGGTTCGGGCAGCTTCTACGACATCCGCTGGGCCGCCGAAGTGCTTAACGAGGCTGGCACCGCACAATATGTCACCGCAGCGGGGCAGCGCGTATTTGCATCGTGGGGGCTGGGTAGCTGGAAAGGGCCGGGTGAGGACTATGGCTCTGACGTGACTGGCAGCCCCGGTTGGGCGGAGACCTTTGTTGTCTACAATCCGGCCAGCAACAGCTTCGATTACGGTGTATCAGCGGAAGAGGCGCAGCGCATATTCGACAGCTGCCACGTGTGGACCCATTTCCGCATTCTGGCTCTGGATGGTGAGGACGTGGCCAGAATGCGGTTCTAGGCAGGCGCTAGCCGCAGTGCTTCAGCGCATGCGCGTTGCGCTCCAGGGTGTGACGCTCGATGGCATCGAAATCAGCGAGTAAGACTTCGGCCGGGCGTGGCTTATGAACGAAGCGCTGGGCCAGGATGCGACCGCGTGCCTTGATTTCGAATTCGTCGATGACGCGGAAGCCTTCCTCGGCAAACTGGCGCCCTTCCTCGCTCATGTCCAGCGGCGGGGCGCCTTTGAAAACACCGCGGATGGTGTCCCCGTCGACTTCGTAGCTGGCGTAGCCGATGCCGACAAACTCCTTGGCCGACCAGCTTTGCGGGCCATTGTCGTCGAACAGGCGGATCGAGGCGCCGCCTGTGCCGACCATCATCTGCACGTAACCCAGCGGATTGGGCAGGCCCAGCATCATGGGCACGGAGCGCTGGTAGACGTGGTCGTGGCCCACCAAAGCCACATCGACCCCGTAACGCAGGAAGATATTTTCCTCCAGGGCAACCAGGGTGGGGTTGGCCGGTGAGCGTCCTTCCTGGTCGGTCCAGATGGTGAAATGCTGCATCACCACGATGAAATCGATCTGTCCGGCAGCCCGGCGCAGCGCGGCATTGGCCAGATCCAGTTCGATATTGGCCAGCTCGACCGGCAGGGTGCCATCGCCGATCAGGGCGCCGGCCGTGGTGACCAGGAAGTGCACCCGGTTGTAGTCGAAACTGTAGAAGCTGTTGGGCGGCTCGGCACCGAAAAGATCGCTGGTCAGGGTGCCGGGGTGGGTAAAGCGATTCTTAAACGCATCGCCACCAAAATCCTTTTGTTCATGGTTGCCGGGCGCGGTCATGGTGACGCGCTCGCTCATGATCGGCGACATCAGTTCAAACCAGTCGTCCCAGATCGGCTGGTCGCCATTGGCATAGGACAGATCGCCGGCAATCAGCAGCAGGTCATAGTCTTCCTGACTGAGCTCTTGGGTCAGCTGTTCTGCGCGATGGTTGACGCCCTGATCGCCAAAATGAACAAAGCGCCAGGTGTCGCTGGGGGTGGCCTGCACGACCTTGACCGGCGAGAAACCGGCAGCGGAGCCCACCCGATAGCGCAGCGGCAGCTCCGGGTCGATCTCGAAACGAGCCCTATGGGTGTAGGCGTCAATGCCTGTTGTGGGTTCAGACTCGGCCTCAACCTGATGGCGCAGCGGCGCGGTTTGAATCTCCTGGGCGCTCATGCCGGGCGTGACTACGTCATATTCGACAACGGACTGCGGGGCTTCGACGCCATCGGTAAACCAGGTCACCGCGCGTGAGCTGTGCGCATCACCCGGCAGACTGACGTGCAGGCCGCGGGGCTGAAACGGCGAGATACTGCGCGGCGGGGCGAATCCGCGGCCACCATTGCAGCCCGGAAGCAGCAGCCCGGCGCCGGCTCCCAGACCGAGGCGGCGAAGCATTTGACGGCGGGTCAGCGAGGTGGATGCGGACATGTTGAACGACCTGTGAAATCAACCCGGCAGCTTAGGGTGCGCGCATGACACGGGTGTGACGCCCGCATGCATGGCGGCAAGGCCGGGAACGTGCTGCAATGCGCAGTCGATCTGGCTTGCAGGAGAGTGCTCTTGCCGACGCTACACAAGGACGTCAACGCATGTGTTGGCGACATCATTGCCCGGGTGGGCAAAACCATCTCGATCGGCATGCCGCTGGGCCTGGGTAAGCCGGCGGCGCTGATCAATGCGTTGTATGCGCGGGCCTGTGAGGACCCCAGCATCACCTTGCGCATACTCACCGCGCTGACGCTGGAAAAACCACGTGGCAGCAGCGCGGTGGAGAAGGCCTTTCTCGAGCCGTTTGTGGCCCGGGTCTACGCCGATTGCCCTGATCTGGCCTATGCCGCCGATCTCAGCGCCGGGCGCTTGCCGCCCAATGTCGAGGTCTACGAATTCTTCTTCAAGCCCGGCAGCCGCATGGGCAATGCTCATGCCCAGCAGCACTACATCAGTTCCAACTACACCCATGCCGCCCGCGACGTGTTCGAGCAGGGCTGCAATGTGGCGGCCCAGCAGGTCAGCAAGCGCGAGGTTGATGGGGCGACACGTTACAGCCTGTCGGCCAACCCCGATACCTCACCGGAGCTGCTGCGCTTGCTGCGCGAAAGTGGACGCCCGCATGTGGTGGTTGGCGAGGTCAATCGGAACCTGCCTTACATGTATCAGGACGCGGAGGTGGCGGCAGCCGAGTTCGATCTGGTGCTGGATCATCCGGCCCACACCCGCACCCTGTTTTCCACGCCCAAGCTGGCCGTGACCACGCCGGATTATCTGGTTGGTGTGCATGCCAGCAGCCTCGTTCGCGATGGCGGCACCTTGCAGATCGGCATCGGCGCGCTGGGCGATGCGATTGCTCATGCCCTGCGCTTGCGCCATCAGGACAATACACGCTATCGCGCCCTGCTCAAGGACATCGGTGCGGAGCGCGATCATGCGCATTTGATCGAGCGAATCGGCGGACGCGACGCTTTCGAGCGCGGCTTGTACGGGGCGACCGAGATGTTTGTCGACGGTTTCATGTCGCTCTACCAGGCCGGTATCCTCAAGCGCCGCGTGTATGACGATGAGCATCTGCAGGCTTTGCTTAATCGGGGGCAGATCAGTGAGCAGCTGACGCCGCAGGTGCTGGACCTGATGGAGGCGGAAGGCGAGCGCGTGATCCGCACCCATGAGTTCGAGATCCTTCAGTACCACGGTGTCTTTCGTGACGATTGTCGCTACGAGCTTGGGCATGTGATCGCGCCGGATGGCGAGCGCATCATGGCCAATCTGGCGATCCCCGAATCACGCGCACGACTCGCCGCCAAGTGTCTGGGCACGCAGCTGCGCAATGGCGTGGTGTTGCACGGCGGGTTCTTTCTCGGGCCGCGCGATTTCTACGACACCCTCAGGCGCATGCCGGAAGCGGAGCGCCGCCTGTTCTTCATGACCGGTGTCGACAAGATCAATCAGCTGGATCGCAACCCGGCGCTTTACAAGGCGCAACGCATCGAGGCCCGTTTTATCAACACCGGCATGCTGGTGACCTTGAGCGGTGCGGTGGCTTCGGATGGCCTGGCCGATGGCCGGGTGGTGTCCGGGGTGGGCGGGCAATACAACTTTGTGGCCATGGCCCATCAGTTGCCGACCGGGCGCTCGATTCTGATGGTCCGGGCCACGCGTGAAAGTGCCGACGGCTCGGTGACCTCGAATGTCGTTTTCAACTATGCCCACTGCACCATACCGCGCCATCTGCGCGATATCGTGATCACCGAGTACGGCGTGGCTGACCTGCGCTCGCGCAGCGATGCCCAGGTGGCCAAGGCGCTGATCAACATCGCCGATTCTCGTTTTCAGGATGGGTTGCTCGCACAGGCCAAGCAGGCCGGGAAAATTGAGCATGACTACGTCATACCGGAGCCATACCGTCACAACACCCCACAGCGCCTTGAACAGTTGCTCGCGCCGTACCGAGACGAAGGCGGCTTCCCGGAGTACCCGCTGGGTTGCGACTTTACCGATCAGGAACAGGTGTTGGCCCGCGTTTTGCTGGCGGCCAAGACGCAGGCCGCGCAGCTGCCGAAGTGGCGGCTGCTGCTGGCGGGGCTCACGCGGGTGCAGATCAGTGACGCGATGATGCCGTACCTGCAGCGTTTGCGCCTGCTGGAACCCGCAGACTTCACTGGCCGTGTTACCCGTAGGCTGGTGGTCAATGGCCTGCGTGAAGATGGGGTGGAGTAGGGCGCAGCGTGTTGCTCGCAAGAAATTACGATTGAGACCAGGCGGACGTTTCGCTTTAATGACAACGGGAACTGCTGAGTGAATATCACAATGATGTATCGGGGAATCTTTGCCGCCCTGATGGCTGTGCTGCTGGTCGCCTGCAATGGCGCCGGTCGCGACGAGCCAGGCGGTGGCACGGTTGGGGACGGCGAAGGCCGTGTGTTCGTGATTGAGCCGGGCCCGAACGCCACGGCGGACATGGTCGAAGCCATGGTCCAGGTCAAGCCCAAGGACGTCATCGAATTTACCGAAGGGTATTTCGAGCTGACCACCGGGCTGCAGATTTCGAGCACGGAAAACATCCTGGTGCGTGGCCAGGGCATGGACAAGACCGTGCTGTCGTTCAAGAACAGCGGCTCGCAAGAGGGTTTTCTGGCCTCGACGGTGCGTGGTATCACGGTTGAAGACCTGACCGTGCTGGATACCCCCGGGGACGCTTTCAAGCTGCAGGGCGTGGATCACGGCACCCTGCGTCGCGTACGCGCCTTGTGGTCCAGCGGGCGCAACACCGACGAAGAAGACACCATTACGGCGGACAACTACAGCGAGAAGATGAATATCGCATGTACCGATCCGGCACGGCACAATCCGGCCAACCCTAATCCGCTGGAAACCGACACCACCTCGCCGGACTACACGGTCAGCGTGGCGTCTGGGCGTTACGGGATCTACCCGGTCAACTCGCAGAACATCCTGGTCGAATACAGTGAATCCGTGGGGGCTTCGGATGCCGGTATTTACGTTGGCCAGACCGACACCGCGATCATCCGTAACAGCCGTGCGGCTTTCAACGTATTCGGTTTCGAAATCGAAAACGTGCGTGGTGGCGAATACGTCGACAACCTGGCCGAGTGCAACACCGGCGGTTTTCTGGTCTATGACCTCGATGGCCTGACCCGTTACGGCAAGCGCACTCGCATGCACCGCAATCTGGCGCGCAACAACAACACCTACAACTTCGCCGAGCCGGGCAGTATTGTCTCCAACGTGCCGCGCGGCGTGGGCATGATCACACTGGCTTACGACAAGATCGACGTGTTCGACAATGTGTTCGAAAACCACGGCACGGCGGGCATCGTGCACACCAGTTACGAAGTGCTGGGCGTGCCGGGTGATCGGCGTCTGGATCTGTACACCGAGGGTGTGCACATCTGGGGCAACACCTTCCGCGACAACGGCAATGATCTGCCGCAGCCCGACATGGCCACGATCCTGGCCAGCGGTGGTTCGCAGGTGACCTCGGCGTTTCCGATGATTGTGGGGCTGAAGAACCTCACCGGTGGTGCCGGTTACCGCGGTGGTCACATCATCTGGGACGGTTATCTTGATGATCTGAGCGATTGCCCGTATCCGACCGATGATCAGGGGCAACCGATCCCGCAGGATGAAGACGGCAAGCCGATTCAGGGTAACCAGTACCCCAATCCGGAATGCCGCTACAACGCCTACAAGTTCGACCAGCAGGGCGAGCGCATCAAGCCCAAATGGTGGGCGTCGTGCATCGACGCGGATAACGACTTCGCTGACGACAGTCTGACCTACGCCAATTTCCATGGTCTGGATGGGCTGGAAGCCCTGCTCGGGCTTGATCTGGGCAATCCGGCCAATCTCATCGGTGCCGTGCTGGACAACGTCACCAGCCTGCCCAACTTCCCGTCGGATACGGACATGACGCCGCACGATTGCGTGGCGCAATACGGTTCGAATCTGCCGCCGCTTGATCCCATCGTGATCCCGCCGTTCGTGCCCTCGGGTGACATTGATCCGGCCCCGGGTGAGGAGTTGGTCAAGCAGCTGTGCGAAGCGGTCGTACCGGAAGGGCAGATCAACGCGGCGGCTTACGCGGTCAACTGCCCGACCCTGGACCAGTACCATCTGTTCAGCGACGCACAGGACCCGATGAGTCTGCCCAATGGGCGCGGCGTGCCTTTCGTGCTGAATACCAAGCTGTTCTCGGACTTTTCCACCAAGTACCGCGTGGCGTACATCCCGGATGGTCAGCAGGCCCTCTATCGCGATGGCCAGGACAACGCCAATGCGACCATTCTGTTCCCGGTCGGCACCATACTGGCCAAGACCTTTGCCTTTGCTGATGAGAACGCGGGCACCGAAGTCGCCGCGGAGACGCGTTTGCTGATCAAGCGCAAAACCTCGGCCGGTCAGGAGTACTGGGACGGTCTGGAGTACATCTGGGCTGATCAGGATGGACGCCGTGTGGCGCGTCTGGCGCAGGGCGGTGGCAGCATGCCGGCGAGCTGGGATTACACCGACGTACACAGTGGCGTGCGGCACACCGGTTCCACCGACAACTACCTGTTGCCCAATGCCAACCAGTGTCTGACCTGCCACGCCAATGACGACGCGGAAACGGGTGCGGCACCGATCGGGCCCAAGGCGCGAAACCTGAACCTGCCGTATGCCAGCGAGTCGCCGATTGCCCACGGGGTCGAGGCACACCCGGTGGCCGGTCAGAATCAGCTGATGTACTGGTGCCAGAACGGCTTGATGGGTAACTGCCCCGAGCTGGTGCTGAATCCGGTGACGGGTTACGTGACCAGCGTCGAGCGCAATCCGATTTTCAATATTCCGGGTGACTCGGGCTTCCCGGCCAATTCGGATGAGGACATCGAAGCGCGTGTTCGGTCGTACCTGGAAGTCAACTGCGCGCATTGTCACAACCCGCGCGGCATGGCTCAGAACACCGGCTTCTACATGGATGTTTTCCGTCCGGTGAACGACACCTACGGGATCTGCAAAGGGCCGACGGCGACCGGCAGCGACGGGCGTGGCGGACACGAGTACGACATCGTGCCGGGCAGCGCCGCAGACTCCATCGTGCCGTTCCGCCTGGGCTTCGAGGCTGACAAGCTGACCGAAAAAATGCCGCCGTTGGCGCGCAGTGTGGTCGACGAGGAAGCCTTTGAGCTGATTACCGAATGGATCGACAACGTGGTTGACGAAACCTATCCGAACGCGGATGCCTGCAGCAGCGGCGGCGGTATCTTCGGACGCTGATTGCGCCGACAACAAGCCAGCAAAACCCGCGCCATGAGGCGCGGGTTTTTTTTTATATACAGCGGCTTGGCGTGCTAGTCCTAATGGCCGAATCGGCCCTGACCGGAACTCAGTAAGATCGATCAGCCTCAATATTTGAGGTATATTCCTTAAATTCTGCCGTCTTGAACGACAAGGACTGATTGTGAGCGCCACCGCAGAGATCTCGGACAACATCGCAACCAAAACCACGCCCCAAGTCTCCGGCCTGCCCTTGATCGGGAATACCCTGGACATGGCCAAGGACCCGGCGAAGTTCTTCGTCGACTGTTACCGCAAGCACGGACCGGTTTTCCGGATCAATATCCTCGGCAAGCCCTACAAGGTCATGGGCGGGGTTGAGGCCGCCACCTTCATGGGTACGCGGGAAGGCAAGGAGTGCCTGCGTTCCAAGGAGTTCTGGCAGGGCCTGGTCAAGGAGTTCGATGCTCATCTGGCATTGCCCGGCGCGGATGGCGACGAACACAAGGAAATGCGTGAAATCCTGCGCCACGGCTATTCCAAGGACGCGATCAAAGGACGCTACAACCAGCTCATCGAAATCACCGATGGCTCGATTGAACGGGATTGGAAGATCGGCACCAAGGTGCCGGTTCTGCAGGCCTTCCAGTTCATGGTCACCGATCAGCTTGGAACCATCCTGACCGGCCGCGCACCGCTGGAGTACGTCGAGGACATCCGCGTCACCATTCTCAATATTCTCAATGTGCTGGTCACCCGCCAGCGTCCGCGTTTCCTGCTCTGGAACCCGGCTTACCGCAAGGCCAAGCAGCGGGTCTTCGAGCTGGGCGACAAGATGCGCGAGGAATACCTGGCCAATCCGGGCGCGCGCAGTGAAGAGAATCGCAATCTGATCGACGACATCATGCAGGCCAACCTCAATGGCTCGCACATCATGCCGGATCACAATCTGCGTCTGCAGCTGGTTGCGCCCTATGTGGCCGGGCTGGATACCGTGGCCAACACCACTGCGGCGATCACCTACACGGTGCTCAAGAATCCCGATGTGCTGGCCCGGATTCATGAGGAGGTCGACGCCCTGTTTGCCGATGGCGACATCGATGAAGCCGGCCTGATGAAGAAAATTCCGGTGCTGCAGGCGGCGATCATGGAAACCATGCGCCTGTATCCCATCGCGGTGGCGCAAATGCGCTGTGCCAACAAGGACTTTGTGTTCGAAGGTCACCAGTTCCATGAAGGCGAGATGATCTACATCGCCACCTGCGTGCCGCACTTCATGGAAGAGCTGTACCCGGATCCGTACACCTTCAACGTGGATCGCTACGAAAAGCCGCGGGCCGAGCATCGTCAGACCGGTGCGTATTCACCCTATGGCCGTGGCCCGCACACCTGTCTGGGCAAATCCCTGGCTGAGGTCCAGCTGGCCCTGACCATGGCCCGTCTGTTCTATCGCCTGGACCTGTCGCTGGAGTCACCGGACTACCAGTTGAAGACCAAGACCGCGCCGACACCCGGTCCGGCCATGAGCTACAAGCTCAAGGTGAACGGTTACCGCCACTGATCCTGGCCGGGCACTGTCCGGTCTTCCCTGACAATCTCATGCCCGCCAGCGATTTGGCGGCATGCAGATTGCACGCTTCCCTGCGTCTGCATCGTGTTAACGGAAAGTTGACGCCGGCTGGTCAAAACTGGCTGCGTGATTCTCAGGGGAGCCCCGATGGAACTGCTCAAATCGGCCATGATCATTGCCGCGGCAGCCTTGTTGCTGACCGCTCTGCTTCCGGTGCGCCGTCTGGTCACCGAACTGCCCAAAGGGTCCAGTCGTCGTGGCTGGCACTGGCTGGCGGCGTTGGTCGTGATCATGATCGGCTGTTATTCGGCCTATGCCCTGGGTCACCGGGCCAGCGTCAAGCTGGCCGAAGAACTGATTATTCCGGCGCTGCTGTTATTCGGCAGCTGGTTTATCCTGATGGTGAGCCAGTTGTCCGCCGCCGGCATACACGACGCCCGCCGCTTGGTTCGGCTGGAACGCGAGTGCATCACGGATGGCCTGACCGGCATCTACAACCGCCGTTTCTTTGATCATCAGCTGCTGATCGAGCATGCACGGGCGGTTCGCAACGGCAAGTCACTGTCGCTGATTCTGCTCGACATCGATCATTTCAAATCCGTCAATGACGTGCATGGACACCAGGCCGGTGACCAGGTGCTCACGGAGATAGCCGAGCTGGTTCAGCGGCTGTCACGCACCGACGATCTGGTGGCCCGTTTCGGCGGTGAGGAATTGGCCATCATCAGTCCCGGAACCAATCTGGAGCAGGCTCAGCGTCAGGCCGAGCGCTTGCGTATTGCGGTCAACAAGCATGTGACAGCGCGCGCTGGCGACAAGGCTAGCCGTATCGCGGTGACGGCGAGTTTCGGTGTGGCCAATTTGCGCGGCGGCGAAGCGATCGAGCCGACGGCCATTCTGCGTCGCGCGGACGAGGCCTTGTACCAGGCCAAGAGCAGCGGACGTAACCGCGTCGTGGTAGAGGGCACCCAGCCTTTGCCGCGTGTGGTCCGGCTCAAGGACTGGGTGGCCGGAAAATCGCCCACCCAGGCCGCATAGCAGGCTGACTAGATCAGACCACCAAGTTTGAGCAGCCAGTAAGCCAGAATGACCCACTGACCGGTCAGCATCAGGGCGCGCAGGAACACGAACACGGCGCTGGTGCTGATGATGTGAATCAGTGACTGGGCCAGGCGAAACCCGAAGTAGGTCCAGGCCAGCTGGTCGATCAAGCTGAGCTGGCCGAGCAGCGAGGCGGCCAGCACCACGGCGGCATAGACCGGCAGATTCTCCAGACAGTTGAGATGGGCGTGCTCGAAGCGGGTGGTCCAGGCCGGGTTGGTCCAGGTTGCCGCGCCGCGCGTCCACGAGTTGGCCGCCGTCTTTCCGGTCAGAACCAGGCTGACCCGATAATTGACGTAAACCGCGACCAGCACGAAGGTCAGGGCGGTAAAGGCCAGAAGTACAGCAATCGAAGGTGCCATGTGTGTGCTCCCGTTTTGTTGTGATGGTTATACAGCGAGCCGATTGTGCCTTACCGAACGGTTAATTGGCGAACGCGGCGATACCGGTCTGTGCGCGCCCCAGAATCAGGGCGTGGATGTCATGGGTGCCTTCATAGGTGTTGACCGTCTCCAGATTCAGCACATGACGGATCACATGGTAGTCATCGACGATGCCGTTGCCGCCGTGCATGTCACGCGCCTGACGGGCGATCTCCAGGGCTTTGCCGCAACTGTTGCGCTTGATCAGCGAGACCAGCTCGGGCGCACATTGATCGTTGTCCATCAGGCGTCCGGCCTGCAGGCAGCCCTGCAAACCCAGCGCGATGTCGCTTTGCATATTGGCCAGCTTGAGTTGGACCAGCTGGTTGGCCGCCAGCGGGCGACCAAACTGGCGACGCTGCAGGGTGTAGTCGCGCGCGGCATGCCAGCAGAACTCGGCCGCGCCCAGCGCGCCCCAGGCGATGCCGTAGCGGGCCTTGTTGAGGCAGCTGAACGGCCCCTTGATACCGCGCACCCCTGGCAGCAGTCGATCCTCATCGATGTCCACGTCGCGCAGCACCAGCTCGCCGGTAATCGACGCCCGCAAGGAGAATTTACCGTCGATCTTGGGGGTGCCAAGGCCGGCGTCACCGCGCTCCAGGATGAAGCCGCGGATGTCATCGTCGAGTTTGGCCCACACCACCATCACGTCGGCCACCGGTGCATTGGTGATCCACATTTTGGCGCCATTGAGGCGGTAGCCACCGTCAATACGCTCGGCCCGGGTGCGCATGCTGGCCGGGTCGGAGCCGGATTCTGCTTCGGTCAGCCCGAAGCAACCGATCGACTCACCGCGGGCCAACGCCGGCAGGTAACGCTGGCGCTGTGCCTCGCTGCCGAAAGCCCAGATCGGGTACATCACCAGTGACGATTGCACGCTCATGCACGAGCGGTAGCCGGAGTCGATACGTTCGACCTCACGTGCGATCAGGCCATAACTGACGTGATTGACTCCGGCGCCGCCGTACTCCACCGGCAGGGTGCTGCCAAGCAGGCCCAGCGCGCCCATTTCGGGGAACAGCTCCGCTGCAAAGTGCTCCTCGCGAAACGCCTGCTGGATCCGTGGCATCAGCCGCGCCTGGCAGTACTCGCGCGCGGCGTCGCGGATCTGCCGCTCGCCATCACTGAGTTGCTGTTCAAGCAGAAAAGGGTCCTGCCAGTCGAAAGAAGCCTTGCTCACGCGGTACTCCGAAAATTTTTTGCAGACCGTCCTGACACTTTGCAATGTGCTGCGTTTCAGTCATCAGGCCCCATCAAACCGAGAGCATGACATGAAGCCAAACATCCTGTTTTTCCTGGGTATCGCCGCCTTGAGCGCATGTGCCCGCAACGACAACACCAGCACCCCGGTGCCGCCGCCATCGTCAGCGTCGGCGCATGAACTGACCCAGGACGCCGCCGTGTTGTCGGCGCCCAAGCCGCAGCGCGCAGAACGGGCAGCCATGGCGCAAGCGCAAGCCATGCCTGAGGCGCGCTTCGCTGATCAAGCGCTGAGCATGGGCAAGATGGCGGGTCTGGTGGTGCCGCCCATGCCTGCGGCCAATGTGGCCGGTGAGGCTTATGCGCCAATTGCGGAGAACAGGTTTCAGAAGGTCGCCCTGTCGCCGTTGTCGACCTTCGGTCTGGATGTGGATACCGCCAGCTACAGCAATGTGCGGCGTTTTCTCAGCCAGGGCCAGCTGCCGCCGGTGGATGCGGTGCGCATCGAGGAACTGATCAATTACTTTGATTACCCGCTGAGCGCCACGGCCTCGGAGCATCCCTTGTCGATCAGCACCGAATCGGCAGCGGCGCCGTGGAATCCGGCTCACCGCCTGGTCATGGTCGGGGTCAAGGCCCGCGACCTTAATGCCGCCGAGCGCCCGCCCAACCGTCTGGTGTTCCTGCTCGACACCTCCGGTTCCATGAACAACGCCAACAAGCTGCCATTGCTCAAGCGTTCGTTCCAGATTCTGATCGAGCAGCTGCGCGCCCAGGACAGCGTGGCCATCGTGACCTATGCCGGCAGTGCTGGCCTGGTCTTGCCGCCCACCTCCGGGGCGCACAAGGAGGCCATCTATGCCGCCCTGAACCGGCTCAGCGCGGGCGGCAGCACGGCCGGTGCGCAGGGCCTGGAGCTGGCCTATGAGGTTGCCGCCAAGCAGTTCGTCGAGGCGGCCAACAACCGCGTGATCCTGGCCACGGACGGCGATTTCAATGTCGGCCAGCGCAGCGAGGGCGATCTGATTCGTCTGATCGAGTCGCGCCGGGATCAAGGCGTCTTTCTCAGCGTGCTGGGCTTCGGCAGCGGCAACTACCAGGAGGCCAAGATGCAGCAGCTGTCGAGTCACGGTAACGGCACCCACCACTATATCGACAGCGATCGCGAGGCGGATCGGGTATTTCGCGACAAGCTCCAGGGCACGCTGTATACGGTGGCCAAGGACGCCAAGATTCAGCTCGAGTGGAACCCGCAGCAGGTGGCCGAATACCGTTTGATTGGCTATGAGAACCGGCTGCTCAATGCCGAAGACTTTGTCGATGACCGCAAGGATGCCGGGGATGTCGGCGCCGGACACAGCATCACCGTGCTGTACGAGGTTGTCCCGGCCAGCGGCGCAAACGCCACAGCCGCGCCGCTGCGCTATCAGGAGCAGCGTCCACGCCCGGCCCATGCCACCGAGCTGGGGCTTATCAAGCTGCGTTACAAGCCGGCCAAGGCTGAGCGCAGCGTGGAGATGACCCAGGTGATTGCCAGCACTGCGCAGGCGGGCGATAACCTGGCCTGGGCTGCGGCGGTGGCTGAACTGGGCATGCTGCTGCGCGGATCGGAGTACCGCGCGCAGGCCAACTACGATGACCTGCTGCGCCGGGTGGAGGCCCAGGCCGGGGACGATGCATTGCGCCGCGAATTTGTCGGGCTGGTTCGGCAGGCCAAGGTGGCGTCACAATCGCAGCTGGGTTTGAATCAGCCGGGACAATTTTCACCGGGGCAGTGATGCACAGCGACGATGAGACATGGTTTGACGCCCTGGCCGGGCACGCCGAACCGGCTGATGCAGCGGATGCGGCCCTGCAGCAGGCGGTGCGCCGGGCCGCGGTTCAGCTGGAGGACAGCGCTGCGGATGCCCTGGCCGAAAGGCGCTTGCTGGCCCGGCTTGAACGCGAGGGTCTGCTCTCGCCGGTAAGGCCCGCGCCGCGCTGGCGGGCGCCGCGCCTGGCCCAAGTCGCCGTCATCGTGTTGTGTGTTGGTGTGGTGGTGCAGATCAGCGGTGTGCTGCCGGATGCCGCGCCGCTAAGGTCTCAGGATGCTGAGCCCGTTGCGATCCAGGCGCATGACAGCGCCGAGGAGCTCGTCGCGCAAAGTGCGCCAGCGCCCGCAGCCGAAGCGCCACAGGCGCGCGCGTTCAGCCCGGAGTCGGCCCGCAAATCAGCCGCGGCGCCACCCGCGTCGGCTGATGTTGCAGCGCCGATGGCGGGCGCTATGGCGCAGACCGAACGACGTGAAGCCTTCGCTGCACCGCGAGCAGAGCCCGATGTGGTGCTGCGGCTGAACAATCCCGCTGCACGCTGGCAGGAGCTGCTCAGCCTGGTCGACAAGCACGAGGGCCTGGATGCGCTGTCGCGTGATGATGCGCAGAAACGCCTGCGCTTGCGCTGCGCTCATCGCCAGGCCTGTCAGGCCTTGAAAGACTGGCTGCAGAGCGTGGGTGAAGCGGAGCAGCCGCTGGTGCCGGGCCAGCCACTGGTTCTGCGCCTGGAGGCCCGCGAATGAATCTGCACAGCGATGATGATGTCTTGGTTGTGGCGCTGGCTGATCTTGAGCGGGCGCGTGAGGCCTGCGTGATTTTGCATCGGCGCTATGCGCGGCGCTTCATGAATTACCTGCGCCGGCGCGGGCTGGATCATGCCGCAGCTGAGGACGCGGTGCAGGATGCCTTTGTGCGTTTGCTGCAAAAGGCTTCAGGCTTTCAGCCCCAGGGGCAGGGGCGGGCCTGGATCTGGCGCGTGGCGCGTTCCGCCTGGCTGGACAATCTGAGAGTCTCGCGGCTTGCAACAGAGCCGTTGCAGGGCGCGCATGAGCAGGCCGCAGCGGTGGCGGATGTCGCCGTCACCAGCAACTATCAGGACTGCGTTCATGGTCAGCTGGCGCGCTTTTCCGAGGCTTATCCGGAGGCCGGTCAGGCCATCGTGTGGGCCGCGGTGGATGGGCTTAAATCGACCCAGATTGCTGAGCTGATCGGGCGCAGTGCGGGCGCAACGCGCGAGTTTCTGTCGCAGACGCGCAAGCGCCTGCGCGAGTATCTGGAGCCGTGCCTGGGTCTTGAGTCGTCGTAAATTTCGGCATGGACCTTGCAGCACGACCGGTCCGCGTCTAAATTTCTGCGCCTATGAGGGGAGTTATTCGAGGATTTTTGGTTGCCGCGTGTGTGTGCGCCGCGCCTGTGGCCGGTGCCGAGTCGATCCTGATGTACAAGCAGCCTGACGGCACCCGCCTGTACACCGATCAGAAGCAGCGGCCCAACACCGGTTACAAGTACCTGGGGCACTACGGCCGGGCGCCTTACCGTGTGTCGTGTGCGGGATATCGCAGCGACATCATGTCGCAGCGCCGCGCCCGTTATCAGCCGTACATTGACCAGTACGCGCGCGAGTTCGCGGTTGATCCGCTGCTGGTGGCTGCGGTCATGCGGGTCGAATCCTGTCTGGATCGCAATGCGGTGTCACGCGCCGGCGCCAAGGGGCTGATGCAATTGATGCCAGGCACGGCGCTGGAGCTGGGTGTGCGCGACATCTTTGACCCGGCGGAAAACATTCGTGGCGGCACCGCCTATCTGGCGCGCATGCTCAAGCGTTTCAATAACAACCAGGAACTGGCTTTGGCCGCCTACAACGCTGGGCCGGGCGCGGTCGACCGCCATCGTGGCGTGCCGCCCTACAAAGAAACCCTGGCCTATGTGAAGCGCGTGGCCCGCCAGTACCAGATGTACGGCGGGCGCATCTAGGCTTTCGCTCAGGGCGCTTCCAGCTCGAAAGAAATGTTCACCTGGGCCTGGATTTCATTTTCGCCCGTGGCGGCATAACCACCGCCGGCATCGGCAGCAACCGCTTCCATGGCCACGGCGCGCATGGCGTACTTGGGCTGTGCAGCATAGTTCTGCTGGACATGCACCGAAATCGGTAAACCCAGTTCCACGCCCAGCCGTTTGGCCACACGCTCGGCGCGTGCTTTGGCGTCGTCGATGGCCAGAAGCAGGATCTCGTCTTCGATCTCACGCGCGTTGGATACGCTTGGGCTGACCTGGTCGATGCGTGTCAGCGGCTGTTTGGCCAGCGCCCGCATCACATCCGGCAGCTTGTCGATGGCCAGACGCTCGACCTGAATTTGCCGACTGGCGAGCATTTCCATCGGTTCGCCGCTGTCCTTGCGCCAGCTGCGATCGGTGCCTTTGACCACCGAGCGTACCTGCGTCTGCAGCGCACGGATGTTGTTCTTGTCGGTGTAGCGCGCCAGGGTGATGACCACGCTCTGGGCGTTGCTGCCGGCCGCGCTCATCGCGCCGTCGGCGTCCTTGTCGCGTCCCTCAACGCTAATGCTGAGGGTGGCCTGATCAGGGCTGACCAGCTGGCTGGCCTGGCCCTGAACATTGATCTGTCGGCGTGGCTGTTCATCGGCCACGGCCAGCGTGGACGTGGCGGCCAGGCCGAGCAGAAAAAGACCAGTGATTGCCGTCCGCATGCTGTTTCTCCTTATGGGTTGGGGATACAGACAGCAGGCGGACCAACAAGTTGCCGCTTGAGCTCGGGCTAGCGTGGCCGGCGCGGTTTATTGGCGCCGTTCGAGCGGTTTTGTGCGTTCGGCCCGCTGCCTGCGCCGCCACCGCCACCGCTGCCGCCACGCCGGCGACGTCGCCGCTGGCCTGCGGGTGCCGCGCCATCGGCGCTCTTGCGCGCGCCGGGTTGCCCGCCCTGACCCTTGTTGCGCCCGCCACCGCCGCCTGGGGCCTGTCGTCCGCGTTGCGGTTTGGGCGCATCGGCGGGCGTGCTGCGGTCTTCGCGGATCAGGTAGTCGTCGATCTGCAGGACCGGGATGTCGCGCCCCAGCAGCTTCTCGATCGCTTTGAGCTGCTTGAGTTCTTCGCCGCAGTACAACGACAGGGCTTCGCCTTCACAGCCGGCGCGGCCGGTGCGACCGATGCGATGCACGTAATCCTCGGCCACCATTGGCAGCTCGTAGTTGATGACATGCGGCAGTTCACTGATGTCGATGCCACGGGCGGCGATGTCGGTTGCCACGAGCACGCGAATCTTGCGCGCCTTGAAACCGGCCAGTGCCTGGGTGCGTGCGTTCTGGCTCTTGTTGCCATGAATCGCGGCGGCGCTCAGGCCTTCGGCCTCCAGCTGTTTGCACAGGCGGTTGGCACCGTGTTTGGTGCGGGCGAAAACCAGCACCTGATACCAGTCATTGCGTTCGATCATCCATGCCAGCAGCTCACGCTTCTGGTCCTTGGGAACACGGATTTTGTGCTGTTTGACGGTCTGTGCGGCAGAGTTGCGCGGGGCGACATCGATCTCGACCGGGTCGTTGACGATGCGTTGTGCAAGCTGGCGGATTTCCGGCGAGAAGGTGGCCGAGAACATCAGGTTCTGGCGCTGCGGCGGGAGCAGCTTCAGGACCCGCTTGATGTCGTGGATGAAGCCCATGTCGAGCATGCGGTCGGCTTCGTCCAGCACCAGGGTGTCGATATCGGCGAGGCTCAGATCGCCACTGCCGGCCAGATCGAGCAGGCGGCCCGGGGTGGCCACGATGATGTCATGACGCTTGCGCAGATTTTTGATCTGGGCATGGGCGCTGACGCCGCCGAAAATCACCACCGCGCGATGCGGCAGGCTGGCGCCGTAGGTTTCAATTGAGGCGCCGATCTGGGCGGCAAGCTCACGCGTGGGCGCCAGGATCAGAACACGCGCTCGTGTGGCGCGGTCTTGGCGGCGCGACAGGCGCTCCAGAATCGGCAGGGTGAAGGCGGCGGTCTTGCCGGTGCCGGTCTGCGCCGCGGCGAGTACGTCGCGCCCGCTGAGCACGGCCGGAATAGCCTGAGCCTGAATCGGGGTGGGTTGGGTGTAGGCGGCGCGCGCAAGCGCGTCTTGAAGCTGAGAATTCAGCTCCAGGGACTGGAAATTCATGTTTACTCCTGAAGCCTTCCAGAGCGTCTTGCGCCCTGATTCCGGTTCAGGCTTGGTGATTCCGCATTGCGGTAAAGGGATGTCGTGCCGATACTGGTTGCTGGGCCGCGTGGGCGGCGTCACTGTCAGGACATCACCGGAGGATGTCGGGCACAACCGTCCCAATTCTACGCGGACTTGTGCTACCTGTCATCCGGACTTCAAGCTCATGCATGCACTGATTCAAAACGACGCGGTGGTTTTCGGCCTGCTGGCTGCGACCTTGGCACTGATCTTCTACACCGCCAGCAGCACGTACGCGCCGTTCAAACGCTTCTACGGCTGGGTGCCACCGCTGCTGTTGTGCTACTTCATTCCCGGCCTGTACAACACGCTCGGGCTGGTCGACGGCAATGCCTCGCAGGTGTACTACGTGGCTTCACGCTACCTGCTTCCGGCCACTCTGGTACTGCTCACATTGTCGATCGACTTGCCCGCCGTGCGGCGCCTCGGGCCCAAGGCGGTCATCATGTTCTTTGCCGGCACCGCCGGCATTGTGATCGGTGGTCCGGTGGCGATCGGCCTGTGGTCCCTGTTTGCGCCAGAGGTGGTTGCCGGGGATGTGTGGCGCGGCATGAGCGCGCTGGCCGGCAGCTGGATTGGCGGCGGCGCCAACATGGCGTCGATGAAGGAAATTTTTCAGGTTGATGGCAACCTGTTCGGCATGATGGTCGCGGTGGATGTGATCGTGGCCAATCTGTGGATGGCCGCATTGCTGTGGATGGCCGCACGCGCCGACCGGCTGGATGCGGCGCGCGGGGCTGATGTCTCCGGTCTGGTCGCATTGCGCCGCCGGGTTGAGGCCTTTGAGGCCGAGCATGCCCGCATCACCAGCTTCAATGATCTGATGTACATGATGGGCATCGCATTCGGGGTGACCGCGCTGTCGCACGCTCTGGCCGCGCCCATGGCCAGCTGGTTCGAGCAGTTTGCCTGGGCCCAGCGCTTTTCCCTGACCAGTTCGTTTTTCTGGCTGATCGTGCTGGCCACCACCATCGGTCTTGGCTTGTCGTTCACCCGGCTGCGCCAGTTCGAAGGGGCGGGTGCGTCCAAGCTGGGTTCGGTGATGCTCTACGTGCTGGTTGCGTCGATCGGCTTGCACATGGATTTGCGCAGCATCTTCAGCAACCCCGGTCTGTTCGGGGTGGGCATGACCTGGATGCTGGTGCATGCGGCCTTCATCCTGATCACCGCCAAGCTGATCAAGGCGCCGACCTTCTATCTGGCGGTTGGCAGCCAGGCCAATGTTGGCGGGGCGGCCAGCGCACCGGTGGTGGCCAGTGCCTTTCATCCGTCTCTGGCACCCGTCGGGGTGTTGCTGGCGGTGCTGGGCTATGCGGTGGGAACCTACGCCGCATGGATGTGCGCACAGCTTATGCGGATCACGGTGGGGCAGTGATGGCGCCACATTTCGACAACCGTTTCCTGCGCCAGCTGCCGGTCGATACCCAGACGGCGGCATTGCCGCGCCAGGTCTACGGCGCGGCCTGTTCACGCGTGGCGGCTACGCCGGTGCGCGCACCGCGCTTGCTCGCCTGGTCATCGGCCATGGCGGAGGTGCTGGGGCTCGAGCAACCGTCATCCGATGATGATCCGTGGGTTCAGGCCCTGGCCGGCAATCGCCTGCTACCGGGCATGGACAGCTATGCCATGTGCTACGGCGGTCACCAGTTCGGCAACTGGGCCGGGCAGCTCGGCGATGGCCGTGCCCTGGGCCTGGGCGAGTGGGTGGCGCCGGA
>JASBUL010000066.1 GCA_030147945.1 Oceanococcus sp. | reverse complement strand
TGTAGTCCAGGCTGTCGATTGCAACAATGCCACCGTCGTAGACCGGCGCGAAGTTCTCGTCGTAGCCGCCCACGGCAATGGCCAGCACCTCGCCATTGTCCGGATTGCGGCTCAGGCCGGTGACGTTACGCACACCCAGGTCGATACCCAGCAGGGTCTGATCCGAGCCGGCCACGCGCGTGTCGACTTCCTCATCCGTGGTGGTATCGATCACCGCAACGTAGGACGAGCGCGTGGCGGAGAAGAATTCCAGACGCTGCATACCGACGTACAGAAGATCCCCGTCGAGCAGGGCCGTGGCCATTTCCGGCACACCGTCGGCGTCATAGTGAGACAGATCGATTTCGCCGATCTTGAAAGCCGCCTCGCTTGCCGCCGAGGGATTCACGATCCACATCTTGCCGCTGCCGTAGCGCAGGACATAGGCCTTGCTGTCACTGACCTCGATGATGCTGTACGGATTGCTCTGGCTGTCTTCGTCCGCGCTTTCGGTTGAGTAGGTGTAAATCGGCGTGGCCGGGTCATCCACCGAATAACGGCTGATGGTGTTGGTGCCAAACTTGAGCAAGCGATAGAAATGGCCCGCGCCACCAACGACGGTGACGTCCGAACTGGAGGAACCATCCAGCTCGTTGCTGGCAACAATGGGCAGATCCAGGTTGAGCACGCTGTGCGCGCCGGCGTCATAGCCTGCGGTGCGCGTACCAATCACAGCACCGCTGTCGACTGGCTCACCCGCGCCGTTGTTGTCGCTGCCACACGCAGCCAGAATCACGGCGCTGACGGCCAGCAGATAATGTCGTTTCATTTTCTTTCTCCTCAATCGAAAGTGGTTTTGAAGCTCAGGTGATAGCTGCGCCCGGGGCGCGGAAAGCCGTTGAACTGGGCGTGGGTCTGATCCAGCACATTGCGCACTTCCAGCCCCAGGCCCACGCCGCCTGCATCAACATGCAAGCCGCTGGAATGCAGGCGTGTTGTCGGCGCTTTCAGCAAATTGCTGGTGTCGTAGTACTGCTCGCCCTCGAACAGAAACTCGTGGAACAGGCGCCAGCGACCGGGCAACCAGCTTGCAGGCAGGCCCTGATTGATGCGTGCATAGCCCTGCCAACGTGCCCGCCCTGGTAGCTGGCGTCCCTGCGCCGCGCGCACCTCGGTGCGGTCTTCGCTTTCCAGCCAGGTGAAGTTGACGCTCAGATCGGTCAGCGCTGAGACATGCCAGTCGGTTTCCACTTCCAGGCCGTAGATCACAGCCCGGTCGGTGTTGACCGCCCGGCCGACCCCGCGCGCGTCATAGACAAAGCTAATGGCATTGCGCAGGTCCTGTGCGAACACCGCACCGCGCACGCTCAGGCGCTCGGCCTGACAGGCCAGCCCCGCATCCAGCAGAGTCAGGGATTCGGGTTTCAGCGCGGGGTTGCCGGTGATATAGCCGCGATCGCCATAGCGCTCGACAAAGCCCGGCGCCCGCTGGCGGTAGGCCACATGGCCAAGTGGTGCGCACCATGCGCCGGCGCGCTGATAACGCCAGGCCAGCTGGGGTTCCACGAACAGTTCGTCCTGACTGCGGCTGCGCGGGTCCTGATCAGCCACATCATCGCGCAGCGCGTTGACATGCAAACTGGCATCCAGCGCCAAAGCCTGACGCGGTCGGGCATGCCACACACCGGCCAGAGTGAGCTGATGACGCCTGACCCGGCGCGCGGCCTGCGGGGCAGTGGCATCCAGGCTGTGATAGTCGTGCCAAGCGGCCTGTCCGAACCAGCCAAAATGAGTGCCATCATCCCCGCTGCTCAAAGCCAGGCGGCGACTGCGCATACGCAAATCCTGATCGCCCAGACCGATGCGACTGCCGGGGTCGGCGTAATGTTCACGCAGGTGCTGCCATTGCAAGGCCACGTAGGCTTCGTCCGCCGTGCGCCAGCGCAGATTGGCCAGACTCAGATCGGTTCCAAGCGTGGTGCCGGGGTCGCTGGAATTGACCCGATCTGGCAGCGCCTGGTCTTGCGAAAAGCCGTACACCAGCGCATCCATACCGGCATCACCCCAGGCCCAGCTTTGCCTCAACAGGCCAAAATGCTGATCACGCCCGGCATGCGCGCGTGGTTCTTCGGCCAGGCGCTGCGGATCAGCCGGGTCGAATGGCTTGTACGGATTGCGGATGGGGAAATTGTTATCGGACATCTCGCGCCCGAGGCTAAGAAGACCGCCGCGCCAACCGCCCAGCACCGCGCCACGCCAGGTCGCAAAACTGCTGTAGCCGGCCTGCACCCCGCTGACAGCCTGCTCAGGCGGACGCAAATCAATGGCCCCGGCCCCACTGGCGCCCAGAGCCAGCGGCGCACCACCACGGTAGATATCCGCCCGCCCGACCACTGCGGTCGGGAAAAGGGCCAGATTGATCGCCTGACCACCGGCCAGTTCCAGCGGAATACCATCGAACAGCACCTGAACGTGGCGTGCCGCGCTACCGCGCAAGCTCGCTTCAGCGTATGCGCCCAGACCTCCGCTGCTGCGAACCTGCACACCGGCCGCTGGCGCCAGCAACTCCGACAGTTCGCGGGCACGATCCTGGCTGTTGGCAATGCGGGTCACCGCATGGGTGCTCTGCACGCCCTGGCTCTGCACCGTCACCACCGGCAGACGCACAGCATCCTCGGCCGTCGCTTGCGCGACCACCGCAGTGTTCAAAACAAGAAGAAATAACCAGCGCCTCACACCCGAGCCCCATGCCTGAATCAGCTTCAGCAAAGGGGGGCCGGGGAAGCGACGAGTCAGGCGATGCCCAGGCGACGACTTCCACGATCACAGCCCTCCGCTGAATCGATGAACACATCCAGGCTGGTATCGGGCTTGAAGTCGGGCTTCCTACCGTTGCGGGGGCAGCGCCGGATTGCTCACCGAAGTTATCGGTGCCTCACCGGACTTCCCATTTCAGTCGACCCAACACTGCTTCATCGGGCCAACACCGTGGATGTCGGCCGGCAGAATACGCCATGCGGCCAATGCGGGGCAATCCAATCAGGATTTGGCGGGTTTTCGCGTGCTTTTCCTGGTCTTGGGCACGGGCTCGGAAAACGCGGCTTTGAGCGCCTTGGGCAGCGCCCACTTGTGCTTTCGTGCCCAGGCCACGAAAGCCGCCAGCTTGACCGGCGTATCCAAATGCGGCTGTTTGACCGCGCGCACCGCCAACCCCGTCTTGCTGTCAGCAAGCGCAGCGATCAACCCGGACTGGCGCTTGGCCATGCTGACCAGCCAGTCGGGGTCACCCTGCCCGCCCATCGGCAATTCTGAGTCCGCTGCATGCAGCACCATGAAACTGTCCACACCCAGCGTGTCCGGCTCCACATCCACACTCAAGGCCAGACACTGCCAAGCCGGCAGCTGGCGCTGGGCAAGCCAGCGCGTCCAGTCCGGCGGCGTGGCCCCGCTGCTCACTCGTCAACCTTGGCAACAGGCTTGCGCCGCCGGCTGCGCCGCGCCGACTTGCTGGTTGCGGCCGGCTGTTCAGCCGCCCGCTCCGGCATCTGGAAATCGAAATGCCCCATGCCTTCCGCGCGCATCTTGCGACGCAGGATGTTGAAGGGCTCGAAATTGACGAAATTCGGCAAACTCATCAGCTTTCCAACTCCAGAATCTTGGCCATTTTGGACTGTATGTCGGTCCGAATACGGAATTCCACCCGCTGTGACCGGGCGAAATCTTCCGTGCCATCGGGCTTGTAGATCAGCTTGGACGAGGACAGACCGTTGGCTGTGAGGTGCTTGCGTAACCACGGCAAGTAGTTGCCCAGCCGCGGGTTGTCGAGCATCACGTAGCGCAGCACGCTGCGTGAACGCTCGTAGGACAGATCCATATTCTTGAGGTAGGCATCCAGCGGCGAAGCCGGGTTGCTGCGATTCCAGAAGCTTGAGGTGTGCCCCTCGATACGCAGCTCCTCGATGCTGTCGCCGAAGCCGTCCTGGGTAATGACCTTGAGATAGCGTGGAAAGAAGTCATTAAGGATGTCGCGAAACTCATCGGTGATGGTCGATGAGCCCACCGCAAACAGCACCTCCGGCTCATTGAAGCGCACAGTCAGATCATCCTCAATCTCGGCGTTCCATTTGGGCAGATCAGCGCCGAACTCCAGCATCAGTTCGTGGTATAGCTCGTCACGCTTCTTGTCGTACAGCACCGCCACTTCCTTGACGCTGTCGACATTCATCTGCGCGCCTTTGAGCTTGGTCTGCAGACTTTCCACGGTTTGCTTCCAGGCCTGCTCATGGGCCGCGCTTTCCTCCTGCTGGGTCAGCATGAAATACAGCATGAGCAGGAAAAACAGGATCAAGGCGCCGCCGAGCAAATCGGCGGCCGAGATCCAGTGGTCGTCACGCCCGCTGGCATCCAGGGTGTCGTCGCTCAACATGGCTTACATCTCCCGGGCTATGCCAACCACTTCGCGTAGGCGATTGGTCAGCGGGGTGTAATCCTCGACAAACTTCTCCGACAGCGCGGCAAGCTGCTGGCCAAAGGTGGTCAGGGCACGCTTGAGTTCATCGTCCATCGCGTGATCGACACGGATCACCTGCTCTTCGATGCGCTCGGCAATATCGGACAGATGGCGATTCATGTCGCTGTTGCCGGCAACAATGCGCTCCTCGATGTTTTCCAGCGACTTGCTGGTCTCATCGACGATATGCGCGAAACGCTTGAGATGGTTCTCGATCTGCACACGCTGTGAATCGATGCCACCAAGCAATGCCGAGATGTTGCGCGACACGTCGATGAAGATTTCCGACTTGGAGGCGATCTCATCGAAGCGCCGCGTGGCGGTGTCCATGTTCTTGGTGCTGCGCGACTGCATGGCCACCATGTCGTCGAGCTGGGTGCGGTAGGTTTCCATCCACTCGATCAGCTCGCTGATCGCATGGTTGAAACCGCCGATCTTTTCCCAGAACTGGCCGGAGAACTGGGTATTGAACTGCTTGATCAGTTCCTCCAGCACATCCATGAGGCCCTTGGGGCTGTAGTCGACCTGACGCTGGGTGTTCTCCTCCAGCGCTTTGTGAATGGCGCTAAGCTGCTTCTTGGTGTCGTCGTGAGCATTGCGCATTTCGTCCACGATGCCATCACGGGCACCATCCGGGCCGACGATGGCCATGCGCAGATCATCCACCGCATCCGCCACGGTGGTGGCCAGGTTGTTGACGTCGCCGGACAGCCCGCCGCCCATTTCGCCGAGCGCCCCGACCATGCCGTCGGACAGCTCGCCGAGGCCGCTATTGACGTTGTCGAGCCGTTCGATCAAGGCCGCAGCATCCTCGCCCATCGCGCCGCGCAGAGCCTCGCTGGTCCGGGCCAGGGCCTTGGCCAGCTCCATCTGACCCTGCTGCAGCTGTTTGCCCAGCTCGGCGGTGACCGTGCGGGCGGCCCCGTCCGGACCGACCAGCGCATCGCGGATATCGGTCACCGCTGTGGTGACCTGAGCCGCCATGGCATCGCGGTTGTTCTGCATCGCTTCGGCCAAGGCCTGATTGTTGGCGCCCAGCACGTCGGCCAGCTTGTCGCCCAGCGCTTCGGAGCCGCTGCGCAGATTCTCCATACGCTCGAGCAGCGCGGCGTTGTCGCCACCCAGCGCCGTCTGCAGAGATTCGATCGCCTTGGCCACGCCGGACATCTGAGCGGCGGTCTTTTCGCTGCTGGACGTGAGCCCGGCATTGAGCGCGGCGAGATCTTTCTCGATGCCACCACGCAGCCCTTCGGACACACGCGCCAGGGCCTTGGCCAGCTCCAGCTGGCCGCCTTGCATGGTGCTCTTGAGCTCCGCTGCGGCGCCATCCGGGCCGACCAGGGCATCGCGAATCTCGCTCACCGCCGTGGTGATCTGAGCGGCCATGGCATCACGGTTGTTCTGCATCGCTTCAGCCAGGGCCTGGTTGTTCGCGCCCAGCACATCGGCCAGCTTGTCGCCGAGTGCTTCGGAACCGCTGCGCAGGGTGTCCATGCGCTCGAGCAGCGCGGCGTTGTCGCCACCCAAAGCGCTCTGCAGGGTTTGAATGGCTTTGGCCACATCGGACATCTGGGCGGCGGTTTTTTCACTGCCCGCCGCAAGGCCTGCATTGAGCTTGGCGAGGTCCTTTTCGACCTGCCCACGCAAGCTCTGCGAAACCTGTGCCAGCGCGCCCGCCAGGTCGGCCTGCCCACTCTGCAGCGCGGCCTTGAGGCCAGCCGCGGCGCCATCCGGACCGACCAGCGCATCGCGAATTTCACTGACCGCCGTGGTGATCTGGGCAGCCATGGAATCCCGGTTGTTCTGCAGTGCCTCGGCCAGAGCCTGATTGTTGGCGCCCAGCACATCGGCCAGTTTGTCGCCGAGTGTTTCGGAACCGCTGCGCAAGGCATCCATGCGCTGCAGCAGCTGGGCGCTGTCCTCGCCCATCGCGCCTTGCAGGGTTTCTATCGCCCGCGCCACCGCCTGCATTTGCTCGGCACTGCGCTCGGCATTTTCAGCCAGGCTGTCACGCAAACTGCTCGCGTCGCGCTCGGCTGCCTCACGCAAGGCGCCGGACATTTTCTGCACGCTGTCGGCCAGGCTCTGACCATTGGCAGCCACGGCCTCGTTGAGCCGCTCACCCAGAGCGTCCGAACCACTGCGCAGACGATCCAGCTGCTCAATCAGCTGGCCGGTGTCTTCGCCCATCGCCCCGCGCAAGCCTTGAATCGCCTCACCCACTGCACGCATCTGTTCGGCAGTGGATTCGCTGTGACGTTGTGCCTGTCCGTCCAGACGCTCACCCAGTCCGGCCTCCAGCGCACTTGTGGCGGCGGCGAGTTTGTCAAAGCCGGCGCCGGACGCGCTGTCCATGGCCTTGAGCTGATCAAGCAAAGCCTGATCGCGCTGCTCCGAGGCATCCAGCGCGGCAGCCACCGCATCGACCGAAGATTTGAGTGTTTCAGCCTGACTGCGCGCCTGGTCACGCGATTCGGCCTGAATGTCCCGCAAAGACGCCAGCAGCGGTGATTTCTTGTCGTCCGTCAGACTCGCTTCAACGCCACGCATGGCCGCGATCAAGTCCTTGAGACTGACCTTCTCACCACCCTCGGCAGTGCGGAACAGGAACAGATGCCTGAACTTGACCAGGATGCCACCAAGGATGCCGGCCACCGAAGTCCAGAAGGCCAACTTGATCCCGCCGAACAGGTAGTTGACGCTCTCGGCAACATTGGCCGGATCAAACCCGGCCAGACCGATGGTGATGCCGAGAAAGGTCCCGAAAATACCCAGACTGGTAAGTATGGATGGCGCATTCAGCGCCACCCCGGGTCGGCGGCTGACCAGAGCGTATATCGTCATGACGGCGATCACGCCGATGATGCCCCAGGTCAGGTAAAGAGTCGTCGTGTGTTCCATCTACTCGCACCTTCGAATACAGAAGCCAATGTCGATTCCCCGGTGCTCGCTTTATTCGGCCTAGACCGTTTTTCTCCTGCAAGGCTGTATCAGGTGGCGAGCTCACCCCGACGTAACTTAATCGGTACTACGTTGCAGGACCGTTAAATCTACACCTTTCTGTCAACAAAGGGTTGACAACCGGGCATGAAATTCATTTCGAATTCCGCACGCTCAGGCCTGCAATATTCGTACGCGGATGACCTGCCACGTAATTGACGCCATGACCTGGCCAAACCCAAGCTCAGCCTCGATACGACCGACACATGGCCATGAACACCGCCCAGAACATTTGGATTGCCACGCAAACAGACGACGAGGTCCCGCTGCAGCTGCTGCGTGCCGCCGGAGCGGCTGCCGACAGTTGCATCATCATCCTGCCGGCGCTGGGCGTGAGCGCAAAGTTCTACAGCCGAATGGCAGGCATGCTTGCGACCAAGGGCTTTGATGTGCTGATCCTGGAACAGCGCGGCCATGGCGTCAGCCGTCTGCGCCCTTCCCGCAACACCGACTTTGGCTTTCGCGAATACCTGTGTCAGGACATTCCCGCCATCATGGACTGGGCCTGGCAACACCTGCCGGGCTCGCGGCGCATCGTGCTCGGTCACAGCCTCGGCGGGCATCTGGGCGCCATGGCCGCCGGACTCTATCCCGAGCAGATTGACGGAGTGATCCTCAGCGCCTGCGCATCGCCATGGAGCAAAGTCTATGCGCCGGCCATGCGCCTCAAACTGCACCTGCTATCCGGTCTGGTCTCCCTCTCAACCGCGCTGCTTGGCTACTACCCCGGCAACCACCTGGGCTTTGGCGGGCGCGAAGCCGCCAGGCTGATGCACGACTGGCAGCAATTGCTGCGCAGCAATCGCTACCACGCAAAGGGTCTGGAGCGGGATCTGGATGCGGCGGTGATGGCCTACCCTGGCGCGGTGCTGAGCCTGCGTTACGCCGACGATCCTTTTGCCCCGGCGGCGGCAACCCGTGCGGTCAACGCCAAATTCGGGCGTGCGCGCCTGAGCGAACGGGTCATAGCCGCCGGCCCGGAGCTCGATCGCGCCGATCATTACCAGTGGGCACGTCAGCCCACGGTCGCCTGCAACGCCATCTGCACATGGCTGGAGCAAACATGAACCTGATCATAACCATGGTGCTGATCGCAGTGGGTCTGATCCATCTGCTGCCGGCTGTCGGCATGCTCGGCCCGGAGCGGCTTCGCAATCTGTATGCGATTGAGCTCGCCAATGACGAGCTGATCCTGCTGATGCGCCATCGCGCGGTCCTGTTCGGGCTGCTGGGCTGCGCATTGCTCGGCGCTGCCAGCCGTCCGGACTGGCAAGGCTGGGCGCTGGCCGCCGCCGTGATCAGCACCGCATCCTTCATTCTGCTGGCCGGCCACGAGGCGTACAATGCCGCTGTCCGGCGCGTCATCCTGGTCGACTGGATGGCTCTGGGCGCTTTGGGCGTCGCTTCAAGCCTGTGGCTGTGGCGGCGATACCTTATGTAACGATCTGGTGTGCCCATGTTGCAACGCGAAGCTTATGGCCCTCAGGGCAATCCCGACTTTCACCTGTCACTGCGCGAGCTCAGCCAGATTCTGCCAAGCTTGCCGGCCGACCAGCAGGATCAGGGCTGGCTCAGCCTGATTGTGCGCCGCCTGCCTGATGGCCGCCGCGAAAAGCCCCAGCGCGCTGTGCTCAGCGTCGACTCAGGCCTTGAAGGCGATGGCTGGGATCGCCGCCCGCCGCGCGATCCCGAGGCACAACTCGCGGTCATACGGCGTCAGGTCGCCGAGCTGATTGCCAACGGCCAGGACCTGGAGCTGTTCGGTGACAACCTGTTTGTCGATCTCGACATCAGTGCCAGCAACCTGCCGCTGGGCACCCGGCTGCAGGTTGGCGACGCCATCGTTGAAGTCACCGCCAAACCCCACAATGGCTGTGCCAAGTTCCACGAGCGCTTTGGCGCCGACGCCCTGCGTTTCGTCAATCAGTCGCCAACCCGTGAACACAACCTGCGAGGAATTTACTGGCGTGTGGTCAGCACAGGCGAGGTCTGGGTCGGCGCCCCCATCAGCGTCATTTCCCGTCCTCAGGCCTGAGCGGCAACGGCGCCGTCCTGCACAACGCGATCGGCGTCACACTTGCATGTCGTGATTTTCGCTGACCCTGCTAATTAAGCTGCGAAATTTTATTTGGTAGTCTACACTTTAGTCACATAACTACCATGACTTTGGGCGGAAAGAACTTGCGTTCTTAGAACTCACACGACACCTCGAAAAGGACATACTCATGCGCGAATCCAAAAAATTACGGAATGCACTGCTGATGGCTCTGGCCGCAGCTGCGATTGCCGGTTGTCAGGCTGATGGCGGTGGTTCCGGTGGCGCCGGCTCCGGCGGTGTACCGACCCAGGATGATGGCGCCGACGGCATTCCCGGCACCGAAGATGATAACGGCGGCTTCGGCCCCAACGACGGCAGCGTCTCGACCTCGGTCTTCGTCGACACCGACGATGACGGCGAAGCCGATACCCTGGTTGAAGAAGGCAAAGGCTTTGTGTGCACCGGCACCACCTCTGGCGCGACCACGGAAGTCGGCGCCGACGGTCTGGTTGGCGGCGCAGTCGGCGGCCTGCTCGACCTCCTCGGTGGCGGCTCGCTGACCACGCTGACCAACAGCGTCACCAGCGCCAATGACGCCATCGACGCCAACCTCGGCTCGGCGGCAGTGTTCACCACCACGCTGGGCGGTCTGGCCGGCGTACTCGATTCGGTCGAACTCAACGTGCTGCTGCCGGGTGTGCAGAACGGTTATGCCGTCTACGCCCTGACCTTCCCCGGCGGCACGCTGGATCTGACCCTCATGGACCAGATCGCGGTGACCACCTACCTCAACGACGAGGAGCAGGAAACCGCTCTGCTGAGCATTGTCGCCATCGACCTGCTGGGCCAGGGTGTTGCAGGCAACGAACCGGTCTTCTTCGGCCTGCAGTCGACCAAACCGTTCGATCGCGTTGCACTGAGCGTGGCGTCACAGCTGCTGTCGGTGAATCTGGGCGAGCAGCTGCACGCTCACGAACTGTGCCTGGGTGGCACGTTCTTCGATCCGCCCAACGCAACGCCGGCACCGACTCCGGAACCCACCCCGGAGCCGACGCCTGAGCCGACCCCGACCCCGGCCTGATCTAACGGGCTACTGACACAGCCGATGCCGGTTCCCGGCATCGGCTTTTTTGTGCCCGGATGTTTCAGCGCCGCCGAAACAGCGGATAGAAGATCAGCACGTACCACGGATCCGCACCACCCTCTTGCGGCATGCCAAAACGCGCCGGGTAACGCCGGGTAATCCGTGCACTGCCAAACAAAACATCCCAGAAAAACAGCAAATTGCCGTAATTGCCGTTGTAATGGCCGATCCCGTCATCGGCGCTGTAGGCGTGATGGGCGAAGTGCGTGGCCGGGGTGGAAATGCTGCGTTCGATCAGCCAGGCCAAGGGATGTAGCGCGCGATAGCGGTACAGTGGCGCATCCCAGCGCAGCTCGCTGTGGGCACCCATGGTGATCACCAGCTTGCTCAGGTAATACCAGAAGTACACTTCGCCAAAGCCGAGGTAAACCAGTATGCCGGCCAGCCACAGGTTGGGCAGCAGCAAATCATAGAAAAAACCGTTGCGCCAGATGATGCGCACACCCATGTAAGGTGGCGTGTGGTGGAATTTGTGCAGCGGCCACATCCAGTGAAAGGTGTGGCAGGCGCGGTGCCACCAGTACTGCACCATGTCCTCGAAAATGAGGAAGGCCAGCAACTGCCAATACCATGGCACGCCGGACCAGGTGCCAGCGTGGTTGGGCAGTAGCCACATTTCGATAGCCGCGCTGCCGTAAACAATCAGCGGCCCGACCAAAAATGTGGCCTGCGAGAATGCGGCCAGATCCAGCCAGCTTTCGCGCGGCGCAATCCCGCGCCATGGAAAACGCCGTAAAACCAGCTCAAGCACAACGAAGCTGCCCAGCACAGCGGCGATAACAGGCACTTGCTCGGTCATTGCAACAACACCCGCACGGTCACTCCATAGGTCACCGGATCAGCCGGCACCGCACCATAATCGCCCACCCCGTACAAGGGATACACGGTGGCAATATAGTCGTCATCGAGCAGATTACGCGCCCACAGCGAGACATCCCAGGCGCGGTCGGCCGCACGCAGGCCAAGACGCAGATTGACCACATCATAGGCCTCGATGTAGCTCGCGCGACCGTGCTCCACGGTGCCCCAGTAGCCGCTGCGGTACATGTAATCAAGCCCGGTATAGGCGTCAAAGCCGCGCTCGAAAGCGAAACGGTATTGCCCGCCCAGCACCACACTCCAACGTGGCGCGTTGTAAAGATCCTCACCGGACAGATCTTTGTCGTTCTCGCGCGTGTCCTCATTCGGCGCATTGGGAAACACGCTGGTCACCGCCCGGCTGTAAGCCACACCGCCACGCATGACCAATCCCTCGGCCAGATACCCGTAACCTTCAAGCTCCGCCCCTTGCAGCCTGACGCGCCCCACATTGAGCAGATTGATCTGCCGCGGATTGGGCAGCAGGGTCGGCTCGTTGTCGAAGGTCAGCGCCTGATAATCCTTGATCTCGGTGTGATAGGCCGTCAAGGACAGCGAAGCCAGCTTCTTGAACAGATACGACTTCACGCCCAGTTCGAAGGATGTGGCTTGCTCCGGACGGAAGGTCGGATCCACCGATTCACCGGTGAAACCGAGATTGATGCCACCCCCTTTGTAGCCGCGCGCCGCTGACGCAAACAGCGTTGTGTCGGACCAGGGCTTGTAGGACAGCGACACTTTGCCGGAGAAATCGCCCTCGTCGTAATCGGTGGCGCGCTGATACTCGCCCCCGGCGATGTCATCCAGAATGCCGGTCCAGCCCGCAGTTGGCAGCTGTGTACCCGCGGCTGTTTCAATGATATTGATCAACGGCTCGGCAATCTCCAACACCGGCGCCGCCAGGTTGAGCAAAGGGTCAGGCGCGGCAAGCACCGTCGCATCCGGGTCGCCACCATAGCGACTGCGATCGACAAACGAATCCTTGACCTCATAGGTGTAGCGCAGCCCCAGCGACAGATCCCAGCGTTCCGCGATATGCCAATCGGCGGACGCGAACGCCGCCATGGAATCCGTGGTCTGGAAGTAATCCGTATCAACGGTGGTGCCATCCAGGGTTTCCGGCGGAATCACCGCGTACAGCAAAGGCCCGGTGTTGGATTCGGTGGCAAAGCTCAAGCCATTTTCACGCAACAAGCCACCGAACACCCAGCCGACCATGTCATCACCAATCACCACCCGCTCCAGCCCGTCCAGGCGCTGGCGGATGTAGAACAGACCAACTACCGTATCCAGCGCTTCAAAGCTTGAGCTCAGGCGCAACTCCTGGCTGAACTGCTGATGATCGTTCTCGGTGCTGGTGCTGGCCAGATGCAGCGAGGTGGCATCGTCATTGGTGGGTAGAAAATACCAGCTGCGCCAGGCACTCAGGCTGGTCAGCCGGTGCTGACCGCCGATATCCCAGTTGAACTCGGCCGACACGGCATGCTGGCGCATGTCCGAACGCGTCGGCGTATCGGAGTCGGTCATCCGTTGAGCGGGGTCGGTGCCAACGCGGTTGTATTCCATGTAAGCATCACGCTGCACCACCGCGTTACGCACCGGCCCGGTCAGCGGATAGGCGCAGCAATCCTCGTGGTTGGATGCGAACTCGGCAATCAAGCGGCCACTGAAATCGGGATCCGGCGTCCACAGCAGTTGACCGCGAAAGCCATGTTTGTCACGGGCGTTGATGGTGCTGTCATTGAAGATGTTGTGAATGGTCCCTTCGCGCTCGCTCATATAGCCGGTCAAACGCCCGCTCAGCACCCCATCGATCAGGCTGTCATTTACGGCGCCACGCAGCTGTCGGCTGCGCAGGTTACCCATGCCGACTTCAAGCTTGGCCTCGTAATAATCGACCGGAAGACGGGTCACGATGTTGAGCGCACCGGCCGTGGTGTTCTTGCCGAACAGGGTGCCCTGCGGCCCGCGCAGGACCTCGACCCGTTCGAGATCGATCAGATCAAAGATCGACAGGCCCTGACGGCCCAGATACACGCCATCCAGAAAAAGCCCCACGCTGCTTTCGATGCCATCGTTGGCCGAGGTCGAGCCCAGACCACGTATGGTGTAGCTGGTCAGCCGGGCATTGGGCATGGACACCACCATGCCGGGCACCCGCTCCTGGATGTCGGTGGCCAGGGTGAGGCCGGCCTCGCCCAGCGCATCACCATCCAGTACGGTCATGGAGACCGGCACATCCAGACTGCGCTCCTCGCGCCGCCGCGCGGTGACCACCACATCACCGAGCACTTCGGGGGCCTTGGACACCGCCGGCGGACTGTGCTGCGGCAACTCGATGGATTCAATCCCGTCGTGGTTTTGACCTTGGGTTTCAGCCTCGCCCCAAGCCCCCCACGACGCCAGCATGGCTGTCCCCAACAGCCACTGGCCCATGCGCTTCCCTTGCAAAATCTCTCCTCTGGCCCGTTTTGTGCTTTGATCTGTTGCAGGCCTTCACATCAGTTATGGTAGGGCATTTGCACACAACGGAACCCGTCCGCATGAGTGAACACCAGCCGGTCAAATCGCTGCTCGTCGCCAACCGCGGTGAGATCGCCATCCGCGTGATGCGCGGCGCCGCCGAAATGGGCATTCGCACGGTGGCCATCTACGCACACGAGGACCGTTTCTCCCTGCACCGCTTCAAAGCCGACGAAAGCTATCCAGTCGGTGCCGGCGCAAAGCCCATCGCGGCGTATCTGGACATTCCCGACATCATTCGCATTGCCCGCGATGCCGGTGTGGATGCGATCCATCCGGGCTACGGCTTTCTGTCGGAAAACCCTAATTTCGCCGAAGCCTGCGCCGAGGCCGGCATCCGCTTCATCGGCCCCAGCCCTGAGGTGCTGCGTACGCTGGGCGACAAGGTCTCGGCCCGACGTGCGGCCGAAAATGCCGATGTGCCGGTGCTGCCGGCCAGCCAGGCCCTGCCCGACGACATCGAAGCCTGCAAAGCGATACTCGCCGAGATCGGCTATCCGGTGATGCTCAAGGCCAGCTGGGGCGGCGGCGGGCGCGGCATGCGGGTGATCGAAAGCGAGGCCGAGCTGGAAGCCCAGCTGACCTCGGCGCGCAGCGAATCCAAAGCCGCCTTCGGCAACGATGAAACCTATGCCGAAAAGCTGATCCGCAATGCCCGGCACGTTGAAGTGCAGGTCCTCGGCGACCAGCACGGCGAGCTGGTCCACCTGTTCGAGCGTGACTGCTCGGTGCAGCGGCGCCACCAGAAAGTGGTGGAACGTGCCCCGGCACCCTACTTCAATGACCAGCAACGCGAAGACCTGTGCCAGACCGCACTGCGCCTGTGCCGCAGCGTGGGCTACTCCCACGCCGGCACGGTGGAGTTCCTGCTTGATGCCGACACCGGCGCCTACTATTTCATCGAGGTCAATCCGCGCATCCAGGTCGAGCACACGGTGACCGAGGAAGTGACCGGCGTCGACATCGTCAAGGCACAGATCAAGGTCGCCAGCGGGCACAGGATCGGTGATCCGGGGCTGCCGCGCCAGGATCAGATCCGCCTCGACGGTCATGCCCTGCAGTGTCGCGTGACAACCGAAGATCCGGAAAATGGTTTCACCCCCGATCATGGCCGCTTGATCGCCTACCGCAGCCCCAACGGCTTCGGCATACGCCTGGACGGTGGCACCTCGTATTCCGGCGCGGTCATCACCCCGTTCTACGATTCCATGCTGGTCAAGGTCACCGCCTGGGCACCGACCCAGGAAGAAGCCATCGCACGCATGGACCGCTGCCTGCGTGAATTCCGCATTCGCGGCCTGGCCACCAATCTGCAATTTCTGGAAAACGTGATCGGCCACCCCAAGTTTGCCGACGCCAGCTACACCACGCGTTTCATCGATTCCACGCCGGAGTTGTTCCAGTTCACCCCGCGACGCGATCGCGCAACCAAGCTGCTGCGCTTCATCGGGGACATCGTGGTCAACGGCAGCCCGGAAATGAAAGACCGTCAGCCGCCGACCCGACCGCTGCCACAACCGCGCCTGCCGGCCACCGATCTCACCAGCCCTGCACCCAGTGGCACCCGCGACGTGCTGCGCGAACTCGGCCCGGACGGTTTTGCCGACTGGATGAAGGCGCAGCCACGCACGCTGCTCACCGACACCACCCTGCGCGATGCCCATCAGAGCCTGTTCGCCACACGCATGCGCAGCCGCGACATGCTGGCGATTGCACCGCACTACGCACGCCTGCTGCCCGGACTGTTTTCGCTGGAATGCTGGGGCGGCGCCACCTTTGACGTGGCCATGCGCTTCCTCAAGGAAGACCCGTGGGAACGTCTCGCCCGCCTGCGCGAAGAGATCCCCAACATCCCATTCCAGATGCTGCTGCGCTCGGCCAACGCGGTGGGCTACACCAACTACGCCGACAACGTGGTGCAGTACTTCATCCGCCAGGCCGCGCACAACGGCATCGACATC
This sequence comes from Oceanococcus sp., assembly GCA_030147945.1. Taxonomy (GTDB): domain Bacteria; phylum Pseudomonadota; class Gammaproteobacteria; order Nevskiales; family Oceanococcaceae; genus Oceanococcus. The sequence goes on along the minus strand of JASBUL010000066.1, from coordinate 24,006 downwards.
TTCCGCATCTTCGACTGCCTCAACAATGTGGATGACATGCGCCTGGCCATTGATGCGGTGCGCGAGGCCGGCGGCGTGGCCGAAGCCGCCATCTGCTACACCGGCGATCTGTTCGACCCGAGCCGGCCTAAGTACAACCTCGACTACTACCTCAGGCTGGCCCACACCCTGCAGGAGGCCGGCGCCCACGTGCTCGGCATCAAGGATATGGCCGGGGTGTGCCGACCACGCGCGGCACATGCCCTGGTCACCGCGCTGAAGCAGGAAATCGATCTGCCCATCCATTTCCACACCCACGACACCAGCGGGATTGCCGCAGCCAGCGTGCTGGCCGCCATCGATGCCGGCTGCGACGCGGTGGATGGCGCCCTGGATGCGATGTCCGGCCTGACCTCCCAGCCCAATCTGGGCAGCATCGCCGCAGCCCTGCAGCACGCCGACAATGCGCCTGATGTGGATCTTGCTGCGATGCGTCAGCTGTCGGATTACTGGGAGGATGTGCGCAAGGTCTACGCCCCCTTCGAAAGCGATATCCGCAGTGGCACGGCCGATGTCTACCAGCACGAAATGCCGGGCGGGCAATACACCAATCTGCGTGAACAGGCCCGCGCCATGGGCCTGGGCCCGCGCTGGCCCGAAGTTTCCCGTGCTTACGCCACGGTCAATCGTCTGTTTGGCGATATCGTCAAAGTGACCCCCTCCTCCAAGGTGGTGGGTGATCTGGCCCTGTCCATGGTGGCCAACAACTGGAACGAACAGGACATCCTGGATCCCGAACGCGATATCGATTTTCCCGAATCCGTGATCTCGCTGTTCCGTGGCGAACTCGGCACCCCGCCTGACGGCTGGCCCGGCGCCCTGCAGGCCAAGGTCCTCAAGGGCAGCGCACCGATTGACGGGCGCCCCGGCGCGCACATCCCGGCGGTTGATCTGGACGTTGCCCGCGAGCAACTGAGCAAAAGCCTGGAACGCGAAATCAGCGACACCGATCTGGCCTCCTGGCTGATGTACCCCAAGGTGTTCGAGGAATTCGTCAAACACCGCAAACGCTACGGCGACGTCAGCACCCTGCCGACCGAAACCTTTTTCTACGGTCTCGACGAGAACGAGGAAATCAGCGTCGACATCGACAAGGGCAAACGCCTGATCATCCGCCTGCAGAGCATGGCCTTCCACGAAGAGGACGGCGTGACTCGCCTGTTCTACGAGCTCAACGGCCAGTCGCGGGTGATCCGGGTGGAAAACCAGCACGCCCAGGGCAGCGTCGGCAAGGCCAAGGCCAACCCCGACAATGAGGCCGAAATTGGCGCGCCCATGGCAGGCATGGTGGTGCGCGTGGCGGTCAAAAATGGCGATGCCGTGCGCAAGGGCGAGGCACTGATCACGCTGGAAGCGATGAAAATGGAAACCGTGATTGCCGCACCGCGTGATGGCACGGTGGCCGATATTACGGTGACGGCAGGCAACAGCGTGGACATGCACGATCTACTGCTGCGCCTGACCGATTAGCGGACAACTCACGCGCCGCGCGACGGCTGCGCGATAATCCGCACACACAAGGGAAATGGTGGGATTCGCAATGAGAAGCTATCGCGTCGTGCTGGGGCTGGCCTTGGGTGCCGCGGCCCTGAGTGCCTGCCAGGGCGGTCGCAATCCGGCAACAAGTGATGGCGCACGAGCCGCACCGCTGGATGCCGAGCAGTCGGAGGTTGTCGTCGATCCATTAGCCAGCCTGCTCCAACCGACCGGGCTGGGTTATCGCGTGGACACCGTTTTCGGCAGCGGCCCCGATGCAATCCGGCGCACCGCGTACGGCGTCAATGCCCTGTCCGTGGGTGTCGATGTCGACGGCGACAGCTCAACCGGCAACCTGCTCGGTGCGGACATCCGGGTGCATTTCTTCAGCCTGCTGCTGTACGCATCGCTCGACATACGCACGCTGGACGGCGCACCCAGCCCGATGCCCTTGAGCGTGGAAGTCAGCGTGATTGATCCGCGCAATCTGCTCGGCCTGCCTGGCCTGCTCGGCGTGGTCGACCCGGACCTGCGGATCGCCCTGGGCATGGATGCGCGGGATGTCAGTACACCGGCGCATTTTTCCCAGCGGCTGTCGATCCTCGACAGCATTTTCGAGTTTCTGCCGCGCTTCACCAGTGCCAACCTCAACACCACGGTTGAGGATGGTGAAGGCGCAGTGGCCGCCACTTTGGCCATGTATGCCGATCGTGCAGATATCCGCCACGACGGGTTCGAGTTGCGCGCACAAACCACGCCGGCGACCTCATCCGAAATCACCGTCACGCTAGCCCCGGATGCCGAAGAATCGAGCTTGGAGCTGGATGTGGACGCTCCCACCCAAGTCGCAATCGGTGTCAGCACCTACGATGGCGGGCGTGATGCTCCGCTGGGCCGGCGCGATGTCGATGTGGTGCTCAACGGCCTCAACCAGCATTTCGGGCTTGAACTGCTCGGCGTCGACGGGGTCTCCAGCCTGGACAATGTCGACACCGTATATCGCCTGGCCAGCGATCAGGCCATGGACAGCGTCGAGGTGACCCTGATCGATGAGGACGACAGCGGTGAACGCGGCGAGGCCTATGTGCGACTGGCGCCGATGCCGCTGAATCTGGAACTGATCCGCGGTGCGGACGAATCCATCAGCATGCAGGCCAGCCAGCCCATCGACGATCTGCTCTTTGCCCAGGCCGAGAACACCACCATCAGCCTGAGCGATACGCTGGACCCCGATCAGCCCTTCGCCAGCCATCTGATTCGCCAGTTCGAAGGTCAGGTCGACGGACGTGACGTCGAACTGCTTCAGGCCCGCCTCGGCGGCCTGTCGTCGCTCAATGCGCAGCTCGGCGATGCAACAGACATCAGCGCCACGCTGGCGCCAGCACGCTTCGAACTGCGTGAGGACAGCCCGGACGGTTTCTCGGAGGCGGTTATCGAACGTCTGCCGGGCAGCTTCCGGCTGGCTTTTCCCGACGACGAACGCCAGCTGGTACTGAGTTACAGCGGTGACGCATCAGGCCCGGGCCTGAGCTATCGCGAACAGAACCTGGAACGCACCACCCAGGCCTCGATCACGCCGCTGCCGGCCGAGCTGAGTCTGTGCAGCTCAGGTGGCGAGGCCTGTGGCAGCCATGGCGTTGGCACCGACACCTCGCTCGCCTTCCTGGCCAGCGAACCCTTGACCATCAACTACCGCCAGCGCTCGACCGACGGGCGCGAGGAAACCGCCATCGACAACTTCGTGGTTCAGTATCTCCAGGTCGATGTCGGTATCCGCTCCGGCGGTAAGCGCGGCTACGTGTTTTTCGACACCGACGAACACGCCTTCTCAGGCAGCTTCCGCCAGGTCGATGGTGACAGCGGGCTGGCCATGCAGTTCTCGGAAGGCTCGTTCGCCCAGGATCGCTATGTCGAGTACGACGACTACATCTTCATCGAGGAACGCAGCGGCAGCATGCGCTGCCCCGGACGCTCGGATCTGGAAATCCGTGTGGAGGGCGTGTGGATCGACGCCGATTTCATTCTTGACCAGGTATGCCAGTAATCATGCGCACATTGAACCCGCTTGTTTTACCTCTCATCGCGCTGGCCCTGGGGGCCTGTGATGAAAGTTTCCTTGGCGATGCCGAGCCTGATCTGGACAACCCGTTCACCTTTGGCAGCACAGCCCGCGTGGCCGACAGCGCACTGAACAATCCAGTCTCGGTGATTGCCAGCCAGCGCTGGGGCGGCAGCCTGTACGCCATCGCCAACCAGAATGACGCGCTCGTTCACGCCCTTGATGACAGCGGCCAGGACCAGGGCGCCTTCCTGGTCAGCGGCCTGAATCGCAGCAACTGGCAGGATCTGGCCGTCCACGAGGGTCATCTGCTGATCATGGACCGCCTCGCCGGTCAGGTGCGCATTCACACCGTGGCCGAACCCGACAGTCCGCCGCCATTCAGTGGCGAGCAGCCGGTGCTGCGCACCCAGAGTGTCTCCCTGCCCGGTCTCATGCTCGCTGGATGCTCAGCCATGGGCATTTCCAACAGTGGTACAAACCTGACCTTACTCTGCGGCGGCGGCACCCTGTACACCACGCCGCTGGCCAGCGAAGACGGCGCCAACACCACGGCCACCGAAGTGGGTGCGCTGGAGCTGCCGGCCAGCGAAATTGTCGATTTTTCCATTTCGCCGGGCGGCCAGTACGCCCTGCTGACAACTCTATCCAGTCTGCAGGTGGCGCAGTCCGATGGCAGCAACTGGGCGCAGGCACTCAACGCCGGCACGCGCCAGGCCCACTATGGCGATGCCGATATCACGCCCGTTTCGGGCAGTTTTGCCTTCAACGGCGTACTGCTCCACGCCCTGGGACGCGACAGCGACAGCCAGGGCGTGTTGTTCAGCATCTTCAATCCCTAGTTATCCGGCCGGCAGCAGACGCAGGTCGACGTGAACGTCGACCTCGAAGCCCACCGAATCATCTGACGCCCATGATCCGGTGCCGATGTTGAAATCGCGCCGGTCAAGCACCACATGGGCGCGCAGGCGCACGCTGCCATCGCCCTGCTCCCGCCACTCGAACACGAATGGCACGGCTTGCTCGCGACCACGAAGACTCAAGCGCGCCTCGGCTTCAAAGCGGCCCTCGCCGAGCGACTTGAAGCGCTGGGTCACGAAACGCGCCTTGGGAAAACGCTCGACAAAGAACCAGGCATCCTGGCGGATGATGTCGTCTCGGTCACGGCTTGCGGTGTCCAGCGAGGCAATCGCAATGCTCACGTCAAAGGCGCTGCCAGCCAGATTGTCCGGATCAAAACGGATATCCGGGGTGAACCGGGTAAACACGCCCTCAACCGGGACTTCGTCGTAGCGGGCAACAAAACCCAGCTGCGATTGCGCCATGTCGGTTTTCCAGGCGGGCGCGGCGGCGCGCTCGGACAACACATCGTGCGGGTCCGCAGAGGCCATGACGGAGTCTGCCTGGGGCAAGTCATGCTCAGCGCCTGCCGCTGTGCTCATCCCACCAAGCTGCGACCAGATCAATGCAGGCAGCCCCACTGCAGCCACCATCAGCACCACCGCGCCGGTCGGGCGTGGCCACATGCGCCGCAACACATCATCACGGTCCCACAGGTGATGCTTGAGCGCGGCCCCGGCATGCAGGACCAGCAGGCCCAGCAAGCCCCAGGCCAGCGCGCCGTGCAGCGTTTCGCCCAGCGCTGCCATGGCTTCGCTGGGTGCAGCGATGGCCGGCACTTCGAACAGGCCGAACCAGCGGAACGGAAAATTGGCCACCGAATTCAGCCACCAGCCCGTCAAGGGCAGCGCCAGCATCAGCAGGTAGAACAGCATGTGCGTGGCGCTGGCCGCACGCCTCTCAACGGGCGTCAGACTGGCCGGAGGCACGGGCGGTGCGTGTGTCCAGCGCCAGGCCAGACGCAGGCCCACCAGCGCCAGCACGGCCATACCGACCGATTTGTGCCACAGATACACATTGAGCTTGGCAGGCGACATGGCCATGCGTTCGGCCAGCAGTCCCAGCCCCAGATTGACGACGATCAGCAGCGCAACCAGCCAGTGGAGCGCGACGGCCAGTCGCGTCCACTGCTGCACCTCACGCGACACTAGATTTTCTCCGCTTCAACCTCGATGCGGATTTCAACCTCATCACCCACCGCCGGCAAGGCGTATTTCATGCCGAATTCCGAACGCTTCAGCGTTCCGGTGGCGGAAAAGCCGATCAGCTGTTTTTTCGGGTTGAATGGGTGCGCACCCGCCTTGTTGAAGGTCACATCCAGGGTCACCGGCTTGGTCACCCCAAGCAGGGTCAGATCGCCGGTGATGGTGCCGGTCTTGCCATCCTTGCTCTCGACCTTGGTGCTCTTGAAGGTCATGGTCGGGTACTTCTCCACGTTGAAGAAGTCCTCGTTCTTCATGTGGTCGTCCCATTTCTTGTCATCCAGGCTGATGCTGGCGGTCTTGATGGTGACATCCACCGAGGAATTGCCCCAGTTCTTCTGGTCAAAACTGAAACCACCGTCAAAGTCGAGAAACTCGCCTTCCGACATGGAAAAACCAAGATGGCTGACGAAGAAGATCACCTGCGAATGCACGGTGTCGAATTTGTACTTGTCGGCGGCCTGGGCCGGTGCTGCCACGGCAACAGCCAGCAGCGCAGCGCTGCAGATGCGATTCAGCGTGTTCATGAACAACTCCCTGTTAAAACGTCATGGTTGATGTGAATGCCCGACTTCGACCACACGCCCGGCGCGCGGTTCATGCCCGACTTTCGAGGGCTTCCCAGCGTTCGAAGGTGCTGCTGATCTGCTCCTCCAACTCGGCCAACTCACGTTGCAGAGCCTGAGCACGGGCGGGGTCTTCGCGGTAGATATCCGGCTCGGCCAGTGCGTTGCTCAAGGTCTGCTGGCGCGCCTCCAGTTTTTCCAACTGGCCCGGCAAGCGGCCCAGTTCCTTGCGTTCCTCGCGGCTCAAACTGTTGCTGGCAGGCTTTTGCGGTGTCGCTGGCTTGGCCGGTTTGGCTGCCCTCGCCGGTGCCTTGCTCGGCGCTGCAGGCGCAGGGCGACGCTGGCGTAGCCAGTCCTGATAGCCACCGACGTAGTCGCCGATATGACCCGGCTTTTCGAACACCAGACTGCGCGTGACCACGCGATCGAGAAAATCACGGTCGTGACTGACTAAAAACAGCGTGCCACCGAAGTCCGCCAGACGTTCTTCCAGCAGATCCAGGGTCTCCAGATCGAGATCGTTGGTCGGCTCATCCAGCACCAGCAGATTGCATGGCTGGGTGAACAAGCGGGCGAGCAGCAAGCGACTGCGCTCCCCACCGGACAGACTGCGCACCGGGCTGCGCGCGCGCTCCGGGGTGAACAGAAATTCCTGCAGGTAGCCAAGCACATGCTTGCTGGCACCATTGATCTCTACATGATCACGGCCTTCGGCAACGTTCTCGAACACCGCATTGTCCTCATCCAGGGTATCGCGCAGCTGGTCGAAATAGGCCACCTGCAAGCGCGTACCGTGGTGCACCTGCCCACCGTCCGGAGCCAGCTTGCCGAGCAACAGATTGAGCAGCGTGGTTTTGCCCGCACCGTTCGGCCCGATAAAGCCGATGCGATCACCCCGCAGGATGGTGGTCGTAAGCCCCTGCACGATGGGCTTGCCGTCCCAGGCAAAGTTCAGATCCTCGACCTCGGCGACCAGCTTGCCCGAGCGCTCGGCCTCCTGGATCACGACATTGGCCGTGCCCTGACGATTGCGCCGCGCGCGGTGTTCTTCTCGCAATTTATGCAAAGCCCGCACGCGCCCTTCATTGCGCGTGCGACGCGCCTGGATGCCCTTGCGTATCCACACCTCCTCCTGTGCCAGTTTCTTGTCGAACTGGGCATTGGCTTCGGCTTCGGCATCCAGCGCCTCCTGCTTGCGCCGCACATAGGTGTCGTAATCCCCTGGCCAGCTGGTCAGGCGTCCCCGATCCAGTTCAATGATGCGGGTGGCCAGACGGCGCAAGAACGCGCGGTCGTGGGTGATGAACAGCAAGGTGCCGTTCCATTGCAGCAGAAACTCCTCCAGCCAGCTGATGCTGTCGACATCCAGAGGGTTGGTCGGCTCATCCAGCAGCAGCAAATCCGGCTCGGTGATCAGCGCGCGAGCCAGCAGCACGCGGCGCTTGAGTCCGCCGGACAAGGCCCGAAAAGGCGTCCCAGCGGGCAGATCCAGTCGCGAAAGCACCTCGCTGACACGGTTGTCCAGATTCCAGCCGTCCTGCGCATCGATCAGATTCTGCAAGCGTCCCAGCTGTTCAAGATCAGCCGCTTCGGCTTCAATCAGCTGATGGTATTGCGCCAGCGTGCGGCCCAGTTCGCCCAGACCTTCGGCCACCACTTCGAACACGCTGCCCGCCAGATCACCCGGCACGGTTTGCGGCAGCTGGGCCACACGCAAGCCATTTTCGCGCTGGATCTCACCGCCATCCAGGGCCACCTCGCCAGCAATCACGCGCAGCAAGGTCGACTTGCCTTCGCCATTGCGCCCCAGCAGACAGACACGCTCGCCCGGCTCTATCACCAGCTCGGCGTGATCCAGCAGGACCTGCAAACCGACCTGCAGCTGGAGATTCTTGGCGCTCAGAAGAGGCATACACAAACACATGGAAGGATGGCGCGCGAGTGTACCGCAGGCGCGGCGGTTTCTTTGCTGTGGAGAGCTGGGCGAGAATGGTCTGATGTTGATCCCCTCATGCTCCGACGTGGCTCTGCCTTGAGCGGCCACGCAATTATCTGTGGCGCCGGTATCGGCGGTCTCAGTGCGGCCTTGGCCCTGCACGCTCGCGGCTGGTCGGTGCAGGTCATCGAGCAGGCCGAAGAATTGCGCGAAGTCGGGGCTGGCCTGCAGCTCAGTCCCAATGCCTGCAAAGTGTTGCAGGCCCTGGATGTGCTACCCGAACTCGACGCCCTGAGCTTCGCCCCGCAAGCCCTGGAGATGCGCCTGGGTCGCAGCGGGCGATCGATCTTTCGCATCGCTCTGCAAGCGCCGGCTGCGGCGCGCTGGAACGCGCCCTATCTGCATCTGCATCGAGCCGACCTGCTGCAGGTGCTGGCGCAGAGCCTGATGATACGTGCGCCCGGAGCACTGCGGCTGAATGCACGCCTGGAGCAGCTGAAGCACAGCGCGAACGGCGTCGAGGTCAAGCTGAGCTGCGGACAGCGCCTGCACGGCGATCTGCTGATCGGCGCCGATGGCATTCATTCACGGGTGCGCGAAATTCTGTTCGGCCCGGACCGCCCGCGCTTTACCGGCCACGTGGCCTGGCGCGCGGTGGCCCCGATCGAGGCGCTGGGGCAGCACCGACCGCCACCCAGCGCCTGCGTGTGGACCGGACCGCAGCGGCATGCCGTGACCTACCGCCTGCGCGGTGGTGCCCTGGCCAATTTCGTCGGTGTGGTTGAGCAGGCCCACTGGGAGCGCGAGTCGTGGCACGAACAAGGCCCGCGTGAACAGGTTCTGGCAGATTTCGCCGGCTGGCATCCGATCGTCACCAGACTGATTGAAAGCGCCGCCGTGCATCATCGCTGGGCTCTGTTTGATCGTCCGCCGTTGAAGAGTTGGCAGCACCGCCATTGTGTGTTGCTCGGCGATGCCTGCCACCCCATGCTGCCGTTCATGGCCCAGGGCGCGGCCATGGCGATCGAAGATGCCTGGGCACTGGCCAGCAGCCTCGACGCGACCGCACAGATCAGCCCGGCACTGGCCCGCTACGAAAGCTGGCGCAAGCCGCGCACCTCCCGCGTTCAAGCCGCCTCACGCGCCAACGCAAAGATCTTCCACCGCCCTGCTCCCGCTTACTGGCCCTTGTGGCTGCTGGCCCGCCTGTGGCCCGATTTTTTCCACCGACGTCAGGACTGGCTTTACGCTTACGATGTCACCGACCCCACTTCTGAAAACACCTGATGAGCGACTGTTTTTTTCGCAGCGACAACGGCGATTTCATCGCCACCGAGCACACCCAGGGCCCCTGGGCACGCGGCTTTCAGCATGCCGGCCCACCGGCGGCCCTGATCGCGCATGCGGTGGAGGCCGAAGCCGGCCCCATGCATGTGGCGCGCCTGAGTCTGGACCTGTTGCGTCCGATTCCGATCGCCCGCCTGCGTGTGGAACTGACCCAGCGCACCGGCGGCAAGCGACGCCGCATCATTGAAGCCCGACTGATCGATCGCGACAGCGACCAGACCGTGATTTCGGCGCTGGCCCTGCTCCTGCGTCGGTGCGATGTTGCCACCCCCGAACTGCCATCGCATGACCCCAAGGCGCCGCCCGAACCCGCCAGCGGCGAGGATTTCACCTTCGATTTTTTCGACGGCCCGGTCGGCTATCACACCGCCATGCAATCCTGCCGGGTCAGCGGCGGCCCCGGCTGTGGACATGCGCACATGTGGATGCGCCCGCGCATGCCGCTGATCGACGACAGCGCCATCAGCCCGCTGCAGCGCCTGATGCTGGCGGTGGACTCCGGCAGTGGTGTCAGCGCCGCGGTGAACCCGCGCGAATACGCCTTCATGAACCCAGACCTGAACGTCAACATTCGCCGTTACCCGGTCGGTGACTGGGTCTGTCTGGACGCCATGAGCCATTTTCAGTCCTTTGGTCTGGGCCTGGCGGAAACCCGCGTGTGGGACAGCCAAGGCGTCATCGCTGATGCGGCGCAGAACCTGCTGCTGGAGCCGCGATGAGCGCCAGCAAAGCGCATCCGCTGCAACGCTATTACGCCACCTCGGTGCCGCATTGCGGCGCCCTGGGCCAGGTCATTGAGGAGGTCGGGCGCGGCCGCGTGCGCGTGCGTCAGCCCTATGCCGACTTCCTGCTCGGTGATGCCGAACGCGGACTGATTCACACCTCGGTGCAGCTGTCGCTGGTCGATTCCGGCTTCGGGGCAGCCATCCTCAGCGCCCTGGACGCCCCCGAACCCATTGCCACGATCGATCTGCGCATGGACTACCACCGCCCTGCCGTAGCCGGACTGGATCTGATCCTGGAAGCCGAGGTTGACCGCATCGCCCGGCAGATCGTGTTCGTCAGCGGGCGTGTGTGGCAGAACGATGCCGAGCAGCCCACCGCACTGGCCCGCGCCGCCTTCATGCGCACAGCGCACAAGACCCCGTCCGTGCTCGAGCCTGCAACATGACCCACGAACGCTTTCAAAGCGCGCTGCAGCGCATCCCCTACGCCGCTTACCTGGGCATCTGCCTGGACAGCGACAGCGGCATCTTCACCCTGCCGTTTCGTGATGACCTGGTCGGCAACATGCACCTGCGAGCCGTCCACGGCGGCGCCATCGGTGGTTTTCTGGAGAATGCCGCGATGATCTGGCTCAGCATCACCGAAGACCAGCAGCGGGTGCCCAAGCCGGTGGATTTTTCGCTTGATTTCCTGCGTTCCGCACAGGCCCGCGACAGCCACGCCCATTGCGAGGTGCTGCGTAAAGGCCGGCGCGTGGCGCAGGTTCAGGTGCGTTGCTGGCAGGACGACCCGCAGCGACCGGTGTCGGTCGGGCGCGGCCATTTTCTGCTTGAAAGCGACCTCGACAGCGCCTCAGATCCGGCGACCTAATCGATTCGTTCGTAGTCGGCCTTGCTGGCCCCGCATTCGGGGCACATCCAGTCATCGGGGATATCCTCAAACCGGGTGCCCGCGGGAATCCCGCTGTCCGGGTCACCGTGGGCTTCGTCATACACATGGGCGCAATACATGCAGCGGTAGCGGCGGTAGTCCATTAGGCCTCCTGTCGCGTGGGGTACAAGGCCAGGCCATGTTGTATCGACAGATCCTGCTGGCGCAGCTGGCCCTCAACCAGACGCCACACCTTGCGGTTGTTGTAGAACGGCGTGGTCGGCCACAGATGATGGATCAGATGGTAGTTCTGGCATTGCAGCAAGGGACTGAGTATCCATTCGTGGCCCAGCCGTACGGTGGTCGCCCGGGTCAGATTGTCGGCCTGCGCGGTGTCATGCGGCACATGTGGCAACCAGAAAAACGCAAAGCCCAGGGTCACGAACAGCACGCGTGACGGGATCAGCCACAGCATCAGCAGGTGCCAGCCGTAGCCCGACACAATCAAAACCGTGAACAGCACCAGGCTGCCCACCGCCCAACGTATGCTGGCGCGCAAATGCCGCCGTGACACCGGGTCGAGGTTTTTCAGGGTGTGGCGCAGATACAGCACATCGATGAACATCCAGCGCCACGGCAAGGACCACGCCGGCCCATGCAGGATCCAGTCGGGGTCGCGCGCACTGTTGGCGAAGCGGTGATGAAGAATGTGAGCCCAGCGAAACAGCGACAGGCTGACGTAAGGCGCCCCGAGCATGATCGCGCTTTGACCGATCGCGTCATTGAGCCGGGTGTTGCGGGACACCGCGCGATGGATGCTGTCATGGGCAATGCTGAAGGCGTAATAACCGGCCACGCTGTTGATCAGCATGCCCGCCCACAGCGGCAGCCAACCGGCCAGCCCGCCCACCCACGACATGACATACGCACCCAGCACCATCAGCCACAGCAGCAGCACCGGCCTCGACAGACCCGGCGTGGCGGTGAGGGATTTGAAGCGCGCCTGATCCTGAGGGCTAAGCAGGTTCAGGTCGACGACGTTGTGATGCATGCGGCAGATCCTCGACAAAAGCGAAATCTCATCCTAATGTGACGATTTATTCGCATTCAATTCGCTTTATCCATGCGCAAACAGCCCCGCCAGCAGCGCTCTCGCGCGCTGGTTGAAAGCCTGCTCGACGCCACTTTGCTGTGCATCGCACGCGAAGGTCTGAACGCAGCAACCACCGCACGCATCGCCCGCTACGCCGGTATCAGCGTCGGCTCGCTATACCAGTATTTCGATCGCAAAGAGGATCTGTACGCCGCGGTGCTGAACCGTTTTGTCGATGAGATGTCGACCCTGATCGACGATCAGTACGCGCGCATGCCGCAGGCCCGCCTGTCGGAATTCGTTCGTGAAATGCTGAATGCAATCTGGGATTTTCTGGAACGTGACCAAGCGCGTTACCTGCATCTGTCCCGCCACTGGAACCAGATGGACAGCGGGCGCTATCTCAGCGCTCTGGAGCACAAGATGCTCATGGTCATCAGCCAGGTGCTGCTGCGCCATCCGCCGCCCCAGCCTGTGGCGGATGTCCAGGTCCGCACCTATGTGCTGGTCAACGGCATCATGCTGACCCTGATCCGTTATATCGCCGAGCCCGCGCCCGGCATCAGCCGGGACCAACTGATCGATCAGTTCAGCAATCTGGCGCAATGGCTGATCCACGCGCCGCAGTAGTCACCAGCGCGCCTTGTCCCACATTTCGGGGTTGGCCCAGTTACGTGGATTGTTCCAGTTGCGTTTGTGGTTGTAGCTGTCGAGCTTGTAGCTGTACAGGGTCAGGCCATCGCTGAGCTCGACATGACGCCGAAAGCCCAGAGCAACAAACTCATTCAACTGCCAGCGGCCATCGCTCGACACCAGCACGGCGATACGCTGCGTGCCGTAGTTGCGGAGCAAACCAAGTAGCCGGCTGCCCTCGGACTGATCAAGCTGATCCAGGGTGCCGCTGACCAAGGCCAGATCGGCCCCGGCCATCGCCGCAATGGCGTCCTGCGCCTGGGGCGGCTCGAACAGTGCAAGTTGCAGCGCCGGATTGCAGGCCAGCCAGCGCCGGCTGACCTCGTTTGCCGTGGCCCCGCAGCTGAGCAGACGCTGCGGCGCCGCCGTATCAACGATGCGCGCCAACACCTCACCCGCCGATTGCTTTGCACTGCTGTCCGCCATGGCGCTACCCCGCCTTGTCGCGACGGTTGCGGCTCAGACCTGCGCCATTCCAGTGGCTGCTGAAGCGCGCCTCGAAATGCGCACGCTCCGCCGGCGGAACCTCCAGAGCCTGTTCGCGTAGCACCCGCTTGGTCTCGGCGTAAGCCTCGCGCGGGTGCGCCGCCAGGCTGTGCAGACGCTCACGCGCCAGGCCTAGCTCATCATCGGCCAGCTCATCCACAAGCCCCAGGGCCAGGGCCTGCTGCGGTGCATGGTTGGCCGCTTCAAGCAGCACCCGATCGATGCACTGTGGAGCTATGCGGTAACGCAGAATGCGCATCAGCTTGGGCGGATAGTTGATCCCCAGCGCCACGCCCGGCATACCGATCTTGATCGTGGCGTCAGCCCGAGCAATACGCAGATCACAGGCTTGCAGCAACAAACAACCACCGGCAATGGCGTGGCCGTTGACCGCGGCCACAGTGGGGGCCGGATGCAAAAACAGCGCGGCGGCGACATCTTCAATCGCATCGCTGACGCGCTTGGGGTCATCCTTAATCAACGCGTCGATATCCAGACCGGCGCTGAACGCCGTGCCATGTCCGGTGATCAGCAACGGCTCGTCCGGATGTTCAGCCAGACAGTCGCGTAGCGCCTGCAGCGAAGCCAGGGTCATGGTGTTGGGGCCGCGCCCGCGCAATACAAATTCTTTCATTTCGTCGCTGTTTGAAGGTGTCCTGGACAACACCACAGAGTGCGTGTTCGGTTACATTACTCTGCGATACCGGGCCGTGTTAAGCCGGCCTGCATGGATGAAAACCCCGGAGACAACGCATGAGCGAGAGCACCCCCACACTGCTGCTCGTCCACGGTGCCTGGCACGGAGCCTGGTGCTGGGAAGAGCGCTTTGCCCCCTACCTGCGCCAGCACGGCTTGCAGGTGCAAACCATCGATCTGCCTGGGCACGGACGCCAGGATACACGCCGCATCCCGTGGTTTTCGGTCCGCGACTACGCGGACGCGGTCGAGACACAAATTCAGGCCAGCAGCAGCCCGGTTGTTGTCGCCGGCCACTCCATGGGCGGCTTTGTGGTGCAGAAAGTGATGGAGCGACAACCGCCCAATCTGGCTGGTGCCGCCCTGTTCGGCGCGGCACCGCCGTGGGGCGTGTTCAGCGTGGTCTGGCATCTGCTGCGCTCACGGCCGATTGATCTGGGCGTGGCCAGTCTGGGCTTCAACCTGTATCACCTGGTGCGCGAACCGCGCTTCGCCCAGGCCCTGTTTTACAGTGCCAGCATGCCCGAGAGCGAAGTGCGCCAGTACTGGGCCAAAACCCAGAACGAATCCTTTCGGGCTTTTCTCGACATGCTGGCCCTGGATCTGCCCAAGCCGGCCAAGGCCGACCCCAAACTGCCCAAGTGGGTGATCGGCGGGGAGCACGACACCATCTTCCCGCCCGATGTGGTGCGTCGCACGGCCACCGCTTACGGCGCCGAGGCCACCATCTACCCGAACATGGCGCACAACCTGATGCTGGATGCCGGCTGGGAAAAGGTCGCCGACGATCTCAACAACTGGATCAGCAGTCTGTCTTGATCAGTCCACCGGGCGGCGGCTGAAAATGCCCACGATGGGCGTGCCGTGCGCCCGCATGATGGGTTCGATTTCGCGGTGCAATGCGTGGTAACGGTAGAA
Organism: Oceanococcus sp.; assembly: GCA_030147945.1. GTDB lineage: Bacteria > Pseudomonadota > Gammaproteobacteria > Nevskiales > Oceanococcaceae > Oceanococcus. The sequence continues at coordinate 8,999 of JASBUL010000066.1, read as the reverse complement.
CGGCACGCGCGGAAACAGATGATGGATGGAATGCAGATTCTGGCCCAGCCAGAACCACTCAAAGGGTTTCATCCAGCGCGGCATGATGAGACTGTTGGTGTTGCGATAGCGCGTCGGGTCCTGATAGGGAATGTGCGGCCGGTAAGCAAACCAGTAGGCCGTGAACAGACCACCGAAAAAGTAGCCCAGCACGATCACCACGGCCGTGCCCGGCTGCGCCACCAGGGCGATGAAGGCCACCCGCCAGCCCAGCGAAACCGTAACCTCCGCGAGGTAGATCGCACGCTCGCGTCGGGTCGCCTTGGCCCAGTGGTTGTGGACGAAGAAACTGTTCTGCACCCACAGAAAGCGGAACACGGTCAAAAACGCCGCGACCGGTCCGTTGGCCATGCTGCTGACCACATAGTCCGGATCCTTGTCCGGCTGATTGGTGTGCCGATGATGGGTGAAATGCTCAACCGTGTGTGAGGCATACGGCACCATGATGAACGGTGCGACCAGATAACCACACAGGTCATTCAGCCACTTGAGGTGATCACGTCCGCCATGGATATTGCCGTGGGCGGCCTCATGCAGCGGTGTGTAGGACATGTAGGTCAGTGCCGCGACCAGCGGCGTAGCCAGCCAGGCCGAGATCAGCCCGGCCGCAAACAGGCCCAGAGTCAGGCCCATGCCGGCCAGCACCAAGGCGACCAGCGTCACCGTGGGCCAGGCGATGTGATTCATGTGTTGCTTGGCGGCCACTATGGCTTGCTTGTTGAGTGCAGCAAGATCGGCGGACATGGTCTACTCCTGGTTCTTGATCTGTCTCCAGATTAGACCGCCGGCGGCGGTGCCTACAGGGCCAATACGGACAACATGCATGCACTTGGGGACAGCCGGCCTACAATGTGGCGCATGAATGTGGACGCCGAGATCCTGCACCCCATCGCGATCAGCCAGGTCATGCTCAATTTCGCGGCAGGCTACGGCGTGTCCGAGGATGTCTGCCTGCTCGGCACCGGCATCGATCCGGCCGAACTGCTTGAGGCCGATGCACTGATCACCCGCGATCAAGAGCTGCGGCTGGTCGAAAACCTGATGTTGGCCCTGCCCGATGAAGCCGCGCTGGGCTTCAAGCTCGGCCTGCAATACAACGTGGCCACTTTCGGCATCTGGGGTTTCGCCCTGCGCACCAGCCGCACGCTTTTCGAAGCCTTCCGCCACGCCTTGCGTTATCTGCCACTGAGCACGGCCTATTGCCGTATCGGCATGGCCGAGGATGGCGACATGCTCTGTGTGCGCATGGACCCGGCCCCGATTCCGCGTCATCTGCGCCAGTTTCTGCTCGAACGGGACATGGCCACGGCCGTCAACCTGGTGCGCGAACTGAGCCTCGCCGGCGTGCATGTGCACAACATCCGTTTTCGTGCCCCTGACCTGGAGTACCGCGAGGTCATCGCCGGGTTGGTCGGGGTCAAGCCCGACATCGGCTGCGATCACAATGAACTGCTGATTCCCCGGGCCGATGCCGACCGTCCGCTGAGCACCTTTGATGCTCATCTGGTGCGCATGCTGGAAGATCAGTGCCGCCAGCAACTGGAACGCCGCCAACAAGCTGGCGTGGCCGGACAGGTGCGCGCCCACTTGCTCGGCGAGCTGGGTCTGGTTGCCGGCATTGATGATGTGGCTCAGGCCATGGCCCTGTCCCCACGCAGCCTGCGCCGCAAGCTGGATGCGGAAGGCACCACATTCCGGCACATCCTGGAAACCGAGCGGCGCCAACTGGCCGAGCGCCTGCTCAGCGCAACCCGCATCACCCTGGACGAGCTGGCCATCCAGCTGGGTTATTCCGACACGGCCAGTTTCACGCGTGCCTTTCGTCGCTGGCACGGCTTGTCTCCGGGCGAGTTCCGCAGACAGACCCGGACGCCGGCCTAGCTGGGCCGAGCTGCGTCAGGATCATTTCCCGCCCTGTTCTTGATCCGGCCTGCAATGCTCAATATGCTGACTGCAGGGGAACAGTCCGACGACGCTATGCGTGTCTGCACCTACACAAGAAGTCCCCACGCCGCACAATGCCAAGACCCATCATGGGCCGCCGGAGACAATACCTATGAGCCGATACGCCTCGCTGATCACGCTACTGATCATGGCGCTCACATCCTTTTCGACCTATGCCAAGGTTCCGCCTGAAGAGGCGGCCCGTCTGGGCAAGGACCTCACCCCGCTGGGAGCGACCCGGGCAGCCAACGCCGACGGCTCCATCCCGGAGTGGACCGGTGGTTATGTGATGGCTCGCGCCCCCGCGCCGGACGCCCAGCGCCTGCCGCGCACGTTTCCGGAGATCACCACCGACCGGCCACTGTTCGTGATCACGCGGGACAACCTTGATGAATACCGCGACATGCTCAGCCAGGGTCATCTGCGTCTGTTCGAGATGTATGGCGACACCTACAAAATGCCGGTCTACCCGACGCGGCGTACCGGCGCCGCCCCCGAATACGTCTATGAGGGCACCCGACGCAATGCCCTGAACGCGGAAATGACCAACTTCGGTGAGTCTATCGAGAATGGTGCCGTGGGCATCCCGTTCCCGATCCCCTCGCATCCGCAGGAGATCATGTGGAATCACAAAACCCGCTTTCGCGGTGCCTCGCTCAAGCGTTACAACGCCCAGATCGTGGTTCAGACCAACGGTGATTTCATCGCACACCGGCTGCGCGAAGATGTGCGCTTCTCCTGGAGCATGCCCAATGCCAAGCCGGAGGACCTCAACGGCGTGATGGCCTATTTCCTGCAGCTGACCATGGCCCCGCCGCGCTCGGCCGGGCAGGTACTGCTGGTTCACGAAACGCTGGATCAGCAGGAAAACGTACGTCGCGCCTGGCTGTATAACCCCGGCCAGCGGCGTACCCGCCGCGCCCCCAACGTCGCCTATGACAATCCCGGCAGCGGTTCTGATGGCCTGCGCACCAACGATCAACTCGACGTGTTCAATGGCGCCACCGACCGCTACAACTGGAAGCTGGTCGGCAAGCGCGAAATCATCGCCCCGTACAACGGTTACAAGCTGATCGACAACCGCCTCGACTACGACGACATCATTCGCGCGGACCATCCTGACCAGGACCTCATGCGTTACGAGAAGATTCGCGTATGGGTCGTGGAATCCGACATCCGCCGCGGCACCAGCCACCTGTACAAGCAGCGCCGCTTCTACGTCGATGAAGACACCTGGACCATTGTCATGGTCGACATCTACGATGCCCGCGACGATCTCTGGCGCTTCCAGGAATACCACCAGGTCCTGCTGCCGTGGACGCAATCGGTCGGGCCGGCTGGCCATATGATTTACGACTTCAACTCACGTCGCTATCTGGCCATGGAAATGATGAACGAAGAACCGCTGTTCGAGTTCGTCACCATTGGCGAGGAGCACTTCCGCCCGGCCAACGTGCGCAGCGTAGCCACCCGGATGTAAGCGTTCAGAACGCGTATTTCAGGGTCAGTGACAGCACGTCGCGATCCTGATACGGGCGCGTTTTGAAATGCGGCGTGCCGAGAAAGCCGCTGTAGTTGAGCCCCACTGAAAAGCGGTTGGCATAGGTCATGGCGACACCGGCACCCAGCCGGTAGTCGCCCTCACCCATCAGCGAACCCAGCCCCGAGGTCAGGGCCGACTGCCCAGCCCCGATGCCGGCAAACTGGAACAGCAGACTGCCGTCCCAACCGGTCAGGATGTTGCGCTTGTCGATGTTGACCACGGCCGAGTACCCCCAGGCATCGCGGGTATTGCTGAGCTGATCAAACATGCGCCCGTCCGGGCCCTGGGTTGGCGTCACCTTGTCGACGTGCACATAGCCCACTTCGCCAACCAGGGCCACGGAATCCCAGAACCAGCGCGGCCCCAGCACGTAGATGCCGGACAGCAAGCCCTGCCACACATCCGCGCGAGTGGGCGTCGGCACCGGCCCCAGAATGCCGCCATCCACATCGACCAGCACATCCACTCCTTCGCGGTAGATCAGCTCGGCGCCAACACTGATCCCGAACAGCGTCGTACCCAGACTCACCGCCGTGAGGTCAATGCCGTCGAAATAGCGAATGTTGTAGGTCACGGGCACCTCAAGTCCGAGCAACGCCGTGGTGATCGGCGGCAGACCCAACAAGCTGGGAATCAAAATGCCATCACCATAGTTCTGCACCGGCGCGGGCGTGGTGCTGTGATAGCGCAGCCGGTACAAGCCCAGCGTGGAGCCGTTGTCGGTCAGATAACGCAGGCCCACGCCCCACTGACCATGGTCCGACGGACGGATGTCCGCCTCCCGCTCGACGTTGATGGCCTCGGGAATAAACGGCGTCAGTGCCGAAAGATCCGGCAGACTCAGCTCCGGCAGAGCCTCCGGCAGCAGCGGCGGCAATTCGGGCAACAGCCCACCAAGCAACAGGTCATTGACCAGGTTGAGCGTTTCGATCAGATCATTGCTGAGCAGATCAATATCGGCCAGCGTGCCGGGATAAACCGGATTCTTGATGCCGTAGATAAATTCGGCGCCGGGCCCAACCACATCGGAAACCGAGTAAAACTCGCCCACCGGGTTCAGCTCAACCTCTTTGAAATCCAGCTTGTACTGGGCCAGCAGTGTCAGCTTGTGATTGATCGTCAGCGAGGCCGAAACCTGATTGACCGGCAACAGGATGCTTTTCACATCCGCCCCCGGCACCGTGGCCTTGGTCGCATCGGCCGGAGTTTGGGCCAGGGCCACGCCGCCAAAAAACAAGCTCTCGCCCCAGGCCGCAATGTGTTTTCCCACACGCAGATTCAAGGTCGATACCGGCAGATAAAAGGTGCCGAATGCGTAGGCGTCGAGCAAACGGGCGCGCTTGCCGCTGAACGCCCGCGCCTCGTCGGTGAAGGTGTTGCTGGGCATCTGCCGCGTGTTCAATGTGTGGGGCGATGCGTTGGCGTTGTCGTCGCGATACACCAGATCGTAGAACGCATCACCGCGCACCATCAGTCCGAAATCGTTCTTGCGCAGAATGATTTCGCCCAGCATGGAAAACCGGTTGTTGACCGCATCGTACTGATCAAAATTGCGATCGCCATCGTCGTAATTGTTGGATTCCGGGTACTTGAGAAAATCGGGGATCGGAATCTCGGCGCTGGCCGGCGCATTGATCACCCCGTCGTGTGGTTTTTCCAGTCGAATCGCATAGGCATAGCTGGCGCTGAGCTGGTATTCAGCATCAATTCCGCCTGGCAAGGAAAAATTGCCTGCGGCCCACAACGGCCCCAAACCGGCCCAATACAAACCCACTGCGGCCAGCGCCAAGCGCGGCCACCAACGTCCCTGTTGCACACCCACGTCGATTCTCCTCAATCTCGCTGCGGTTTCGCCCGTCATCCATGCGGACGTAATACAAGTGCCTTATTCTAGTGAAGCGGTAGCACCCGACCACAGCGGATATTGTCCCAACGCGGCGTAGGACAGAACTGACATCAACGGCGCCGCACCGCGTCCAGGCGCCAGGCGTGCGGGCTGCGCCCGTGCCACCGACGGAAAGCATTGATGAAGCTGGTCGATTCGGCATAACCCAGGCGCGTGGCAATCTGCTCAACCGACAGTTGCGGCCCGGACAAAAACGCTTCGGCCAGGGCCTGGCGCACTTCATCACGCAGTTCGGCATAGGCGGTGCCCTGCTCAGCCAGCCGCCGGCGCAAGGTGCGCGGCACCATGTGCAGGTCGGCGGCCACACGCTGCATGCTGATCCCGTCTGCCAGCCCGGCGGCGATGCGTTCCCGCACCTCGGCGGCCAGCCCGCTGCGCGGACCACGCGCTTGCAACATCTGTCGACATTGCGCTTCTGCGGCCTGACGGGCCAGTTCATTGGCCTGTGGCAGGCGGCGCAGGCTGAGGCCACGATCCAGCACCACCTGGGTTTCAGCTTGATCGAACTGCGGCTTGACCCCGAAAAAGTCGGCGTAGGCCCGATGATCACGCGGTGCCGGATAGGCAAAACGCAGGGCACGGATGGCCTGCGGCGCACCAAAGATGTCGCGCTGCAGGGTCACGAATGAGGCCAGGTCACGTTCCACGATGAAACGTCGCAGCTGCGGCGGCAGCTCTTCATCGCTGAGCCTGACCACGGTGTCGTCCTGCCCGTCTTCGACCACAAAGCGGGTGAAGGCGAAGGTCAGCTGGAAATAGCGCAAGCCGATGTCCAGCGCATCGCGCAGGGTCTGGCAACTGATCATGGCGAAACCCAGCGCACCAAACGCGGTGAAGTGATAGCGCTGCCCCAACGCCACGCCCAGTGCCGTCTCATCGCCCAGGGTCTCGACCATGTTGCGGATCAGGCGCAGCTCCTGGGCGGCGTTGACCACGGCTTGCGGATCGTTGAGCTGAGCCGTCTGCAGCCGCGTGCCGGCCAGAGCCCGGCGCGCATCCAAGCCCTGCTCTTGGGCAAACTCGACCAGCAAGCGCATGCTCGTGACCTGACGATCAAAATCCCAGCTGGCCATGCTGCCAACCCCCATGTCCTCTTTTATTGATATTTTGTCCTCGCAGGGCCTGCCAGAGCAAGCACCAAGCCCCTACACTTTGCGCCATTCAAATGCGACATAAGGAGACCCTCATGGCCCGTTCAAAAGCATCCGCAGCCGCCACCCCGCACATCGTGATCATCGGCACCGGATTTGGCGGCCTGGGCATGGCCATACAACTGAAAAAGGCCGGCATCGAATCCTTCACCCTGCTCGAAAAAGCGTCGAATCTGGGCGGAACATGGCGCGACAACACCTACCCCGGCGCGGCCTGCGACGTGCAGTCGCATCTGTACTCTTACTCGTTCGAACCGAAGAGCGACTGGACCCGAAAATTCGGCCTGCAGCCGGAAATTCGCGCCTACATGGAAAGCTGTGCAAGCAAGTACGGCCTGCATGAGCACATCCGCTTCAATCAGGAAGTCGCCAACGCGCAGTTTGACAAGGCCAGCGCGCAATGGACGCTGACCACCAAAGCCGGTGAAACCTTGACCGCCGATATCGTGATCAGCGCGGTCGGCCAGCTCAACCAGCCGGCCTACCCGAGCATTCCTGGGGCCGATCGATTCAAGGGGGCACTGTTTCACTCGGCCCGCTGGAACCACGATGTCGATCTGACCGGAAAATCGGTGGCGGTGATTGGCACCGGCGCCAGTGCGATTCAGTTCGTGCCGCAGATCGTGCCCAAGGTCAAAGAGGTCAAGCTGTTTCAGCGATCGGGCGCCTGGGTCATCCCCAAACCGGACCGCCCGTTCAGCGGTTTCGAGCAATGGCTGTTCGAAAGCTTTCCGCTGATCGACCGCCTCTATCGCACCTCGATTTACTGGAAAAACGAGGTCCGCGCCCTGGGTTTCACCAAGCTGGGTTTCCTGCTTGAAGCCTGGGCCTGGCAAAGCAAGCGGGTGATGCGCAAGCACGTTAAAGACCCGGTAAAACGCGCCAAGCTGACGCCGGACTACAAAATCGGCTGCAAACGCATTCTGATCTCCAATGACTGGTTTCCTGCGGTCAGCCAGGACCATGTCGACATCATCACGGATGGCATCCAGGAGATCACCGAAGACGGTCTGATCAGCGCTGATGGCACCCACCACAAAGTTGACGTGATCATCTACGGCACCGGCTTCAAGGCCACCGATTTCCTCACCCCGATGCAGGTCACCGGGCTCAATGGCCTTGATCTCAACGAAGCCTGGAAAGACGGCGCGGATGCTTACAAAGGCTTGTGCGTATCCGGCTTCCCGAATCTGTTTCTGCTCTACGGCCCCAATACCAACCTGGCCCACAGTTCGATCATCTTCATGCTCGAATCGCAGATTCGCTACGTCATGCAGTGCGTACGCATGCTGCTCGACCCCGGTCTGGCCTACATGAACATCAAGGCCGAACGCCAGCAGCGTTTCAGCGAACAGATGCAGGACGCGCTCAAAAGCAGCGTGTGGGTGGCCGGGTGCAATTCCTGGTACGCCAACGAAGCCGGCAAGGTCATCAACAACTGGCCCGGCTTCACCTTCACCTACCGTCTGCTGACCGGCAAACTGGACCTGCACGACTATGAGCTGCAGCCGGCCAGCAGCGAGATGCAGCAACACGATCAGGCGGCCTGACAGATGCGTAGCGTGATGAAGTCGGTCGTGCGGCTGATGATCAAACCGGCCTTGTCCGGTGCAACGCCGGTGGCCGTGCAGCGCCGCTGGATCAATGCCATCGGCCTGACCCTGCTCGGCCCCAAGGATGCACGCTACAGCGAGCAACGCATCGCGGGCGTACCCGTGCTGCGCATCCTGGCCGGCACTCAGGCACCGCAGCGCGTCGTGCTTTACCTGCACGGCGGCGCATTTGTCATGGGCGGCTTTGCCAGCCACCGCAAACTGGCCGCCTCGATTGCTCAGGCCGCCCAGGCCGAGGTGTGGCTGCCGGACTACCGTCTGGCGCCTGAACACCCGCATCCGGCCGCCTTGCAGGATGCGCTGGCGGTTTATGCCCATTTACTCGAACAAGGCCACGATGCGCGCTCGATCAGCATCGCAGGCGATTCCGCCGGCGGTGGTTTGAGCCTGTCACTGGCCGTGGCCATTCGCGACGCCGGCCTGCCCCAGCCCGCCGCCTTGTGCCTGCTTTCACCCTGGGTGGATCTGGGTCAGAGCGGGTCCACCATTGCCAGCCATGCACGGCGCGACCCCATGCTCAGCCTGAGTTGGCTGAAAGCCTCCAGCGCCCACTACCGCGGAACCTGCGCGGTGGATGATCCGGCCTGCTCGCCGCTGTTTGCCCGCCTGGACAATTTGCCGCCTGTGCTGATCCAGGTGGGCTCGGAAGAAATCCTGCTGGATGACGCTCAGCGCCTGCACCGGGCCTTGCAAGAAGCGGGGCAATCCAGCGAACTGCAGTGCTATGACGGTTTATGGCATGTGTTTCAGCTGCACAGCCGCATACTCAAAGAGGCCGACCAGGCCATCAACGCCATCGCAAG
>JASBUL010000059.1 GCA_030147945.1 Oceanococcus sp. | reverse complement strand
TCAGCGACAGCAGCACCTGGGGTGAGGCTTTGCCGGGAATCACACCCTTGAGCAGCTCGGCCTGAAGCAGGCCCATGTCGATGATGGTGTCGAGGGCGCGCCGCAACGAGGTCAACTCGCTGTCCTCGATCATGGCCTGATTGAGGAGATCAACAAAGCGTGCGGCCTGGGTGTCGGTGGGACGCTTGGCCGGGCTGTGCAGATTGGCAGCTGGGTCGTTGAGCAGATTGCGCAGATCGCGAAAGCCCTTGAGCAGATTTTCGTGCGTGCGCAGCTGCTTGCGCTCACCCAGGCTTGCGTATTGGCGGGCCGCACTTTGCAGATCGGTGAGATTCTGCCGCAGGGTCTGGCTGACCTCCTGCATGGCTAGGTCCTGCTCGGTCAGCAGGACCAGATGCTCGCGTGCCTTGGCCGCTTGGGCGGTCAGGATCAGCGTGAGCCCGAGGACCAGTGACATACCGCCCAGCAACAGGGCGATGAAAATGGGAATGGGCAGAAACCGTTGCATCTGCCGCAATGTAGTAGCAAAGCAAGGTCTTGCCAAGCACGCTCGGGTGGTAACTCTTGACAGGTGTCAAATACGTCGCCAGAGTGCGTAGTACAAGTACGCACTACGTGGTTGAGCATGCTCAAGCGATTGTTTGCACGAAGCGCCCCTTCGACGGCGCCAACGATTCAGCGCCGCAGCCAGTCGGCATCACGCTGGGCCGCCGTGATGCCCTCGCCGGATCGACGTGTGCGGGTGGTGTGCATCGAACGCGAAACCGAGTCCGCGGTGCGTGTGTGCATCGAGCCTGTGGATGGCGGAGACTGGATCTATCGCGCCGGGCAATATCTCACCCATTGCTTTGACATCGACGGCCAGACGCAGCGGCGCCCTTACTCGATCTGCGTCGCTGAGGGGGCGAGAGCGCTGTGGTTTGCCTGCAAGCGGGTGGACGGCGGTCGGGTATCCGCCTTCGTGTGTGATGAGCTGGCGGTGGGCGATGAGTACAGCGTGCGCGGACCCAGCGGCAGCTTCACGCTGGATGATGCGTCGGGCCCCTTGCTGTTCATCGCGGCGGGTTGCGGGATCACGCCGGTGATCAGTCTGATTGAGACAGCGCTGGCGCGTGATCCACAGCGCGCAGTTCAGCTGATTTATGCCAACCGCGATCAGCAGTCGATCATGTTTGCCGATCGCCTCGAGGCTTTGACCCGACAGCACGGCGGTTTTCAGCTGACTCACGTGCTGAGTCGCCCGCAGGCCGGCTGGGACGGGCCGTGTGGGCGTCTCAACGATCACAAACTGGCCGGGCTTGTTTCGCCGGGACCAGACACCCGTGCCTATCTGTGCGGACCGCAAGCCATGATGCAGGGCCTGCGCGAGACGCTGCTCGGGATGGGGATGCCGTCCGAGGCGATTCAAAGTGAAGCCTTCACGCCAGCTGCGCGCGCCGTTCAGGCTCATCCCACGACGCCGCAGACCGTGCATTTTGTGCGCAGCGGCCAGTCCGTGGTGCAGGCGCCCGGACAGTCGATACTCGATGCCGCCCTGGCGCAGGGCGTAGCGGTGGACTTTTCCTGCACCGTCGGCGGTTGTGCGGCGTGCAAGCTGCGTGTGATCAAGGGCGAAACGCTGATGGATGAGCCGAACTGTCTGTCCGATAGCGAGCGTGCTGCGGGCTACACCCTGGCCTGTTCTACCTACGCTCTGGGGCCTGTGGAGATCGAGGCATGAGCGGTTTGCGCATGAAGGATCTGGTGGCCCAGACAGGCGCCAGCCGAGAGGCGATCCGCTATTACATCAATGAGGGGCTGTTGCCTGAGCCGCGGCGGACGTCGCGCAACATGGCCTGGTACTCGCAGGAACATGTCAGCCGGGTGCGCTACATCCGCGCGCTGCAGGAAGAGCACTATCTGCCTTTGAAGGCCATACGCGCGGTGCTCGACGGCCACGGCGCGGACCAGTTTTCGCCGCAGCAACTGCGTCAGTTCGAAGTGTTGCGGCGGCGTGAGGCGGCCGGCCATGTTGGCGAGGTGCGCAAGCGTTTCAGCGCGGTGGCCAGCGAGCTGGGGCTGACCGACGAAGAGCAGCAGGCCGCGCGCGAACTCGGTTTCGTCAATGGCGATGGTTCGCTCGGCCCCGCCGATGAGGAGCTGGTGCGGATCTGGGCCGCCATGCGCAATGAGGGGCTGACCCCGGAACGTGGTTTTGGTCCTGCCGACATGGCATCAATCCAGAACGCGGTCGATGTATTGCTGGCCAGTGAGATCGACATGTTCACCGCGCGGCTGCAAGACATGGATGACGATGAACTGGGGCACGTGCTGGACCGGATCATTCCCAACATCAACCGGGCGTTCGCTCTGCTGCATGAGCGCCGTCTGCGACAGTTCCTGCAGCAAATAACACAGCAGCACAAAGGAGACACCGCATGAGCGCAATGGACAAGATGCTCGACGGCATGCCGATGGGCATGCGCAACAGCGTGACCAATACACTGGACAATATCGGTCTGATGCTGTCGATCAAGAACCCCAAGGTGGCCATGTCCATGGCCCCTTCGGCCATGCGCGGCATGGTCATGAAGAAGGGCAAGGGCAGTGACGCGGTCAAGATGCACAGCGGCCATGCGGTGCATTTTGACCTGAACTACGGCACCGATTTCCCAGAAATGTGGGAGCTGTATCGGCGCGCCGTGGCCAATCAGTGGGATGGCGAGCGTGATCTGGACTGGAGCACCGATGTTGATCCGATGAATCCGGAAAACTGCATCCTGCCGGAGGAGTACGCACCGTTTGAAGGCCTTGCGGCCAAGGGCGTGCGCTTCAATGCGCAGGAGAAACAGCGTTTTCAGGCCGATTTGGCGGCCTGGACCCTGGCGCAGTTCATGCACGGCGAACAGGGTGCGCTGTACGCCGCGGCGCAGGTCACCGAAAGCGTGCAGTGGCTGGACGGCAAATTTTATGGCGCCACCCAGGTGATGGACGAGGGGCGCCATCTCGAAGTCTTCTACCGCTATCTCGATAGCAAAATGAACAAGGTGTATCAGGTCAATGACAACCTGTTCGTGATTCTTGACGATCTGCTGACCGACTCGCGCTGGGATGTGAAATTTCTGGGCATGCAGATCATGGTTGAAGGCCTGGCGCTGGGGGCGTTTTCAACCATGTACAACTACACCCGCGAGCCGCTGCTGAAAAATCTGCTGCGTTACGTGATCCAGGACGAAGCGCGGCATGTGCACTACGGCGTACTCGCCTTGCGTGAACAGATCACCGAGCATCTGAGCCCGCGCGAGCGGCGCGAACGCGAAGACTGGGCGTTTGAGCTGGCTTTGCTGATGCGCAACCGTTTCATGAGCCACGAGATCTATCACGAGTGGTTTGGCGGCGGCGCGCGCCTGTCGCTGCGCGACTGGAACGAGGTGGTCAGCGAGGCGCCGGGCATGAAGGCGTTTCGTCAGGTCATGTTCCAGCGGTTGATTCCCAACCTTGAATACATCGGGCTGATGAGTGACCGCATCAAGCAGCACTATGAAAAAGCCGGCTTGGCCACCTTCCTGGGTGGGCGTAACGCCACCCAGCTCAGTGGCGAGGATCTGATTGCCGAGAACGATGCGCTCAGCGCGGCCGGGGCCGAGGCTCACAACAGCGAAGCGGCCTGAGCGTACGGACTTGCATTTGCGCCACCCCTGGGCTTAAATAAACACCATTCATTTAAGCCTCCACAGGGGTGGCCATGAGCAGTCAGTTCCGACTGGTCGGGGAAAAGCGCTTCGGACCCTTTTTCCTGACCCAATTCTTCGGCGCGTTCAACGACAACGTCTATAAGAACGCCTTGATCATCCTGATCGCCTTTCAGCTGGGTGATCCATCCACCTCCAACACGCTGATCAATCTGGCTGCCGCGCTGTTCATCCTGCCGTTCTTTCTGTTCTCGGCAACAGCTGGCCAGATCGCCGACAAGTATGAGAAGTCGCGGCTGATTCGCGGTATCAAGCTGATGGAGATCGCCATCATGTGCATGGCGGCAGTCGCCCTGGTGACCCGCAACATCACCGCCCTGATGGCCTTGCTGTTTCTGATGGGGGCGCAGTCGTCGCTGTTCGGGCCGGTCAAGTACGGCATCCTGCCGCAGCATCTCAAGCCCGAAGAGCTGGTCGGCGGCAATGGCATGGTCGAGATGGGCACCTTCGTGGCGATTCTGGTTGGCACCTTGCTGGGTGGCCTGCTGATCGGCATTGACGAGGTTGGCACGCACTGGGTTGCGGGGACGGTGGTGGTGCTGGCCTGCGTGGGGTATGTGGCCAGTCGCGGCGTGCCCGAGGCCGAGCCGGCTGACGCCAAGCTGCGCATCAGCCGCAATCCACTGGTCGAAACCTGGGCCAACCTGAAATTCCTGCGCAGCGACCGTACCGTGTTCCTGGCCTGTCTCGGAGTGTCCTGGTTCTGGTTCTTCGGGGCGATCTACCTGACCCAGCTGCCTAACTACACGCGGCTGACGCTGGGCGGCAACGAGCAGGTCGTGACCCTGTTGCTGACCTTGTTCTCGCTGGGTATCGGGGTTGGTTCGCTGTCCTGCGAGAAACTTTCCGGCGGCAAGGTTGAGATTGGCCTGGTGCCGTTCGGTTCGATTGGGCTGACGGTGTTTGCGCTGGACATGTATTTTGCGGTCGGCGCGCCGGTCAGTGGCGAGTTGATCGGCGCTGCAGCCTTTCTGGGCCAGCCCGGGGCCTGGCGGGTCATCGTCGATGTGGTGCTGTTGGGGGCGTTCGGTGGTCTGTATATCGTGCCGCTGTATGCGCTGATCCAGATGCGCGCCAGTCCGGCGCACCGCTCACGCGTGATCGCGGGTAACAACATCCTCAATGCGTTGCTGATGGTGCTCTCGGCCATTGTTGCCGCCGGGTCTCTGGCGGCCGGGCTGAGCATTCCCCAGCTGTTCGCGGTGACCGCCCTGATGAACCTCGCCGTGGCGGCCTTCATCTATGGTCTGGTGCCGGAATTCCTGGTTCGATTTGTCGCCTGGATACTGGTTCACACCCTGTACCGGATGAAGAAAAACGGCCTTGATAGGATTCCCGAGGAAGGCCCGGCCTTGTTGGTGTGCAACCACGTCAGCTTTGTCGATGCTCTGGTGCTGGGCGGCTGTGTGCGGCGTCCGGTGCGTTTCGTGATGTACCACCGGATTTTCGACATCCCTGTACTCAGCTGGTTTTTCCGCACCGTCAAAGCCATTCCCATTGCCCCGGCCAAAGAGGATGAAGCGCTGCTGGCCAGGGCCATGGATGAGATCGACCGGGAGCTGGGCGAAGGCAATCTGGTGTGCGTGTTCCCGGAAGGTGGTTTGACCGCAGATGGTCAGATTGGCGAGTTCAAGGGCGGGGTCGAGCGGATTCTGGAGCGGCGCGCCGTACCGGTGGTGCCGATGGCCTTGTCGGGGCTTTGGGGCAGTTTCTTCTCGCGCGCCCGTGGCGCGGCGATGGGGAGCTTGCCGCGCCGCTTCTGGTCACGCATTCATCTGGATGTGGGTACGCCGGTTGCGCCCGAGCAGGCAACCGCAGCTGGTTTGCGTGAGGCTGTCGCAGCGTTGCGGCATCGGCCCTGATGGGGCGACGCAACGATCACACGCGCGAGCAGCTGCGCGAGATGGTGCTGAGTGCGGCTGAGCTGCTCATCGTGCGTGAAGGCATGGCCGGTTTCTCCATGCGCAAGGTTGCGCGTGCCATCGGTTACACGGTGGGCCAGCTGTATCTGCTGTTCAAGAATCAGGATGAGTTGTTTACCGTGCTCAACGAGCGCACAGCGGACGCCATCTACAGCGCCTTGCTGGATGAAACCGAAACGCTGAACGATCCGGCTGAGGCGATACGCGCTGCGGCCCGGGTTTACGTGCGCTTTGCCCAGCGTCACCCGAACCGCTGGCAGCTGTTGTTCGAGCATCGTTTGCCAGCTGGCAGCGAGGTGCCCAAGGCCAACCAGATGAAGGTGCAGCGCCTGTTCGGCCTGGTCCAGCAGCGCCTGCAATGTTTGGCGCCCGAGGCTGATGCTGATACCTTGCGGTGCGAGGCAGCGGCCTTGTGGTCAGGCGTTCACGGTGTGGCGGTGCTGGCCGAATCAAACAAGCTGAACTGGAGTGGCGTCACCGACTTTGGTGCGCTCACTGACCGCCTGGTTGACGGCTTTCTCAAATAGGTACAAAAAAGTCCTCACGATGAGGGCTGTGTTGTGGTGCGGTATGGGCTACTCGCGGTGGTATTCCTCGAGCAGCTTTTCGGCCCGCGCCTGCGACAGGCGATTGATCATCTTGTTGGATTCGAACTGGTCGCGCATGGTTTTGGCCAGAGTAAAGCTGGAGCCGACCAGAAACAGCGTGCCCATCACGATGTAGCCGCGCATCCACAGATCCACCGGCATCATCACCACTCCGGCGAGCATGCCCAGCAGGGCGCAGCCGAATGAGGTCTTGACGAAGAACACCCAGCCGGGTGAATCCAGCTTGAGGCCGTCGTAGTTGTCGTTCTGAAATGGGCTGTTCATGCCGCGTTCTCCTGATCCAGATCACGTTTGAGTGCGCTCAGCGCATCCTCCAGAGCCAGGTCGTCGCTTGCCTGAGCCTGGCCCAGCTCTTCGGCGCGCAGGGCCTGGGCGCTGATCAGCTCGTCCAGACCGCCGTCCACCCGTTCGCTATAGCGGGCCATGCGCTCACGCCGCCGGACGGATTTGCTGTACAGATCGCCAGACACGTCCGTGCCATCCATCTGCAAGGCTTTGCGCAGGGAAATCACGCGGGCCTGGCTGCCCAGTTCCTCGCGTTCGCGCAGCAGATGGGCGCGTTCCTCGCGCAGGCTGGTGGTCCAGCATGACTGCTGTTGGCACAGCTGCTGCAACTGTTCGATCTCGCGCTCGAGTTTGAGTTTGAGGTTGAGATGATGGCGCGCGTTGGCCTCATTGCCGTCGCTCAGGGTCTGACGGGCGCGCTGATCGTGCGCCTCGGACTGTTTGCGCAGAACACCGAGGCTGGCGTTGATTTTGCGTTCGCGGCTGACCGAGGCGAGCAACTGCTTGCGCAGACCGTCGAGCTCGTCATCGAGGTCGCGCAGTATCTGTTGACTCATGTGTGCCGGGTTTTCCAGCTGGTCCAGACGGGCATGGCTGTTTGCCGTCAGCATCTGTTCCATGCGTTTCCACAGGCTGGGCATGTGCATCTCCTTAAATGAGCGTTGTTCAGAAATTATATGAACATTGTTCATTAGGCAAGCGCCGTTCGTCGGGACAGCTGGGGCTGCTGTGGACTAAACTTTGCCCGCTACCGTTGTGGGGTGTGTTGATGAATGCTGTGCTGGTCGCGCTGCTGGCGCTGAATCTGTTTGTACTGGGCGTGGTGCTGTGGCGCCTGGCGGTGCTGTCACGCTTGAATGCTTTGCTCGATACCGAGCTGAAAGTGCTGCGCCAGATCCCCCAGGATCAGTCGCTGGATCTGGATGAGTTGCTGGGGCGCGGCAAGCGCACCGTGATCGTCATGGACATACTCAATCCGATGGAGGTGGCGGCCAGCCAGTCCTGGTTTGCCGATCGCTTTGGCAGCGTGGCAGCGCCGCTGATCCGGCGCATCGTGTATGACCAGGCGGTCAAGAACATCCATCGCGAAGTCGCCAAGTGGGGCGTGCAGGCTCAGGTGACGCTGCACCGGGGCGCCTAGTGATCGCGCTGCTGTCGATGTTGTGCCTGGTCTTGAGCGTGCTGGCCGGGCTGTGCCTGTGGCGGACCAATGTGCACATCAATGCGCTGGCGGCCCAGCTGGCCCGAACGGCGGCGGTGCGTGCCGAGGCGCAACGCATGCGCGAAGCCAACGAGCGCCTGGCCCAGTGGCAAAGCGTGACGGAGAGCTCCATCGACAGCGGTACGGCAGCCGTGCGCGCCGTTCATCGCGGCATCGCCGCCATTCCGTTCGACATTTTCGAGGCTATTCCGGCCACCCGCGACACGTCCCGAGTGGTGCGCGGGGTGCATGATTTCACCAGCGACAACGTGTATGCCGCGATTTCATTGGTCAACCGCCTGGCCGGGCAGCGTGGTCGGCGTCTGCTGAGCCGTGGCGAACGGCGCAAACGTGAGCCGGATCAGAACAGTTCCTGAACGTTTTCGGGTGGCCGACCCAGTGCATAACGTCCGTTGATGCACACGATCGGCCGCTCGATGAGCTTGGGGTTGTCCGCCAGGATGCTCAGCCACTGTTCGTCACTGCGCTCATCTTTGAGCGACAGGCCCAGCGTCTTGAATTGCTCTTCCTTGCTGCGGATGATCGTGCTGGGCTTGAGCCCAAGGCCCTGGCAGGCCGCGCCCAGTTGTTCGACAGTGGGTGCGGTGCTGAGGTATTCGACGATGTCGATGTCAATGCCCGCGTCCTGGATCAGCTGCAGGGTCTGCCGGCTTTTCGAGCAACGCGGGTTGTGCCAGATGAAGTTGTGCATGAATGTCTGAAAACTCGCAAAAAGAAGTGATGCTTGAGGTCAGAGTCTCGCCCAAGGCCTCGCGAAATGCCATCAACGGCTGGCACGAAGGGCGGCTCAAAATCAGTGTCACCGCCGCCCCCGATCGGGGCAAGGCCAATCAGGCGGTAGAGCGTCTGCTGGCCGCTCAACTGGGTTTGCCGCGAGGCGCGGTCGAGGTTGTCCACGGCCACACCCAGCGCAACAAGCGTGTTCGTCTCCGCGCATCGCAGGCGGTCCTGACGTTGTTGCCCGCGCGCAGCTGAGCGCCGACGCCGTTTGCCAGCGCACGGCGAAAACTGGGTATGCTTGAAGCTGAATTTGCCTCCCCTGCGCCGTGGCTCAGCAAACCCCCTTTCTGCCGCTGTATCGTGCCCTGGTCGAGAACGCCCAGGATGTGCTTGGCGTCATCGATCTGGCCGGTCAGATCCGCTATCTCAACCCGGCTGCACGGCTGTGGGGGCGCGGTCGCGCTGAACAGCTGATCGATCAACCTTTGCAGAGCCTGTGTCACCCGCAGGATCAACGCATACTGGCAAGCTGGCTGCAGGGTTTTCAGCGCGTGCATGAGCGCCAGGTCTGCGAACTGCGTCTGGGGCCTGATCAGCGCTGGCGCCGCGTGCAGCTCAGCGGCGTGCGTATCCGCGAGGATGAGAGCAGTGAGGTGATCGTGATCAGCGGTCACGATGTGACGCTGGAAGTGGATGCTTCACGCGCGCTCAAGGCGAGCGAAAAGCGTTATCACGGGGCTTTCGATTATTCGCCCATCGGCAAGGCGCTGCTGGCCGCCGACGGGCAGGTTGTGGAAGCCAACCGTTCGCTGGCTGAAATGCTGGGCTGCTGGGTGTCGGAGCTATTGGGCAGCAATCTGTTCGCCCGTGTTGGCGGCGATGCGCATGATCAGCTGTTGCAGGATGTGACGGCCCTGATCGGCCGTCATGATGACGTGCGTGAACGTGAATTGAGTTTTCAGCGGGTCGATGGGCAGGTCCTGTGGCTGCTCATCAACCTGGCCCCGATCTGGCGCGACGATGGCGAGCTGGAACACTTCATTGCCCAGGTTCAGGACATCACCGCGCGGCGTCAGGCCGAGCAGAATCTGCGCGAAAGCAACGCGGACCTGCTGCGCAGCAACGAAGAACTCAAACGCTTTGCCTTCCTGGCCAGCCATGATCTGCGTGAGCCATTGCGCGGGATTGGTGGCTCGGTGCAGTTGATCGCGCGGCGTTACAAAGACGCCCTGGGCGAGAGCGGTCACGAGTTGGCCCAGCAGGCGGTCAGCGGGGTCAAGCGGATGCAGGCGTTGCTGGATGATCTGGTCGCTTACGCCGAGCAGATGCGGGGCGGTGAGCTGGAGCGTCGTACGGTGTCGGTGAGTGCGGTGATTGATGAGGTGCGACAGCAGCTGGATGCCAGCATTCGCGCGCAGGGTGCCGACATCACCACCACCGATCTGCCCAGCATCCTGGCCGACCCCGAGCAGATTCGGCAGATCTTCGTGCAGCTGATCGACAATGCCCTCAAGTTCTCGCGCCCGCAGGTTCCGCCGCAGGTGCACATCAGTGCACGCTGGCAGCGTGGGCTGTGGGAATTCTGTGTGGCCGACAACGGTATCGGTATTGCGCCCGAGCACCATCAGCAGATCTTTGAGGTGTTTCGCCGCCTGGATCCGGACACCGCCGGTACCGGCATGGGGCTGGCCACGGTGCGCAAGATCATCGAGCGTCACGGCGGCACTATCCGGGTCGAGTCCAGCGCCGGTGATGGCGCCCGTTTCCGCTTTACCCTGCCGCCGGAGTAGCGCGTGGTCGGGTGAGGGTGAGTTCGCTATAATCCGCCGTCTTTTCGCGGCCTGACGGGCCACCACAGTTTCAACAGGAGTGGATTATGAAAGCACCGGTACGTGTAGCCATCACAGGTGGCGCCGGCCAGATTGCCTATTCCCTGGCGTTCCGTATCGCCTCGGGTGACATGCTCGGTCCGGACCAGCCGGTCATTCTGCAGCTGCTGGAAATTCCGCCGGCCATGGGCGCCCTGGAAGGCGTGGTCATGGAACTGAATGACTGTGCGTTCCCGCTGGTGCACGGCATCGTTGCCACCGATGATCCCAACGTAGCCTTCAAGGATGCCGATTACGCGCTGCTGGTCGGCGCCCGTCCGCGCGGCCCGGGCATGGAGCGCAAGGACCTGCTGCAGGCCAACGCCCAGATCTTCTCGGTTCAGGGCAAGGCACTGAATGATCACGCCAGCCGTGACGTCAAGGTGCTGGTTGTCGGCAACCCGGCCAACACCAATGCGCTGATCGCGCGTGAGAACGCGCCGGATCTCAACCCGCGTCAGTTCACCGCCATGATGCGTCTGGACCACAACCGCGCCCTCAGCCAGCTGGCCGAAAAAACCGGCAAGCACACCACCGACATCGACAAGATGATCGTGTGGGGTAACCACAGCGCGACCCAGTACCCTGACCTGCACCATGCCACGGTGGCGGGTGAGGCTGCGCTGGGTCTGGTTGATCAGGCCTGGTACGAAAACGACTTCATTCCGGTGGTACAGCAGCGTGGCGCAGCCATCATCAAGGCGCGCGGCGCCTCCTCGGCCGCATCGGCCGCATCCGCTGCCGTTGATCACATGCGCAGCTGGGCGCTGGGCAGCAATGGTGGCTGGGTGTCGATGGGCGTAGCCTCCGACGGCAGCTACGGCGTGGCCGAAGGCATCGTCTACTCCTACCCGTGTGTGTGTGAAAACGGTGATTACACCGTGGTGCAGGGGCTGGAGATCAACGCATTCAGTCAGGCCCGCATGGACGCCACCGAGCAGGAACTGCGCGAAGAGCGTGCCGCGGTGGAAGAACTGCTCGGCTAAGCACAGCCGTACTGAGCAATACCAACCCGGGGTGGTGAGCACCCCGGGTTTTTTTATGCCTGGGTGATGAGAAAGCCGTTCAGGGAGCGTCTTCGCTCACCGGTTTGACCAGCCACTCACGGCCCTTGAGCATGCCGCTCCAGTAGATTGGCGGCAGCAGGGTTTCTTTCAAAAACCAGGCGCGGCGGGTGGGTTTGCGACCGTCCAGAAACCAGCTGGGGAAACTCGGCAACAGCTTGCCGCCATAGCCGAATTCGGCGAGTACGATCTTGCCGCGCTCGACCGTCAGCGGACATGAGCCGTAGCCGTCGTATTGTGCGATGCCGCGATTGTTGCCGTGGATATCGGCCATGATGTTGTTGGCCACGATCGGCGCCTGCTTGCGGGCCGCAGCAGCGGTTTTGGCGTTCGGGGCGTTCATCACATCGCCCAGGGCCCAGATGTTGTCGAAGTGTTTGTGGCGCAGGGTGCTTTGGTCGACATCGACCCAGCCTGCGCTGTCGGCCAGCGCGCTGTCGCGAATGAACGCGGGTGCCTGCTGTGGCGGGCAGACGTGAATCATGTCGAATGTGCGGCTTGTTTCGATGGCGTCGCCGTTCTCATTGGTGGTATTGAACCAGGCGGTTTTGGCGCCCCCATCGATGCGTGTCAGGGTGTGGTTGAAGTTGAGATTGATGGCGTACTTGTCGACGTACTGCATCAGCGCGGGCACATAATCGGCCACCCCGAACAGGACGCCGCCAGCGTTGCAGAAGTCCACCTGAATGTCCTGCAGCACGCCCTGTCGCAACCAGTGATCGCAGGACAGATACATGGCCTTCTGCGGCGCGCCGGCACATTTGATGGGCATGGGCGGCTGGGTGAAGATGGCGCGGCCACCCTTGAGCGCCTGCACCAGTTCCCAGGTATAGGGCGCCAGGTCGTATCGGTAGTTGGAGGTCACCCCGTTCTTGCCCAGGGTGTCGCTCAGGCCTTCGATGCCGTCCCAGTTGAGCGTAAGGCCCGGGGCCACCACCAGCCGTTTGTAGTTCAGGCGCTCCTGGCTGTCGGTGACCACCGTGTTGTTTTCTGGCTCAAACGCGACCACGCTGGCCTTGATGCGCTGGATGCCGGATGGGATCAGCGTGTCCATGTCGCGGGCGGTCTGCTCGGGGGTGAACACGCCGCCGCCGACCAGAGTCCAGCCCGGCTGGTAGTAATGCACGTCAGCCGGGTCGATGATGCCGATATCGAGCCCGGGCTGGCGTTTTTTCAGGCTCGCCGCAGTGGCGATGCCGGCGGCTCCGCCGCCGACGATGAGCACGTCGTGTATGCGCGACATGGAATCTCCTTGGATCTAGTCGTAGCTGAGCGCCGTCGCCTTACCGTGGAAAATGCGATAGACCACGAAGGTGTAGGCGAGAATCATGGGCAGGGTCAGGGCCACGCCAACCAGGGTGAAGAGCAGCGAGCTGACCGAGGCGGAGGCTTCCCAGATCGTCATCTGCCCGATGATGATGTGGGGGAACAGGCTGTAAGCCAGACCCAGGCTGGCCATAAGGCAGATCAGCACGGTCAGCCCGAAAACACGCCACGGCTGGGCGGCCTGCTGTTCACTGGATGTGCGCAGGGTCAGCACGATGCCGACGAAGCTGGCCAGCGTGACCAATGGAATGGGTGCCAGCCACAGTGCATTGGGCAGGCTGAACCATTTGGCTGCAATGGCCGGGCTGACCAGCGGGGTGGCGATGGAGATCAGGCCCAGGCCCAGGCCCATGGGCCAGATTGCACGCCCGCCCCACAGGTGGCTTTTACGTTGCAGCGTGCCTTCGGTTTTCATGTTGAGCCAGCCGCAGCCCAGGACCACATAAAGCGCGGGCAGGGTGAGTGCGATGAGCACGGAAAACAGCACGCTGGTGCTGCCGTCACGCAGACCGGTGACGTAGGCGCCGAGCATCCAGCCCTGGGCCATCGCACTGATCAGCGAGCCGGCAAAGAACGCCCGATTCCACAGGGCACGGCGGTGATCGCCGGCTTTGACCCTGAGATCAAAGGCCACGCCACGCAGGATCAGACCCATCAGCATGATGGTGACGGGCAGGTACAGATGGGTGAGCACGATGCCGTGGGCCAGCGGAAAGGCGATCAGCAGTATGCCCACACCGAGCACGATCCAGGTCTCATTGGCATCCCAGAAGGGGCCAATGGAGGCGATCATGGTGTCCTTTTCGGACTCCTCGGCCAGTGGCAGCAGGATGCCTACGCCGAGGTCGTAGCCATCGAGGATCACGTAGATCAGCAAGGCCAGGCCCATGGCGGCCATGTAGATGATGGGAAGCCAGAATTCCATAGTGCGTTCCTTTAGTGCTGGGCCGAGGGCTGTGTGGTGAAGGTCACCGGACCGAGCGCCTGTGATGCGGCCGGCTTGGTTGCCATATGTCGCATCGCGCCGATGTAGCTGACCAGCAGGAAGGCGTAGAGCAGCACATAGCCAAGCAGCGTGCCGGTCATGGTGGCGCTGGCGTGGTCAGCCACGACCTCCTGCACGCTGATGAGGTCCTGCACGATCCAGGGCTGACGGCCGATTTCGGTGACATACCAGCCTGCCAGCACGGCGATCCAGCCGGAGAAGGTCATGGCGGATAGTGTGAGCAGCAGCGCCCGATGTGGCTCGCGCCCCCCGCGCAACTGCCAGCTGGCCCACCAGCTGACCAGCACCATCAGTCCACCAATGGCCAGCATCACGCGGAATGACCAGAACACCATGGCGACTGGCGGATGTTCGCCTGCAAATTCGTTCAGGCCCTGAACTTCACCTTGCGGATCATGGGTCAGGATCAGGCTGGCAGCGTAGGGGATCTGAATGGCCAGGCGGTTCTCGCGCGCCTGTTCATCGGGAAACGCAATCAGGTTGAACGGCACTGCGGATTCGGTCTCCCACACCGCTTCCATCGCGGCCACCTTGGCCGGCTGATGTTCCAGCGTGTTGAGACCATGCAGATCACCGATGAAGATCTGCAGCGGGGCTAAAATGGCCGCCACGCCGACGCCGGCGCGCATGACTTTCCAGGTGGCCGGGCCGTCGACACCGCTGCGCGCCCGCCAGGCGCTGACCCCGGAAATGAGGAAAGCGGCAGTGAGGAACGAGGCGATCAACATGTGGAAGAAGCGGTAGGGGAATGAGGGGTTGAAGATCACCGCCCACCAGTCTTCGACCATGACCACGCCGTCAACCATCTGGATACCCGCAGGCGTTTGCATCCATGAGTTCAGCGAGAGAATCCAGAAAGCCGACAAGGTGGTGCCGAAGGCGACCAGAAAAGTGCTCAGCAAGTGCAGGCGGTTGGACACCCGATCCTTGCCGAACAGCATGATGCCGAGAAACGAGGCCTCAAGAAAAAATGCGCTCAGCACTTCGTAGCCCAGCAGTGGTCCGGCAACGTTGCCGGCCTTTTCCATGAAGCCCGGCCAGTTGGTGCCGAACTGGAAGCTCATGGTGATGCCGCTGACCACGCCCATGGCAAAGGTCAGGGCGAAGATTTTGACCCAGAAGAAATAGGCGTATTCCCAGGCTTTGTCGCCCGTCTGGGTAAAACGGATACGGAAGAACAGCAGCATCCAGGCCAGACCAATGGTGATGGCCGGGAACAGGATGTGGAAGCTGATGTTGGTGGCAAACTGAATGCGGGCGAGTACGAAGGGATCCATGGAACATGTCCTGTAATGGCGTGGACAGCAGCAAGCTCAGAGCAATCCGTGTGCCAGTCTTGGTTGGGCGATCAATTCGGCGATAACACACTGACATAAAACAACATTCAATATTTTCTGAAATTACAGAAAATAAATCAAGCTATCTTTACGGCTTGGAATTGTCGAAACTGTCAATGTCCCTGACAGAATCGACAAGACCTATGAAGCCCGAACCATTGCCGCCCCGCGCCTTGCTGGATGTCATTGAGTACCCGGCCATCTTGCTGGGCGCCGATTACCGTGTGCTCGCGAGCAATCGTCGTTATGTCGAACGCTTCGGTGACGTGCCCCCGTCTGCGCGTTGCTACGAAGTCTCCCACGGCTATGCGCAACCCTGCGATCAGGCCGGGGAGAGCTGCCCGATGGCCGCGTGCAAGCGCAGTGCGGGGCGCGAACGGGTGCTGCATATTCACAACAGTCCCCGTGGTCGCGAGCACATTGATGTGGAGATGGTGCCCTTGCTCGACGACGCCGGCGTGGCACGCTACTTCGTCGAGGTCCTCAAACCGGTACCCATAGCCAGCGCCCAGGCCAATGCCACGCGCATGGTGGGCGGCAGTGCGGCGTTCAACCAGATGCTGGAAATGATCAATCTGGTGGCTGCGCATGAAACCTCGGTGCTGCTGCTGGGTGAAACCGGTACGGGTAAGGAACTGGCCGCCAGCGCCATTCATGAAGCGAGCTTGCGCGCACACAAGAGCATGGTCACGGTGGAATGTGCCGGATTGACCGAAACACTGTTCGAGAGCGAGCTTTTCGGTCATGTCAAAGGCGCTTTCACCGGTGCGGTGAGCAACAAGCGTGGCCTGCTCGAGCTGGCCCAGGGCGGCACGTTGTTCCTCGATGAAATCGGTGATGTGCCGGTGGGCATGCAGGTCAAGCTGCTGCGTCTGCTGGAAACCGGGACCTACCGCGCGGTCGGGGATACCCAGCTGCGGCGGGCCGATTTCCGTCTGGTCTGCGCCACCCACAAGGATCTACGCGAGCAGGTGCAGCGCGGTGCCTTTCGCGAGGATCTGTACTTCCGCATCAATGCCTTTCCGATCATCCTGCCGCCTCTGCGCAAGCGTCGCGAAGATATTCCGCTGCTGGCCCGGTCAATACTCGACAAGCTGCACCCCGAGCGGACCTATCGTCTGAGCGACAAGGCGCTGGCCCGGCTGCAGGCGCTGCCTTTCAGTGGCAATGTGCGTGAGCTACGCAACATTCTGGAGCGGGCCACGATTTTCGCGCGTGAATTGCTGATTGACGATGAGGTGCTGCAGCGCAGCCTCGGTGAGGCGCCAGAAATCCGTGACCACGCCAACGAAGAGGCTGCGTGGGTGGATTTGCACACCCAGGAACGACGCTACCTCAAGCAGCTGCTTGATCACTGCCAGGGTGATAAGGCGCGCGCCGCGCAGATCGCCGGTATCAGCGTGCGCTCGCTGTACCGCCGGCTGGAATAATCAGTCCAGCGTCAGTTGCAACGCGTGTTGCTGGGCCTCGGCATGACAGGGGCAACTCAGAATGTGGTCGTTAACCATGCCGGTGGCCTGCATGTGGGCGTAGACAATGGTCGAGCCCATGAAGCTGAAACCGCGTGCTTTGAGGTCCTTGGCGACGCTGTCGGACAAGGCAGTGGTCGCCGGGATGTCACTCATACTCTGGCGCTGCCCTTGCACCGGTTGCCCGTCGACGAACCCCCAGATGTAGCGGGCGAAGCTGCCGAATTCTTCCTGCACACGGAGAAACGCCTGCGCGTTGTTGACCGCGGAGCGTACCTTGGCCCGGTTGCGAATGATGCCGGCATCGCTCAGCGCGGCACTTTGTTCCTGCTCGCTCATGCGTGCAACACGCAGAGGGTCAAAGTCGTGAAAGACCCGCCGGTAGCCTTCTCGTCGGCGCAGTATGGTCAGCCACGACAGACCGGCCTGCGCGCCTTCCAAAATCACGAACTCGAACAGCTTGCGATCATCGGTGACCGGCACGCCCCATTCATCATCGTGATAGGCGTGCTCGATGTCGGTCTTGCGCGCCCAGTTGCAGATGGCCTCGCGCGGATGACGGCTCATGGCGCGGGAAACAGCTCGTCGACCAGCGACTGCGCCTGATACACCGCGCTCAGGGCCTGCTGCATGATCGCCGGGTGCACGGCCACGGCGCGGTTGTAGCGGCCATCATAGGCGTAGGCGCCGCCCAGGGAATGCAGGTTGCCGTCGAAGATCAGCCCCACTAGCTGGCCCTGGCGATTGAGCATCGGACTGCCCGAGTTCCCTCCGATAATGTCGTGGGTGGTGACGAAGTTGAATGGGGTGGCGAGGTCGATCTCGGCCAGCCGGTCGATCCACAGTGCCGGCAGGGCAAACGGCGGTTGGGCCGTTGAGCGGGCAATCAGACCGCCCACCGTGGTGGTCGGAAAGATGTCCTGACCAGCCTCTTTCCAGCCTTTGACCTGGCCGTAGCTCAGACGCAGGCTGAAGGTGGCGTCCGGGTAGCTGTTGGTGCCGTCCAGTTCGAAGCGTGCGCGGCTGATCAGCGTGGCATTGGCTTCGACCACCGCTTCAACTTCGCGCTCGACACGGGCCCGTACAGCGCGTGCGCTGCCGTCGATACGCCGCACAAAGGCAATCAGCGGGTCGTCGCTGGCGGCAATGGCGGCGGCGCCGCCATCCCAAAGTTCTTTGCGCACGGCCAGCTCGTTCAACTGGGTATTTTCGATCAGGCTGCGCGCCAGTTCACGCGGTGACTGATTGCCCAGACTTTGGACCACGGCGGGGTGGTCTGGTCCAAGTTGTTCGCGCAGCTTTTCCAGGCTCCAGTCCAGCGTCAGGATCTCCAACTCGGCATGGATGGGGGCGGCGGAAAACAGGCGCTGGGTGAGCTGGGGCAGGGCGGCATCGGTGTATTCATGCAGACGCTCTGCGTTGGGCTTGCTGCGTTCCTGCGCGGCGCGAACCAGGTGACGCGCGATGGAGAGCAGGTCGGACTGATACCCGCGCAGGCTCTCGAGCAGGGAATATTCGGTGTAGATGTCACGCCATACCTCTTGCGCCTGGGCGATCTTGGTCCAGGCCTCGGGTGTGGGTGTCTTGCGCAGCTGGCGGTGCTCGGCCACGCGCTCGCGCAGCGCGTTTTCACGCGCCATGGCCGCCTGGATGAAGCCGCTTTCGCTGAGCGCAGCATGACGCCCGCGGTAGGCTTTGAGCGCGTTTTCGATGGCGAAGTATTCGCGTTGCGCCATGCGTGTCTGCTCGCTGCCCTGGCGCATGAACTGGCGCAGCACGCCGCGCAGTTCCGCCAGATAGGTCAGTCGCTGCGGCAGCACCACATCACGCAATGCGGTGAGTTGAGCCACCGTGTAGCTGCGCTGGGTCGAGCCGGGATGACCGGTGACGAAAACCAGCTCATCTTGCGCTGCGCCATCCGGCTTGATCGAGAAATACGCCTCGGGCTCGACCGCCTGGCCATCGCGGTAGGCGCGCAGCAGCGCCATGTCGAGCGCATAGCGCGGGAAGCTGAAGTTGTCCGGGTCGCCACCGAAGGCGGCAATCGCCGTTTCCGGGGCAAACACCAGGCGCACGTCCTGATAACGCCGGTAGCGGTAGAGATGATAGCGGCCGCCTTCGTAGAGGCTGACCACATCGCAGCGCTGGTTGGCGTCGCCCTGCGCGCAGTTCGACTCCAATCTGGCCATGGCCGCTTTGCGCGCGGTCTTGGCTTGCGCGTCGGACAGCCCCTCGGCGGGTTTTTCAACCTCACCGGTGACGTCGGTGATGCTTTCCAGCTGATTGAGTTCGATCTCCGGGCAGATCGCTTCGTCTTCGCGCTTGTGGGCTACGAAACCCTGTTCCAGCAGGTTGTCCTGACGGCTGGACAGTTGCGCGATGCAGCGGCTGACGCAGTGGTGGTTGGTGAGCACCAGCCCCTGGGCGGACACGAAAGCCCCGGAGCAACCGCCGGCCAGCCGCACTGATGCACGCTGGAGTTTGTCGACCCAGGCCTGATCCGGCGCGAAGTTGTACCCATCAGCCAGCGCTTTGCGGGGCAGGTTGTCCAGGGTCCACAAGCCTTCTTCAGCAAGGCCGGGCGCCGCCGTCAGCGCTGCCGATATGATAAGTAACCGGCGGGAGAGTTTGGCAAGCATGGGGTGTCCCTGTTACGGGGTTAGCGGTGAAAAGCGGGGCTGAACTCGTGCACGGCGTCAATCATGACACCCGCATTGTGTGGCGAGACTTCGGGGGTGATGCCGTGGCCAAGGTTGAACACATGGCCGTCACCCGGACCGAATTCGCCAAGCACACGCTGAACCTGCTGACGGATCATCTGTTCGCTGCCGAGCAGTACCGAGGGGTCCAGGTTGCCCTGCAGCGCCACGCGATGCCCGACGCGGCGTCGCGCCTCGGTCAGATTGACGGTCCAGTCCAGACCCAGCGCATCGAAACCGGCATCGGCTTGCTGTTCCAGCCAGCCGGCCCCGTTCTTGGTAAACCAGACCACCGGAATCTTGTGTCCGTCGCGTTCGCGCTGCAGCTGTTCGAGGATGCGTTGCCCGGCCGCCAGGGAGAAATCCAGATAGGCCTGATGGGCCAGCACGCCACCCCAGGTGTCGAAGATCATCAGGGCCTGGGCGCCGGCTTCGATCTGGGCATTGAGATAGGCGGCCACGGCATCAGCCAGCTTGTTGAGCAGGCGCTCCAGGGCTGCCGGGTCGGTGTACAGCAGGGCTTTGATCGTGCCGAAAGTTTTCGATGAACCGCCTTCAACCATGTAGGTGGCCAAGGTCCATGGACTGCCGGCAAAACCGATCAACGGCACCTGGCCATTCAGTTCGCGGCGGATGGTGCTGACTGCCTGCATCACGTAACCCAGATCCTTGTGCGGATCGGGCAGCGGCAGGGCATCGATTTCGGCCGCGCTGCGCACCGTACGCTCGAATTTGGGGCCTTCGCCGGCGCTGAAGTACAGGCCCAGGCCCATCGCATCCGGCACGGTCAGGATGTCGGAAAACAGGATGGCCGCGTCCAGCGCATAGCGGCGCAGCGGTTGCAGCGTGACCTCGCATGCCAGTTCCGGGTTCTGGCAAAGACCCATGAACCCGTTCACGCTTTCGCGTGTTGCACGGTATTCCGGCAGATAGCGCCCGGCCTGGCGCATCATCCACACCGGCGTGCGCTCTACGGCCTGACGTTGCAGGGCCCGCAGCAGCAAATCATTCTTCATGGTGTCAGCCACAGTCCGGCGCTGAGCGCCTGGGAAATTTCATACTGACTGGCCGCCGCAGCGGCGCGCGGATCGGAAGCGTTGCGAATCGGCCGCCCCACCACCAGATAGTCGGAGCCCAGCTGGATGGCATCGGTGGGCGAGAGCACCCGTTTCTGGTCATCCGTTGGTCGGTTGTCGACCGGGCGAATGCCGGGGGTGACCACAATCAGTTTGTCCAGTCCGCTGGCGCGAACCGCAGCCACTTCCATACCGGACGAGACGATGCCGTCGCAGCCGCTTTCGAAGGCGCGCTTGGCGCGCGACAAGACCAACTGTTCGACATCGCAGTCGAAACCCAGATCATCCAGATCGCCGCGATCCAGGCTGGTCAGAGCGGTGACGGCGAGGACTTTAAGCGCACCGGTGCGCGCTTCGGCCGCCGCCTGCATGATGCCCTGATTGCCGTGCACGGTGCACAGATGCACCCCGCGCTCGGACAGCTGACGCACTGCGCTGGCCGTGGTGGCCGGAATATCGAAAAACTTGAGGTCGGCAAAGACCTTCTTGCCGCGTTCCAGCAGGAAATCGATGAGCCGCCAGTAGTCGTCGCTCATGGCCAGTTCGAGGCCGAGCTTGTAGAACGTGACGGTGTCGCCCAGTTCGTTGACGAGTTTGATCGCGGCGGATGCATCGGGCACATCCAGGGCGAATATCAGGCGCTCGGATTCAGGTATCGCTCGGGTCATCGTGGCTCGGCTGGTAAGTGCCCGGGGATTATCGATGATGCCCGGGCACATTGCGAGGTGGCCTCTCAGACCTCGAGGTAGTCGAGGATGCCTTCGGCCGCTTCGCGTCCTTCAAATACCGCGGTGACGACCAGATCCGAGCCGCGCACCATGTCGCCACCGGCGAACACCTTGGGGTTGGTGGTCTGGTATTTGATCGTGGCCGCACCGCTGGCTTTGATGCGCCCACCATCGTCGGCCTCGATGCCGTGGTCGGCCAGCCACTGCGGCGGGTTGGGGCGGAAGCCAAAGGCCACCAGTACACGATCTGCGGGCACGATTTCTTCGCTGCCCTCGATCACCTCGGGGCGGCGGCGGCCGTTCTCGTCCGCTTCGCCCAGACGGGTGCTGACCAGCTTGACGCCTTCGACCTTGCCGTCACCGACGATTTCCACCGGCTGACGATTGAACAGGAAGCGCACGCCTTCTTCCTTGGCGTTGGCCACTTCGCGGCGCGAACCCGGCATGTTCTCTTCGTCGCGACGATAGGCGCAGGTCACGCGTGCGGCCTGCTGACGGATCGAGGTGCGGTTGCAGTCCATGGCGGTGTCGCCACCACCCAGCACCACAACCTGCTGATCGCGCATGTCGATGAAGTCGGCCGGGTCTTTTTCCAGACCCAGTTCGCGGTCGATGTTGGAAATCAGGAAGGGCAGGGCATCGTAGACGCCGGGCAGGTCTTCACCCGGGAAGCCGCCCTTCATGTAGGCATAGGTGCCCATGCCCAGGAACACGGCGTCGTAGTCATCCACCAGCTGCTGGAAGGGGATGTCCTTGCCGATTTCGGTGTTCAGACGGAATTCCACGCCCATGCCCTCCATCACCTCACGGCGACGTTTGACCACGTCCTTTTCCAGCTTGAACGGCGGGATACCGAAGGTCAGCAGACCGCCGATCTCGGCGTATTTGTCGAACACCACGGCTTCGACGCCGTTGCGCACCAGGATGTCGGCGCAACCCAGGCCGGCCGGGCCGGCGCCGATAATGGCGACTTTCTTGCCGGTTGGGGTGACGCCGCTCATGTCCGGACGCCAGCCCTGCTCCAGGGCGGTGTCGGTGATGTATTTCTCGACCGAGCCGATGGTGACCGCGCCGAAGCCGTCGTTGAGGGTGCAAGCCCCTTCACACAGACGGTCCTGTGGGCACACCCGGCCGCAGATTTCCGGCAGGGTGTTGGTACGGTGCGACAGTTCGGCCGCTTCGAACAGGTTGCCTTCCGAAACCAGCTTCAACCAGTCCGGAATGTAGTTGTGCACCGGGCACTTCCATTCGCAGTACGGGTTGCCGCAGGACAGGCAGCGACCGGACTGGTTGGCCGCCTGTTCCTTGTCGAACTGGCCGTAAATTTCGCGGAAGTCGTGAATACGCACTTCCACCTGGGTCTTTTTCGGATCGTGCCGGGGCAGATCGAGAAATTGCAGAGCGTTCTTTGCCATGTTCAGTCCTGGCCGGCCTTAGGCCGCCTGACGGATGGTGTCGAGGAGCGAATTGATTTCGCTGGCTTTGGGTTTGACCAGCCAGAAGCGGGTCAGGAAGTCGCGGTAATCATCCAGAATCTGCGCCGTCCAGGCCGAGCCGGTGGCTTCCTGATGCTGGATCAGCAGGCCACGCAGGTGATTACGGTAGGCTTCCATGTGCTCCGCCGCAATGCGGTGGATGTCGATCAACTCATGGTTGTACTGATCGACAAACTGGCGATCGGTGTCGAGCACATAGGCGAAACCGCCAGTCATGCCCGCGCCAAAGTTGACCCCGGCCGGGCCGAGCACGGTGACCACACCGCCGGTCATGTATTCACAGCCGTGGTCGCCCACGCCTTCAACCACCGCGATGGCGCCGGAGTTGCGCACCGCGAAGCGTTCGCCCGCGCGCCCGGCCGCGAACAGCTTGCCACCGGTGGCGCCATACAGGCAGGTGTTGCCGATGATGGTGGCGTCCTTGGCGGTGAAGCGTGATTCGGCAGGTGGGCGGATCACGATCTGGCCGCCGGCCATACCCTTGCCGACATAGTCGTTGGCATCGCCAGTGAGGTCCAGATTCAAACCGCCGGCATTCCACACGCCGAAGCTCTGGCCAGCGGTGCCGGTCAGCTTGAGCGTGATCGGATTGCCGGCCATGCCCTGGTTGCCGTGGCGTTTGGCGATTTCGCCGGAAACACGTGCGCCGATCGAGCGGTTGATGTTGTGCACATCAAAGGCGAACTCGCCGCCGCTCATGCTTTCGATCGCCGGCAAGGTGGCGCGGACCATGTCCTCAGCCAGCTCGCCCTTGTCGAACGGCAGGTTGCGCGGCTCGGCACACTGGTGCGGCGCATCGCTGACCATGCCTGCGGCATCCAGAATCGGCTGCAGGTTGAGCTTGCCTTGCTTGTTGGTCTTGCCCGGCAACAGCTCAAGCAGATCGGTACGACCGATCAGCTCGCCCAGCGAGCGCACGCCCAACTGAGCCAGCAGCTCGCGGCATTCCTCGGCCACGAAACGGAAATAGTTCATGACCATTTCGGCTTCGCCGATGAAATGCTTCTCGCGCAGGGTGTCGTTCTGCGTGGCCACGCCGGTGGCGCAGTTGTTGAGATGACAGATGCGCAGGTACTTGCAGCCCAGCGCGACCATCGGCGCGGTGCCGAAGCCGAACGACTCGGCGCCCAGGATCGCGGCTTTGACCACATCCAGACCGGTCTTGAGACCGCCGTCAGCCTGCACCCGCACTTTGCCGCGCAGGTCATTCTGACGCAGCGTCTGATGGGTTTCAGCCAGACCCAGTTCCCACGGCGTGCCACAGTAGCGCACCGAGGTCAGCGGGCTGGCGCCGGTGCCGCCGTCATAACCGGAAATGGTGATCAGGTCGGCGTAGGCCTTGGCCACGCCGGCAGCGATCGTGCCCACGCCCGGACCGGACACCAGCTTGACCGAAACCAGGGCCTGCGGATTGACCTGCTTGAGGTCGAAGATCAGCTGGGCCAGATCCTCGATCGAGTAGATGTCGTGATGCGGCGGCGGGCTGATCAGCGCCACGCCCGGGGTGGAGTAGCGCAGCTGGGCAATGTAGTCATTGACCTTGTGGCCGGGCAGCTGGCCACCTTCGCCCGGCTTGGCGCCCTGAGCCACCTTGATCTGCAGCACTTCGGCGTTGACCAGGTAATGCGGCGTGACGCCGAAGCGACCGGAGGCGATCTGCTTGATCTTGGACATCTTGTCGGTGCCGAAGCGGCGGATGTCTTCGCCACCTTCGCCCGAGTTGGAGCGCCCACCAAGACGGTTCATGGCCTGGGCCAGCGCCTCATGGGCTTCCGGCGACAGCGCGCCCAGCGACATGCCGGCCGAGTCGAAACGCGGCAGAATGTCTTCAATGCCTTCGACCTCGTCCAGCCCGATGGGGTTGTCGGTCTTGAGCGCCATCAGGTCGCGCAGGGTCATCGGATCGCGCTGATTGACCAGCTTGGCGTAAGCCTTGAAGTCTTCGTAGCGACCGCTTTTCACTGCGGTGTGCAGCGTCTGGATCACATCCGGGTTGTAGGCGTGGTATTCGCCACCATGCACATACTTGAGCAGGCCGCCCTGGTCGATGTTCTTGCGCGCGTTCCAGGCCAGCTGGTTGAGCACGCGGGTGTCGTCTTCCAGATCGACAAACTCGGCGCCACCGATGCGTGAGGTGGTGCCCTTGAAGCACATCTCGACCACATCATCTGCGAGCCCGACAATCTCGAACAGCTGGGCGCCGCGGTAACTGGCGATCGACGAGATGCCCATCTTGGACATGATCTTGTACAGACCCTTGTTGATGCCCTTGCGGTAGGCACGCTCAAGCTCGGACGCGGTCCGGTTCTTGATCTCGCCAACCCGGGCCATGTCACGCAGGGTTTCATAGGCCAGGTAGGGGAATACGCAGCTGGCGCCGTAGCCGATCAGCACAGCGAACTGGTGCGAATCGCGTGCGGTGGCGGTTTCCACCACCAGGTTGCAATCGCAACGCAGACCCTTGGCGACCAGGCGATGCTGCACCGCGCCGGTGGCAAGCAGGGCGTGAACCGGCAGCTTGTCCTTGGCGATGTGACGGTCGGTCAGCACCAGTACGACCTTGCCATTGCGCACGGCCGTTTCGGCCTGATCGCAAATTGCGTTCAGCGCGTCCTGCAGGGAGCCGCTGGCGTCGTAGTTGAGGTCGATGATCTCGTGCGCATAGGCCGGGTTGTCGATCGACAGCAGATCGCGGAACTTGCCTTCCGACAGGATCGGCGAGTCGACCAGCAGACGTGAGGCCCGCTCCGGGGTTTCTTCGAACACCGAGCGTTCGGCACCCAGACAGCACTCCAGCGACATCACGATCTGCTCGCGCAGCGGATCAATCGGCGGGTTGGTGACCTGGGCAAAGACCTGGCGGAAATAGTCGTACAGCGGGCGCACCTTGTGCGACAGCACCGCCTGCGGGGTGTCGTCACCCATCGAGCCGACCGCTTCCAGGCCGGCCTCGGCGAGCACGCGCAAAACCTGGTCACGCTCTTCGTAGGTGATCTGGAAGAGCTTTTCGAAAATGCGCACGGTGCCCGGCGCCATGGTTTCGTGCTCGCTTTCAGCGAGAACCGATTCCAGACGGCGTACGTTCTGCTTGAGCCAGCTCTTGTACGGATGGCGCGCGGCCAGACGGCGGTCGATTTCGTCCGAAGTCAGCACTTCGCCTTTCTCGGTGTCCACCGCCATCATCTGACTGGGACCAAGCTTGCCCTTGGCAATCACCGAGCCCGGCTTGTAGTCATACACGCCGACTTCCGAGGCCAAGGTGATGTGATCGTCATCGGTGATGACGTAGCGCGCCGGGCGCAGGCCGTTGCGGTCGGTCGAGCAGGCCGCATAACGACCGTCGGTGAACACGATGCCGGCCGGGCCATCCCACGGCTCCATGTGCATGGAGTTGTATTCGTGGAAGGCGCGCAGGTCGGGGTCCATCTGCTCGATGTTCTGCCATGCCGGCGGAATCATCATGCGCATGGCCGAAAACACGTCGAGGCCGCCCGCGAGCAGTACTTCGAGCATGTTGTCCAGGCTTTGCGAGTCAGAACCCTTCTGCGTGACCAACGGCTCAATGGCGCTGATGTCGGGCAGGTCCTTGGTCTGGAACTTCTTGGCGCGGGCCTTGGCCCAGTAGCGGTTGCCCTGAATCGTGTTGATCTCACCGTTGTGGGCGAGGAAGCGGAACGGCTGGGCCAGACGCCACTGCGGCAGGGTGTTGGTCGAGAAGCGCTGGTGAAACACGCACATCGACGATTCCAGCGCCGGATTGTTCAGGTCGAGGTAGAACGCCGGCAACGCGGCGGGCATGACCAGACCCTTGTACAGCAGCACGCGGCACGACAGCGTGCACACGTAGAATTCATTGTCGAACTTGGCGACTTCGCGCTCGGCGGTGCGCCGGGCAAAGAACAGCTTGCGTTCGAAATCGAAGGCCTCCATGTCGTCCGGCGCGTTGACGAAGACCTGTTCGATCTTGGGCAGCAGGCGCAGAGCCTGCTCGCCACAGGCGGCGGTGTCGACCGGCACTTCGCGCCAGCCGGCCAGCTCCAGGCCCTGGGCCTCGACAGCGGCTTTCATGGCGGCGCGCGACTGTTCTGCCAGCGCATCGTCGGTGTTGAGAAACACATTGCCCGCGGCGAAGTTCTGGGCCACGCGCAGACCCGCGTCCTGGCCAACCTGGCGCAGGAAAGCTTCGGGGCGCTTCATGAGCAGGCCACAGCCATCCCCGGATTTACCGTCAGCTGCCACTGCACCACGGTGAGTCAATCGCGCCAGGGCGGTGACCGCGGTTTCGACCAGCCAATGACTGGGTTTGTTGTGAATATGGGCAATCAGCCCAAAGCCGCAGCTGTCGTGTTCGAATTCGGGGCGGTACAGACCACTCTGCATCATGCTCACCTGCCAGCAATCGGTGGGGCGAACCGAGACGTCGCCAGCATGGCGGCGATCGGGTCGCAAGGTGTTGATTTGTTTGCGCTCTCGGACAAAGCCTCCGTCGTCCGGCAGCGTCAATCGGTTGAAGGCGAAGGCCGCTGGGCGGCAATTCTCCGCGCTGAGCCGATCAATTATAGAAACCTATGTGCGCCGCAGCAAATTTTGCGCCAGTTTCCATACGCCAGCGTACAGTTGAAAGCCCGTGTTCAGAGCTTTCGCGGGTTGAACATGCGTTCGTGTTCTTCGATCGCGAAGCGGTCGGTCATGCCGGCGATGTAATCGGCCACAGCGCGGGGCAGGCCGTAGCGCTCGGCGGCGTCCTGATGACGGGGCGGGAGCAGACGTTGATCGCTGTAAAAGGCCTGGAACAGATCGCCTATGACCTGCTGGGCCTTGCGCCCGGAGCGGTGCACCCGATAGTGCTGATACAGGTGCTTGAGCAGGTAGCTCTTCAGCTCGCGTGACTCCGCAGCCATGCTGTCTGAATAGGCCACCACCGCCTGGCTGTGCTCGCGGATGTCCTGGATATGCTGCGGCGCCAGCGCCTTGAGCCGGGCGGTGGTTTCGCGGGTCAGGTCGACGACCAGCTCGTTGATCATGCGGCGAATGATTTCATGGCGCAGCGCGCGCTCCCCGACCTGCGGGTAATGACCCAGCACCTTGTCGTGCACACGCCGGAACAGCGCGGTGTCGCGCAGGCCTTCGATACTCAAGAGACCGGCGCGCAGGCCGTCGTCGACATCATGATTGTTGTAGGCAATCTCATCAGCCAGATTGGCCAGTTGCGCTTCGGCTCCGGGTTGCTGGCGCGCCAGAAAACGCTCGCCGATGTCACCCAACTCGCGCGCATGCTTGCGCGAGCAGTGCTTGAGTATGCCCTCGCGCGATTCGAAGCACAGATTGAGGCCGCGGAAGCTGGCGTATTTTTCCTCCAGCTCGTCGACCACGCGCAGTGATTGCAGGTTGTGCTCGAAACCGCCGTGATCGCGCATGCAATGATTGAGTGCGTCCTGTCCGGCATGACCGAACGGCGTATGTCCGAGGTCGTGGGCCAGTGAGATGGTCTCGGTCAGATCCTCGTTGAGCTGCAGATTGCGCGCGATCGTGCGTGCGATCTGAGCCACTTCCAGCGAATGGGTCAGGCGGGTACGAAACAGATCGCCTTCATGATTGACGAAAACCTGCGTCTTGTAGACCAGACGGCGAAATGCCGTGGAATGCACGATACGGTCGCGATCGCGCTGATATTCGGTGCGCATTTGCGGCGCCGCCTCGGGATGCCTGCGTCCGCGGCTTCGTTCGGGGTGGGCTGCGTAGGGCGCGAGGTTCATGTCAGTCGCGGCAGTAGTGCTGCAGGGTCTGCTTCAGCAGCGCATCGTCATAGTCCGCGCTGAGCAGGGCATCGCCCAGGGCTCGAAACAGCACCAGACGAACCCGACCGGCTGCGGTTTTCTTGTCGCCCTGCATCAGGGTGCGCATGCGGTCGGCCGACAGTCCGGAGGGCACCGCAGTGGGCAGGCCGGCCTTGCTGATCAGGGCGTCGACGCGCTGGCAATCGGCGCGACTGATCCAGCCATGGCGCTGCGACAGCTCAGCCGCCATGCACATGCCGGTGGCGACGGCTTCACCGTGCAACCAGTCGCGGTATTCCAGATGGGCTTCAATGGCGTGACCGAAGGTATGCCCGAGGTTGAGCAGGGCGCGCTGGCCTTTTTCCTTTTCGTCAGCCGAGACGACCTGGGCCTTGTGGCGGCAGGATGTGGCGATGGCATGGCTGAGGGTCTCGCCGTCGCGCGCCAGCAGCGCCTCCATGTGGTCTTCCAGCCAAGTGAAGAAATCGATGTCGCCGAGCAGGCCATACTTGATGACCTCGGCCACTCCGGCCTTGAACTCGCGTGCGGGCAGGGTATCCAGGGTATTCAGGTCGGTGAGCACACAATCCGGTTGATGAAACGCACCGATCATGTTCTTGCCCAACGGGTGGTTGACCGCGGTTTTTCCGCCCACCGACGAGTCCACCTGCGACAGCAGTGTGGTCGGAATCTGAACCAGAGGAATGCCGCGCTGGTAGACCGCGGCGGCGAAGCCGGCCAGATCACCAACCACGCCGCCGCCCAGAGCAATGATCGTGGTGTCACGGCCGAGCTTGAGCGCCAGCATTTTGTCGAGCACCGCGCTGAGCTGCTCCATCGATTTGAAGCGCTCGCCGTCCGGCATGACGTGAACCGGTAGCTGATCGCCCAGTGCGGCCTGAACCTGATTCAGGTACAGCGGCGCCACCGTGTCGTTGGTGATGACGAAGGCGCGACCGTTGCGCGCGCCTTCGGGGTAGAGCTGCGCATTGGCGATCAGGTTGCGGCCCAGATGAATCGGGTAGTGCTTGCCCGGAATGTCGACATCCACACGCATGGGGTTCAAGACTTGGGCTCCATTTGCGTCAGTTTCTGGTTGATCAGCATGGCCAGCGAGCGGGCTGACTGGGCCTTGCTTGGAATGATCAGGTCTGCGACTTCGCGGTACCAGGGGTCACGCAAGGCCATCAGCTCCTTGAGGATTTTCTTCGGGTTGTCCTGTTGCAGCAACGGGCGGTTCTTGCTTTTGCGCGTGCGCCGCCACTGCTGCTCGACTTCAGTATAGAGGTAGACCACGCGGCCGCGGTTTTTGAGGTGCGTACGATTGGCTTCGCGCATGACCACGCCGCCGCCGGTGGCGAGCACGATTCCGCGCTCTTGCGACAGGTCGTCGATCAGCTGCTCTTCGCGGTCACGAAAGCCCGCTTCACCTTCCTTGTCGAAGATATACGGAATATCCACGCCGGTGCGGGCTTCGAGTTCATGGTCGGCGTCGATGAATTGCATGCCGCGCAAACGCGCGAGATGACGACCAACTGTGGTTTTGCCGGCCCCCATGGGACCAACCAGAAAGACGGGTGGCGAGTCGTTCAAAA
Source organism: Oceanococcus sp. (assembly GCA_030147945.1). Taxonomy (GTDB): domain Bacteria; phylum Pseudomonadota; class Gammaproteobacteria; order Nevskiales; family Oceanococcaceae; genus Oceanococcus. Next base: position 41,124 of record JASBUL010000059.1, on the reverse strand, counting down.
CAACCGGTGCGGCACAAGCCGCGCAAATAAAAAGGCCCCGATTATAACGATCGGGGCCTTTCGGGGTGGGGTTACGGATCAGTTGGTCTTGATGCCGTCGCTGAGAATCTTCGGTGTAACGAAGATCAGCAGCTCACGCTTGTCGTTGCGGCGTACCGTGTTGCGGAACAGGAAGCCGAGAATCGGGATATCGCCCAGCAGGGGAACCTTGTTCACGCCTTCTTCGGTGGCTTGCTCGAAAATCCCGCCCAGCACGACGGTTTCGCCGTTGTTGACCAGCACCTGGGTGTTGACGCTGCTGGTGTCGATAGCCGGCTGGCCCTGAGCCGCCAGTGCGCCACGGGTGTCCTTGGACACTTCCAGATCCATGATGACCCGGTCATCCGGAGTGATCTGCGGGGTTACCCGCAAGGACAGCACGGCTTTCTTGAACTGGGTCTGCTGCGCAGCGCCGCCGCCTGACGTCACGGTGTTGATGTAGGGGATTTCTTCACCCTGTTCGATCAACGCTTCCTTGCCGTTGGCGGTGATCACGCGCGGGGTCGATACCACTTCACCTTTGCCTTCCGCCTGCAGGGCCGACAGTTCAAGGTCAACCAGGAAATCCGAGCCGAGTATGGAGATGCCGTAGGACGGGGCATCTGTGCCATCGGATGCGGCCGGGAAGTTGGTCGCCAGCCGGTTGCCCACGGTGGGGATCAGCGGAATACCTGCCGAAAGGCCCTGAGTCACCACGTCTGCGCCGAGCAGTGAGCCGGAACCGCCGACGATGGTGTCGCTGCCGACATCGCCGAAGGTCACACCGAAGCTGCTACCCACGGAGCGGCTGAAGTCATCGTTGGCCACGACCACGCGCGATTCGATCAGGACCTGGCGGACCGGAATGTCGAGGCGACGGACCAGGCTCTGGATACCGGCCAGTTTCTCGCGGGTGTCGTTCACGATCAGGACGTTGGTGCGCTGATCAACCGTCACCGTGCCTCGCTCACTGACAAATGAGGAATCCTCTTCGGTCAGCAGGGCGGCCAGATCAATCGCTTTGGCGTAGTTGACCTGAATGATTTCACCAACCAGCGGGGCAAGCTCTTCAGCCTGCTTCATCGCTTCGAGTTCCTGTTTCTGCTGGGCTGCGACTTCGGCGGTCGGTGCCACCCAGATGACATTGCCGGCTTCGCTCTTCGACAAGCCCTTGGTGCGCAGAATGATGTCCAGGGCCTGATCCCACGGTACATTTTCCAGGCGCAGGGTGATGGAGCCGGCCACCGAATCCGATGTGACAAGGTTTTTGCCAGCCACGTCCGCGATGATCTGCAGCAGGGCTCGTACTTCAATGTTCTGGAAGTTCACATTGAGTCGTTCGCCCTGGAACTGCGGCTCCTCGCGAGCGCGTTCTTCCTGCTCCTGGCGGCTCAACGGCTGCAGCTCCAGCGTGAAGTTGCCGCCCAGCTGGTAGGCGACCTGGTCGAACTGGGCGCCTGAAACCGGGGTGATGGCGATACGCCCGTCATTGCCGTCGCGTGACACGTCGATAAATTTGAACGGGGTCGCGAAGTCGAGCACGTCCATGCGTGCAAGCATGTCGTCGGTGGGGGCGATGCCGCGGAAAACGGCCACAATCTTGCCGCCTTCGCTGCGTACATCGACCTCGGCGGTGTCTACGCCCAACTCGACCACAAGCCGTCCGGAGCCGGTTTCAGTGCGCCGGAAATCGATGCCCGAAAACTGCCCTGAGGCGCTTTTGCTTGTCGTGGTGTTGGTTTTGACCACGCCGCTGCTGGTCGGTCGTTTGATTGCCGCGCTGGCTCCCGATGGGCCATCCAGTTCGACCACCACGCTGTTGCCCTCGGCCCGCACCGTGTACGGGGTCAGTTCGCTGAGGCTGAGGACGATACGTGAACGGCCACTGGCTTCAACCGCGGTCAATGTCTGAACCGGGCCGACGTTGAGCGGAATCCGCCGTTGTTCCAGTGCGAGCTTGGTGTCGGACAGGTCGATGGAGATGCGCGGCGGCGTTTCCAGCGCAAAAACGGAGGGTTGCGGTGCCGCACCATCGAGTTTGAGTTCGATGGCGTGGCGATTCTTGCCCAGCGGCGAAGCACTGACTTCAAGCAGTTGCTGCGCGGCCTGGGCGGTTGCGGGCAGGGCAAAGGCCAGCAACAGGCCGGCGCCTGCGCGTAGGGTGTTTTTGACGTGCGTCGCCATGTTTGTTCTCACTTTGTGCCCCCCAAAGTCCGTACCTGCGGTACTGCCAGTCTGATGTGTGATACGCAAGTACATGATTACCTTTCGTCTGATATGGCCACGACAGCGGGCCGTTTCACATAGCCACCAAAACCGTCCGGAACGATTTCTTCCAATTGAATTTGCGCGTCGGTGATCTTGACGATCTTGCCGTAGTTCTGGCCCAGGTGATCACCATAGGTTGCGCGATGCACGATGCCGTCTGGTGCGCTCAGCAGTGCATAGGTTTGCTGCCGGATTTCCAGCGTTCCCAGCAGGCGGATACCGTCGAGAGGGAATTCCTCCAGCGGCTCCTTGTTGCGTGTCAGGTCGGGCCGCAGCGTATTGAGCGGCAGATTGTTGGTGGCCAGCTGCGCCGGCTCGTCCTGATCAAACGGTTCGAACGGACTGCGCTCGCCATGACGGCTGTAAGCGAAGGGTTCGTAGGGTGTCATTTGCGGGATCGGATCAATCGGTCCGGCCTTGCGGGCTTTGACGTCCGCGATATAGGCGTCCAGATCGCTCATGTCACGCGCACATCCGCCAAGCGCAAGGCTGGCGGCGACTAGGCTCAACGGCAGGGTGAAGCGCAGCTTGGATCGCATCATCATTCGCCCTCCGACTCGTCAAGGTAACGGTAGGTGGTGATGATGGCTTCCATGCGCAGGTCGCTGGAATCCGATTCAGCGCTGAGCTTCACATCATTGACCGTCACGATGCGCGGCAGCGCGGCAACCCGGCTGACGAACTCGGCAATCTCATGATAGGTGCCAGTGACCACGATACGGTTGGGAAGAATCGCGTAGAAATCACGCGGCCGTTCGTTCTCGGGGCGGAACAACTGCTCTTCCAGGCCGGCGGCAACACGGGTTTGCGAGATGTCGTTGAGCAGGTTGGCGACTTCGCTCTTGCTCGGCAACTGACGCAGCATGCTGCCAAACGAGCGTTCCATTTCTTCCAGCTGTGCCCGGTAGGCATCAAGGTTGGCGGCACGCTTCTGCTTTTTCTCGAAGTCCTTCTTCAAGGTTTCTTCGTTGCGTTGTTCACGCGCAAGCAGATCAAGATTGGGCGTCACGATGTAGTAGTAGGACCCCACGATAATGACGGTGGCAACAATAAGGCACGCGCCGATGTAGACGAATGCGGGCCACGCCCCGACATTGTTGGGATCAAGGGATTGGAGTTCGTCCAGGGCCTCACGAAAATTCACTGGCCGTCCTCCTCTTTCTTCTTGGACGTCTGGAATTGCAACTGGAAATCGCTGTGCCGACGACGATTGTCCTTTTGCGACTGGATCACGATCAGACGTGATTTTTCAAACCACGGCGATCCGTCCAGATTGCGTATATAAGTCGAGACCCGACCGTTGGATTCCGCGACACCGTTGATGCTGGTGGTGCGATCTTTCTGCTGCAGGCTCTTGAGGTACAGGCCCGCTGGCGCTGTGGTCACCAGTTCGTCGAAGAAATGCACGATTTCCGTGCGGCTGCGTTGCAGCTCCTCGATGATACGCATGCGCGCCAGCAGATCCGCCTTGACCTTCTCCAGCGAATCGATTTCCTTGATCTGCTTGTCCATAAGGCTGATTTCCTGCTTCAGCCGCGCGTTGCGGCTCTTCTGGAAATCAACGTCACCGACCACTTTGGCATTGACGGCGTAGGCCACGCCGGCACCGAACAAAGCGGCGATGGCGAGCGCGATGAAAAACTGCTTCTGTCGTTCCTGACGCTGTGCTTCGCGCCAATCAAGCAGGTTGATTTTTATCATCAGTCAAAGGCCCTCATGGCGAGGCCGAAGGCCAGAAGCAGGGACGCTTCGTCCTGCTGCAGCTGGCGTGGGCGTGCTTTGTTGGCGACGGGGATGCCCTTGAACGGGTTGGCGATGACCGTGGCCACACCCAGTTTCTCCTGAACACGCTCGGCCAGGTGCGGGATATTCGCCGAACCGCCGGACAGGATGATCTGATCGATTTCGCTGAATTTCGGTGAGTTGGCGAAAAACAGCTGCAGCGAACGGTCAATCTGCTGAGTCAGGTCGTCGATGAAATACGGCAGCACTTCGCTGTCGTAATCCTCGGGCAGTCCACCCATTTTCTTGGCGTTGTTGGCCTCTTCCTCGGACATGCCGTAGTGGCGCATGATGTCCTCGGTCAGCTGGCGGCCACCAAAGGCCTGTTCGCGGCGGTAGATGACCTTGCGGTCGTGCATCACCATGAACACCGTGTTGATGGCGCCGATGTCGATGACCGCGCAGGTGGTGTTCTCGCCGCGGTTGGGCATTTGCGGATACAGCAGCGAGCAGGCGTTTTCCAGTGCTTGCGCTTCGGTATCGACGACGACCGCTTCCAAGCCCACCTGGTCCAGTGTGAGCACGCGCTCATCAATGGTTTCGGTGCGGCAGGCTGCGAGCAGCACATCCACCGTATCCGGCGAGTTCGCAGTCGGGCCGAGCAGCTGGAAGTCCAGGTTGACCTCGTCAATCGGGTAGGGGACGTACTGATCCGCCTCCAGCTTGATCTGCTCTTCCATTTCCAGTTCGCGCATGTCCGCGGGCATCTGGATGATCTTGGTGATCACCGAGGAGCCGGCCACGGCCGTTGCGACCTTGCGCAATTTGCTGTCCGAACGCTTCAAGGCTTTGGCCAAGGCCAGACCAACGGCGTCGGAGTCGCTGATCTGGCGTTCGGTCACCGCGCCAGCCGGCAGCGGTTCGATCGCATACGCCTCGATGCGGTAGTTGTCCCCTTTTTTCGATAGCTCCAGCATTTTCACGCTGGACGAACTGATATCAACGCCGATGAGCGGCGTCGAACGTTTTGCAAACAGATTGCTCAAAACACCCATTCCGGGGCCCCCGCATGATCCCGATCCCTTTTTACGTGGCCGTCATTTCGGCCAAGCGCTACTATATCTCACACCAAGCAGGTTTCAACTCTTGCAGCCACTTCAATCATTTGCAGCGCTTGCGCAGGTTTGGTCCGGCGCTCGCTGCGGGCTCTCCGTATCTTCATGCGTTTGATCAAATATCTGTTCATCTTCGGTCTAGTCTGCGGCGTTCTTGCAGCCATTGGCGTTGCGGGTGTGATCTGGCATTTCTCCCAGGACCTGCCGTCTACAGAGGGCTTGCGTGATGTGCGCCTGCAGGTGCCATTGCGGATTTATTCCGCAGACCGTCAGCTGATCGGCGAGTACGGTGCCGAGCGGCGCGAACCGCTGGCTTACCAGGATATTCCCGAGCCCTTGATCAAGGCGTTTCTGGCCGCTGAAGACGACCGCTTTTTTGAACACCCCGGGGTCGATTATCAGGGCTTGCTGCGCGCCGCCTGGGTGCTGGCGCTGACCGGTGAAAAAGCACAGGGCGGCAGCACCATCACCATGCAGCTGGCGCGTAACTTCTTCCTCAGCTCGGAAAAAAGTTATGTGCGCAAAATCCGCGAGATTCTGCTCGCCGTGCAAATGGAGCAGCAGCTCAGCAAGCAGGAAATTCTGACGTTCTATCTGAACAAGATATTTCTCGGGCACCGGGCTTACGGGATCGGCGCTGCAGCCAAGGTCTATTACGGCAAGGAGCTGGATGATCTCAGTCTGGCGCAGATGGCCATGATTGCGGGCTTGCCCAAGGCGCCCTCGCGTTACAACCCGATTTCCGGTCCGCAGCGCGCGTTGCTGAGGCGCAACTATGTGCTGCGGCGCATGCACGAACTGGGCTACATCGATGCTGCAGCGTTCGAGCTGGCGCTTGAAGAGCCGATCAGCGCGGAGTTGCGTCGCGCAACCATTGATGTGGAGGCGCACTACGTCGCTGAATATGCGCGCGGACGCATTATCAATCAGTTTGGTCTGGAGGCTTACACCAGCGGGATCGAAGTGATCACAACGATCGATTCCGGAAGCCAGCGCGCGGCCGTGTCGGCCTTGCGTGAGAATCTGATCAACTACGATTTGCGCCATGGTTACCGTGGCCCGGAGGCGCAGTTCGGTGATCTGGGGCAGGACTGGAGCCGTCTCGACGCAGCGGAGCTGGAGGGGCTGCTGGGTCCGATGCTGGAGGAGTTCTCGTCGGTCGGTGGTCTGGCGCCGGCGCTGGTGCTGGAGGTGAGCGAAGCGCAAATCCGGGTGTGGTCGAGCGACAGCGGGGTGCTCGCCCTGGATCCCCAGGCGCAGCCCTACAAAGCGTTGCAGGAGACCCTGGTTCAGGGCGATCTGGTGCGCTTGCGTGCGACCCGAGCGGAGGGTGACGAAGTGGTCTGGTCGCTGGCCCAGGTGCCGGAGGTGCAGGGTGCCCTGGTGGCGCTGGATCCGGAAAGCGGCGCGGTGCAGGCGATGTCGGGCGGGTTTGATTATTTCGCCAGCAAGTTCAATCGGGCCATGCAGGCACAGCGGCAGCCGGGCTCCTCCTTCAAGCCGTTTGTCTACTCGGCTGCGCTGGAAAATGGGTTCACCCCGGCCACCGTGATCAATGACGCACCGGTGGTGTTTCATGATGCGGCCCTCGGGGGCGCGTGGCGCCCGCAAAACTACAGCGGCCGTTTCTACGGCCCGACGCCTTTGCGCAGCGGTCTCTACAATTCGCGCAACCTGGTGGCGATCCGGGTGCTTGAGGGTGCTGGTCTGGACACCGTGCGCAACTATGTGACGCGCTTCGGCTTTGAGCGTGACCGTGTGCCGCGCGATCTGTCCATGGCCTTGGGGACCGGGGTGTTCAGCCCGTTGGAAATGGCGGGCGCATACGCCGTGTTTGCCAATGGCGGCTACCGTATCGAGCCGTATCTGATCGAGCAGGTGGTGACCGCAGAAGGTGAAGTGCTGCACCAGGCCATGCCACCGACAGTGTGCGAAAGTGCCTGTCAGCGCGAGCGTGATGCGCAGCGCCTGGCGCAGGCCGAATTGCAGGAAGTGCGGGAAGCCATGGGCACGGCCGCACTGGCCGCTGAGGGCGCGGCGACACTTGAGTTTCCGCCCGCGGCCGAACGTGCGATCAGCGCCGCCAATGCCTACGTCATGACCGACATGCTGCGCGATGTGGTTCAGCGTGGCACTGCACGGCGGGCGCGCCAGCTCGGGCGCGATGATCTGGCCGGCAAGACCGGGACGACCAACGACCAGATCGACGCCTGGTTCTGTGGTTTCAATGCCCGGCATGTGGCGGTCTCATGGGTCGGGTTTGATGACATCAAGCCGCTGGGGCCGCGCGAGACAGGCAGTCAGGCTGCCCTGCCGATGTGGATGGCCTATATGGCCACTGCGCTGGACGGCGTACCCAGTCAGGTGCGGCCGCAGCCAGCGGGGGTGGTCAGCGCGCGCATCGATCCGGAGACCGGTCTGCTGGCCTCCTACGGGGCGGCCAACGCGCAGTTCGAGATCTTCATTGAAGGCCACCTGCCGGAAGCTGCTGATTACGGCTACACGACCTCGGATGGCGGCATCAGCGAAGGCGCGCCGCCGAGTCGTGAAGATGAGCTGCTTGAGGATATTTTTTGAGCTACGGCGGAGATCTGCGCAGCGAAATTGCGCGTGAAGCCGCCCGCTTGATGTGCGAGCAGGGCGTTAAGGATTTCGCCCTGGCCAAAAGCAAGGCGACCGAAAGTCTTACCGGCGGCACGCGGGCGCCGGTGCCCAGCAACGCCGAGATTGCAGAGTCTGTGCGCGACTATCTGGAAGTGATGGAGGGTGCCGCGTGGGCGGGCCGCTTGCGCGGGCTGCGTGAGATCGCGATCAAAGCCATGCAGCTCACCTCTGAGTTCAGCCCGCGTGCGGTGGGCGCGGTCGTAAACGGTTTGGCGACCCCACGCAGCAGCGTGGTCCTGCATGTATTCAGCCCGTTTGACGAAGCCCTGGATTTTTTCCTCGGCGACCGCAACATACCGTTCGACGATGAAGAGCGCCGCGTGTTGCATCCCTCAGGCCGCGAGCTGCGTCGGCCCAGCTGCCTGTTCCTGGCCGATGAGACGGAAGTTGAGCTGGTCATATTCGGCCTGGATGATCGGCGCTGGTCGCCGCTTTCACCGATAGACGGCAAACCAATGACGCGCTGGGACCTGCCGACCCTGCAGGCCAGTCTGGCTGACACCGAGGCATAAAAAAACCGCGACCTCCGAAGGAGGCCGCGGCTGATTTTGGCGTCTTGCCGACTTAGCGCTGCTTGATGTCGACGTAGTCGCGGCGCGGACTGCCGGTGTAGATCTGACGCGGACGCCCGATGCGGTTGCCCGGGTCGGCGGTCATTTCCTGCCAGTGCGCAGCCCAGCCCACGGTGCGAGCAATGGCGAACATCGGGGTCATCATCGAGACCGGAATACCCAGCGCTTTGTAGATGATGCCGGAGTAGAAGTCGACGTTCGGGTAGAGCTTCTTCTCTTTGAAGTAATCATCTTCCAGGGCGACCTGTTCCAGCTTCATGGCCAGTTCGAACTTGGGGTCGTTTTCCATGCCCAGGTGCGACAACACTTTGTGGCAATGCTCGCGGATGATGGTGGCGCGCGGATCGAAGTTCTTGTACACGCGATGGCCGAAGCCCATCAGGCGGAACGGATCGTTCTTGTCCTTGGCCTTGGCGATGAATTTGTCGGCGTTGGAAATATCGCCGATCTGATCCAGCATGCGCAGCACGGCTTCGTTGGCGCCGCCGTGAGCCGGGCCCCACAGGGCGGTGATGCCTGCGGCAATCGCGGCGTACGGATTACAGCCGGTGGAGCCGGCCAGACGCACCGTCGAGGTGGAGGCGTTCTGCTCGTGGTCAGCGTGCAGGATGAACAGCACATCCAGAGCCTTGGCCGCGACCGGGTCGACTTCATACGCTTCTGCCGGCACGGCAAACAGCATGTGCAGCAGGTTGGAGCAGTAGTCGAGGTTGTTCTGCGGGTACATGAACGGTTGACCGATCGAGCGCTTGTAAGCGGCGGCGGCGATGGTCGGAATCTTGGCGATCATGCGGCGCGCAAAGATGTTGCGATGCTCGGGATCGTTGATGTTGGTGGTGTCGTGGTAGAACGCGGACAGCGAAGCGACCACGCCAGCCATCATGGCCATCGGGTGTGCGTCGTAGCGGAAGCCGTTGAAGAAGCTGCGCAGCGATTCATTGAACATCGTGTGGTAGCGGATCGCCTGGTCGAACTCTTCCAGTTGCGCGGCGCTCGGCAGCTCACCGTAAAGCAGCAGGTAGCAGACTTCGATGAAGCTGGAGTTGTTGGCCAGCTGGTCGACCGGATAGCCACGGTACAGCAACACGCCCTGGCCACCGTCGATGTAGGTGATGGCCGAGTCGCAGCTGCAGGTCGAGTTGAAGCTGGGGTCGTAGGTGAAGGTGCCGGTGGCGCCATACAGGCCACGTACATCAACCGCTTTGGGTCCCAGAGTACCCTCGACCAGAGGCAGGTCGGTGTTTTGACCTTCCGGGCTGGTAAGGACGAATTTGCTGTCGCTCATCATGATCTCCAATGGTGCAGCACGGACGTAAGGCTGCGGCCTGTCAGTTGTCTTGGTAATGCGCCGGGTAGGGGGCGCGGGCGGCGCCAGACTCTACGGCGGCGCGCGCCACGGCGTTGGGCACCACGTCGATCAGACGCGGATCCAGCGGCGTGGGAATAATGTAGTCCGGACCGAACGACCAGCTTTCGCGGTCGTAGGCGTCCAGCACGGTGCGCGGAACCGGTTCATGCGCCAGCGCCCGCAGGGCTTCGACCGCGGCCAGATGCATGGCCTGGTTGATGGTCTTGGCGTGCACGTCGAGGGCGCCGCGAAAAATGAACGGGAAGCCCAGTACGTTGTTGACCTGATTGGGGTAGTCGCTGCGACCGGTTGCCATGATCAGATCGGCACGCACGCTTTGTGCCACTTCCGGCAGGATTTCCGGGGTCGGGTTCGACAGCGCGAACACCACGGGCTTGTCGGCCATGCTGGCGATCATGTCGGCATCAACCAGTCCGGGGCCAGACACGCCGATGAACACGTCGGCGCCGTGCATGGCTTCGCTCAGGGTGCGCGGACCGTCACCGCTGCGCGCAAACTCGGCCTTGTAATCGGGCAGGTTGTCGCGATCGTCATAGATCACGCCGGCGCGATCGATCACGAACATGTTGTCGCGGGCCGCGCCCAGCGCCTGACACAGGCGCAACGAGGCCATGCCGGCAGCGCCGGCACCCAGACACACGATACGCACATCTTCAATGCGCTTGCCTTGCAGTTCCAGCGCATTCAGCAGGCCGGCAGCAACAATGATCGCGGTGCCGTGCTGGTCGTCATGAAAGACCGGAATGTCGAGGCGTTCCTGCAGCGCTTTTTCGATCTCGAAGCAATGCGGTGCCGCAATGTCTTCAAGATTGATGCCGCCGAAGGTCACGCCAATGCGCGCCACCGTGTCGATGAACTGTTCCGGTGTTTCGGATTCGACTTCGATGTCGAACACGTCGACATCGGCGAATTTCTTGAACAGCACCGCCTTGCCTTCCATCACCGGCTTTGACGCCAGCGCGCCGGCTTTGCCCAGGCCGAGCACGGCCGAGCCGTCACTGATGACAGCGACCAGATTACCCTTGGAGGTATAACGGTACGCATCCGCCGGATCGGCCATGATGGCTCGCACCGGCTCGGCCACACCAGGTGTGTAGGCCAGAGCCAGCTCGGCGGGTGTAGTGAACGGCTTGGTCACCGCGATGGCGAGTTTCCCCGGTCGCGGTTTCTCGTGGTAATCGAGTGCGGCTTGTTTGCGGGGGTTGTCGGTCATACGGTAACGCCCGTGTTCATAGTGCTGCGCTCGATCAGGTACAAGAAATAGGTTCGATTAGGAGCCGTAACGTTCGCGGAACTTGGACACGCGACCACCGGAGTCCAGGACCTTCTGCTTACCGGTGTAGAACGGATGGCATTCCGAGCACACTTCGATCTGCAGATCTTCGCCCATGGTGGAGCGGGTTTCGAATTTGTTTCCGCAGCTGCAGGTGACCTGAATGGCCGCATACTGGGGATGGATATCGGGTTTCATGACTTCTGCTCGCAAGGCAAGAGAAAAAAGGGCGCGTAGTCTACTGAAATGCGCTGATTTCGGCAAAGCATTCGAGCAGGCGGTTCAGATGGCGCCGCCCCAACGGTGTGCGGGTGATCTGATTTTCCTTGGTGCGCATCAATCCCAGCGCACAGGCCTCATCGATGGCCGGCCTCAGCACGGCGAAGTCGAGACCGGTGGTGCGCTCAAAACGGGCGCGACTGAACGCCCCATCGATACGCAGGGTGTTGAGCGCAAATTCGCTGATCAACTCCTGCGCATCGGGCCAGCTTTCACGCGCCAGTGCCGCCGCGCTGCCGGCCCCGGCCATGTATTTTTGCGGTGAGCGCAGGCGCGCACGACGGCGTACACCCTGGCTGAAGCTGAGCTTGCCGTGTGCCCCCGCGCCCAGGCCCAGGTAGTCGCCGAAGCGCCAGTAGTTGAGGTTGTGGGCTGCACGGCGACCGGTTTGCGCGAAGGCCGAGACCTCGTAGCGCCGATAGCCGGCGCGGGTGAGCCTGGCCAGGCCGGCATCCTCGATGTCAGCCTGGGCATCGTTGTCCGGTAGCTCGGGGGGATGCTGGGCGAATGCGGTGCCTTCTTCGATGGTCAGCTGGTACCAGGAGATATGTTCAGGGCGGAGCTCGATGGCGCGCTCAAGGTCGTCCATGGCCTGGGCAAAACCTTGCCCCGGCAGACCGTGCATGAGGTCGAGATTGATATTGTCGAATCCGGCCTCGCGGGCCAGCGCATAGGCATGCTGCGCAGCACTGGCGGTGTGGATACGGCCGAGCTGCCGCAGCTGTGCATCATCGAAACTCTGCACCCCGATCGACAGGCGGTTGACCCCGCCACGGCGATAATCAGCGAAGTGCGCGGCATCGGCCGTGCCCGGGTTGGCCTCCAGGGTGATCTCGGTGTCATCGGCGATATCCAGACGCTGACGCAGCGCCGCCACGATGCGCGCGATGGCCTCGCCACTGAACAGGCTGGGGGTGCCGCCGCCGAAAAACACCGCCTGCACGCGTGGCCACTGAGCCCGGCTTTGCAGTTCAAAGTCCAGATCGCGAATCAGGGCATCGACATAGCGCTGCTCGTCGGGCTGTCCGGCGTGTGAGTTGAAATCACAGTAGGGGCATTTGCGCACGCACCAGGGCAGGTGCACATAGACGGTTAGCGGCAGCTGGGTGCTTGGCACGCGGGTGAGCTCAGGCGCCTGACAGCTGGCGCAGCAGATTGGCGATGGCCTGACCGCGATGTGAGCGGGCCAGCTTGTCCTCACGGCTCAGCTGCGCTGCGCTGCGCTGCAATTGCGGGTCGACGAACAGCGGGTCATAACCGAAGCCGCCGTCACCCGATGGTTGGTCAGCGATATGTCCTTCCCATTCGCCACGGGCGATCAGCGGCGAGGGATCGTCGGCACTGCACACCAGTGCGATGACGCAGACAAAGCGGGCGCCGCGCTGTTCGGGCGGTACATCGGCCAGGGCGGCCAGCAGCTTGCGGTTGTTGTCGGCATCGCTGGCCTGATCGCCGGCATAACGGGCGGAATAGACCCCGGGTGCGCCGTTCAGGGCATCGACCGCCAGACCCGAGTCATCGGCCAGGCTGGGCAGCCCGCTGCGTGCCGCAGCATGGCGTGCCTTGATCAGGGCATTGGCCTCGAAAGTGTCGCCCGTTTCTTCGGGGCTGTGATCAGTCCAGTCACTGATGGGCTTGAGTTCATGGCCCAGCGGCGCCAGTGCGTGTTGCAGCTCGGCCAGCTTGCCGCGGTTGCCGCTGGCCAGGACCCAGACATCCTTGCTCATGGTTTTCAGCCGGCCAGTGCCTGGGCCTGAATCTGGTGCAGCTGGCGGATGCCGGCGCCGGCCAGATCCAGCATGGCGTCCAATTCTTCGCGGCGGTAGGCATGGCCTTCAGCCGTGCCTTGTACTTCGATGAAGCCGCCGGCTTCGTTCATCACCACGTTCATGTCGGTTTCGGCGGCGGAGTCCTCGTCGTAGTCGAGATCAAGAACCGGGGTGCCGTTGTAAATGCCAACCGAGATGGCGGCGACCTGACCAAACACCGGGTTGCGCTTCAGGCCCAGTGTGGCGATGGCCTGGCACAGGGCCACGTAGCCGCCGGTGATGCTGGCGGTGCGGGTGCCGCCGTCGGCCTGCAGCACATCGCAGTCGACAACAATGGAGCGCTCACCCAGCGCGGTCAGGTCAACCACAGCACGCAGCGAGCGGCCGATCAGGCGCTGGATCTCCTGAGTTCGGCCGGACTGCTTGCCGCGGGCGGCTTCGCGGCCCATGCGCGAATGGGTTGAGCGCGGCAGCATGCCGTATTCGGCCGTTACCCAGCCTTTGCCGCTGCCCCGCAGCCATGGCGGTGTGCGTTCTTCCACCGAAGCGGTGCACAGCACATGGGTGTCGCCGAAGCGGATCAAGGCCGAGCCTTCAGCGTGACGGGCGAAACCGGGTTCGATGGTGACCGGGCGTAGGGCATCGGCGGCGCGGCCGCTGGGTCGTGACATGTGCTTTCCGGGCTGTAAAAAACCGCGGATTATACGGACTCGAAACGAATCCGCAGGGCGGTGCAGTTGTCGGCACTGCCAGGGTTGCGCGCGACGGCGCGCTGCGCCAGCTCGGTCAGTTCGATGTTGCTGCCCAGCTCATCCGGCTCGAGCGGGTCCCAGAAACCATCGGAACACAATAATAAGGTGTCGCCGGGGCGCAGTGGCGGGCATGGGGTGAGTTCAAGTGCTGGCGGAGGGCCGCCGCCCCCCAGGCAGCGGGTCACCTGGTTGCGCATCGGATGGTGGCGCGCATCCTGCGGACGAATATCGCCGCGTCGGACCATCATGGCGACCGCCGAGTGATCGCGTGTGACATGCACAATCTCGCCGCGGCGCAGGTGATAGGCGCGGCTGTCACCTGCGTGCGCGAACAACACATTGGGGCCGTCAACCACGGCACAAACCACGGTCGTGCGGGGCTGTTGCCGCTCGCTCAGATCCGGCGCCATCGACTGAATGGCAAGGTGAGATTCCAGGCCGATGCGCTGGATCAACTGAGCGGCGGGCTGCTGGGCCTCATCGGCAAATATGCGAGCCGCCACATCCATGACGCATTGGGCGGCCAGGGCGCCATCGGCGTGCCCGCCCATGCCGTCGGCAACGATCAGAAGCTGCCGCGAGCCGGAGGAGAATGTTTCGGCACGATCCTGGTTGTTGTGCCGGTCACCCTGCAGGCTGACGAATTCGCAAGGCGGCCATGATGGCGCCCGTTCGGCGTATATACTCGTGGCCTTCTCCCATCTCCACAGGCAATCATGGCAGCTTACCCCATCAGCAGCATGACTGGATACGCGCGCGGTCGTTGCGACTCGCCGGCCGGTGAACTGCAGCTGGAACTGCGCACCGTCAATCACCGTTACCTCGATATCAGCCTGCGCGTACCGGAAGAATTGAGGGCGCTGGAAAACCCTTTGCGCGCCAAACTCAAAGACGCGCTGGGGCGCGGCAAGGTCGAGGCCTATGTGCGCCTGCGCAGCGCCACGGATGAGGCGGCGCCGCTGGATATCAATCGCGCCGCACTGGCTCAGCTGGCCAGCGCCGTGCGTGATGTTGAGGGCGAGTTTCCCGAGGCCATCAGCGTTGATCCGGTTGCGATACTGCGCTGGCCGGGTGTGCTGCGAGAGGCTGACATGGATATGTCGGCGCTGAGTCAGGCGTTCAGCCAGCTGGCGGACAGCACCATCGCCGATCTGCAGGCAGCGCGCCGCGATGAAGGCCAGCGTATGGCCGAGGTGATCGCCGCTCGCCTGGACAGCATCGAGAGCCTGGTCGAGCAGGTGCAGGTTCGTCTGCCGGTGCAGGCTCAGCTGTGGCGCGAGAAGCTCGAGCAACGCCTGGTCGAGATGACCGACATGGAGATTGAACGGCGCGAGCAGGCGCTGGTTCAATTCGTCCAGCGCCTCGACGTGGATGAGGAAATCGAGCGTTTGAAGAGCCACGTTGCCGCCGTGCGCGCGGAGCTGGACAACAGCGAACCGGTTGGCCGCAAACTGGATTTCTTCATGCAGGAGTTCAACCGCGAAGCCAATACGCTGGGCTCCAAGTCCATGGATGCCGAGCTGACCAAGCTGGCCGTGGAACTCAAGGTGGTGATCGAGCAGATGCGTGAGCAGGTACAGAACATCGAGTGAATTGATCTGAGGCTGCGATGAGTTCGATTGAGCCTGACCTGGCCCACTGGATAGCGCCAGATTCGCCATCGCCGCGCGTGCTGGATGGGTGTTATGTACGCTTGCAGCCTCTGGACCCGGCGATCCATGCAGCGGCGCTGTGGCGTGTTTTGGCAGATGCGCCGGATCAACATTGGCGCTATCTGCCGTATGGGCCTTTTAAGGATGTTGCGGACCTGGGGGCATGGCTGGACGGCGCGGCTCAACAGCCCGACATGCTGTTCTATGTCATTGAGTCCAAGACGCCGTTTGAAGTGCTGGGCTTGGCTGCTTACCTGCGCATCGTGCCGCAGCACGGTTGCCTGGAGGTTGGGCATCTGAGTTTCTCGCCGCGTTTGCAGAAAACCCGCCTGGCCACCGAAGCCATGTATCTGATGATGCGTGAGGCGTTCGCCTTGGGCTACCGGCGATACGAATGGAAATGCGATGCGCTGAACGAGGCCTCGCGGGCTGCCGCGTTGCGTTTAGGGTTTGAGTACGAAGGCCTGTTTCGCCAGGCGGCGGTGGTCAAGGGGCGTAACCGCGACACGGCCTGGTATTCGATTATCGATGTTCAATGGCCGGCTGTGCGGTGTGCACTTGAGCGCTGGCTGTCAGCGGATAACTTTGATGCTGAAGGTTGTCAGCGCCAGAGCCTGGCGAGGTTGCGTGCTGAGCGGCCTTCATAACCTGCGAGGTTATTGTCGGCGCAGCGGCTTTGCGGTCTGATGGGGCAAGTCAGGAGTCCCGTTATGCATCAGCCCGCCTTGTTTCGTGTTTTTTTGCTCAATGCCACGGTGTTGATCACGCATCAAATTGATGCGGCGTATTGGCATGAATGGAATCTGTTCCGGATTCCCGGCGGCAATCAGGTCAATTTGTTGCTCAACTTGCCCATCATCGCGCTGGTGCTGCTGGCCTTTGCCGAAGTGGTGCGCAACGGGCGGCGACAGCGCCAGGCGCATGGTTTGCTGATTTTTCTGGGGCTGCTGACCGTGGTCTTGCACAGCCTGTTTTTCGCCTTGGGCCACGATGAGTTCGGTCAGCCCATGTCCTTGTTGTTGCTGGCGGCAACGGCCTTGCTGTCCGTCATCCAAGGGGGGCTGCTGCGAAAGTCACGCTGACCGCCCATTGGCGGCGGCCAGCGTGACGTTGGTGACTTACAGCAATGGCAGTTCCAGCGTGCCGCTGAGCGTCACGGCCGGCACCAGAAGGTCGCGCGACCAAGTGATCGGGAACTGGGCGTGGAAGCCGTAGATCAGCAAGGCCAGCTCATCGCCGGGATTGAGCCGCTCGGCGATGCCGTTCATTTCCAGCTGGTGGGCGCCGAAGCCACGCACCGGTGTGATCTGGCCATCCAGCGGATCCCAATGATTTTGTCCCGCGGGGCGGTGCCCAATGGCCAGGTACAGAATCGGGTCGCATCCGAGTTGCACGGGTGCCGTAGCGACTGCGCACTCGCTCATCTCCAGGCCGCTCAGCCCATCGATCTGAATGTCCAGTTTGGGAATGCCGGCCAGCACGCCGCCTTCGTCGCCTACGCTCATCAGCGGCTGGTTTGCGAGCAGTGCCTCACGAGCGCCGTTACCCAGCACAGCGCCCGCAACACCCAGAACGGCATTGAGCTGTGGTGTGCTGCTGTCGATATCGAAGGTCGTCCCGCCGTGTTGAACATCATCGACCAGGATGGCGTCGCCTTCGCCCAGGCTGAGGCAGATCTTGTCTGACGGTGGCAGGTTCGCTGCAATCACGCCTTCGCGGCCCTGCAGTTTCTCTTCAAACCAGGCAAAGCGCATGTCTTCCTGGGAGTAGGTGCCGCAGTCGGCGCTGCCGCCTGCCCCCTGCAGTTCGGGAATGGTCACAACCTGGGCCAGCGGGTCGAAGGGTTCTTCGAGTCCCAGGGCGGGCAGCAAGTGGCCGGATTGGTGAGTCACAAGGCGCACATCACCGCCGATGGCCTTGCGGCATTCATAGTTGGCCAGGCCTTCGTTGAAGTTGAACAGCGTATCGAGGAATCCCTGTGAAATCAGAATGTCAGCCGGCGGTGGAAGGTCGGGCGCGACGCTCAGCTCATCAGCTGTGGCGAACAGGAAATCCTGTGGTCCGGCGGCTTCGCCATCGCAGAAATATTTCACGCTGTGGTAACGCATGAAGTTGAAGCCGGCTTCGCTGAAGGCATTGCTCACGCCCGCATTCAGCAGAATCTCAAGAATGGCCGGGTCCTGAGCGGTGACACCCTGGCTGGCCAGCTCCAGCAGTTCGGGAAGCAGGGTGGTCGGATCGCCGGTCAGCAATGAAGTGACACCGGAGGCCTCGCCGCCAGCCACCAGCAACAGGCCCCAGCTGGATTTGACGACATTGTGCGGATTGAGCGAGTAGGTCAGGTCATGCGGGGTGATGTCCGGCGCCATGACGCGCAGGCGGTGGCGCGGGTCGACCGCATGCAGCAGAAATTGGTACATGCCGCCGTAGGAGCTGCCATAGCTGCCGACATACATTTCGCCATTGGCGCGGCGACGCAGCCCTGGGAGATTCTCGGCCCAGTCCAGAACAGCAATCAGATTCTGGCCTTCATATTCCGGATCCATCACGCGAACCTGGCCGGAGGATTCGCCAAAGCCGCGCTGATCGATCGAGATCACGTAATAGCCAGCGTCGCGCAGGCGCTGCTGAAAGTTGCTGGGCTCGAGGTTACGGCTGCCGCCATATCCGTGGCCTTGCAGCACCAGCGGGTAGGTGGCGCCAGTGTCCAGGTGGGTTGGTTCCATGACCTGAACCACGACGGTGTCGCCGGTGGTCGGGGACAGAATTTCCTGGCGATAGACTTCGCCGGCGCGGCTTTCGCTGACTTCAACCAGGGCGGGTGACTGGCCCATGGCGATGACGCTGTCGCCGGCGTCGTTGTTGCCAGCGGACTCGGTACGTCCACCGTTGCAGGCGGCAACGCTCAGGCCCAGCCCCAGGGCAAGGATGCGGTACAACATGATGTGTCTCCTCAAGCGGGTTCTTATGACCCGTGTGTCGGCGTGTCCGGTCGTCCAGTGACCGGAACCATCCGACTAGTTTAACGGTGTGCGGGCCGTGTCGCACGGTGCAAACGGGTGAGGGCGGCAGACAGTACACTGAGCACTTTGCTCACTGTTGCAGTTCATGACGCAAGGTAATCTGATCATCCTGTGCGCGCCCTCAGGTGCCGGTAAAACCACTTTGGCACGGCGCGTCATGGCGCGCCTGCAGGCGCGTGGTCTGGAGGCGAGTTTTTCCGTGTCCTACACCACGCGTGCTCCGCGCCCGGGTGAGCGTGATGGGCATGACTACCACTTCGTCACGCGCGCCGTGTTTGACCAGATGGTGGCGGCGGGCGAGATGCTCGAACATGCCGAGGTGTTCGGGCGTTGCTATGGCACCGGCCGGGCGCGGACCGAACAGGCCCTTGATGCAGGGCACTGGGTGTTTCTGGACATCGACTGGCAGGGCGCCCGGCAGGTCAAAGCGCATCTGCCTGCGCTGGCCTGCAGCGTTGGCGTCTTGCCGCCTTCGCGTGCCGCCCTGGAGGAGCGCCTGCGCGGGCGTGGCCAGGACAACGAAGACACCATCGCACAGCGCATGGCCGAGGCGGTGGCTGAGATGAGCCACTACCGCGAGTTCGACTACCTGATTGTCAACGACGATCTGGAAACGGCCTGCGATGAGCTGGAGGCGGTATGTCTGGCGGCGGGCTTGCGTGGGCCGTTGCAGCAAAGCCGCTGCGCGAGCTTGCTGGCGGATCTGCTTCAGAGCGATTAAACTACCCGGCTACGTTTCAGAAATTCGAGCACTCATGGCACGTGTCACTGTTGAGGACTGCCTCAAAAACATCGACAACCAGTTTGAGCTGACCCTGGTCGCGGCCAAGCGCGCGCGGCAGCTCGCACGCGGCGCGGATTCAAAGGTGCCATGGGGTAACCACAAGTCCACCGTGGTTGCGCTGCGCGAGGTGGCTGATGATCTGACCGGGCGCGATGTGCTGCGCGAGAACGATCCGCCGCCGGTGCCTCAGCTCAAGGTTGACCTGTCGAACATCGAAGTCGGTACCGACTGAGTTCGATCTTCCGATACCAACGCCCCGCAGGCTCGCCTCCGGGGCGTTTTTTATGCTGCGCACCCGATCCGTGGCTATACTCGTGAGCTATGGAATTGCCTGTCATCAGCCGTCTGAACACTGCGTTTCGCACTTCGCGAATTACCCGCGAGTTCGGTATCGATGCGCTGGTCAGCGTGCTCGAGTCCTATCTGCCCGATGACGAGATCGCCATCGTGCGCGAAGCCCACGAATATGGGGCGGCGATGCACGCCGGGCAGTTCCGCAAAACTGGCGAGCCCTACATCTTCCATCCGCTGGCGGTGGCCCGCATTCTGGCCGAAATGCGCATGGACTACACCACCCTGGTGGCGGCCATCCTGCATGATGTGATCGAAGACACGCCGGCGGCCAAACACGAGGTGGCCGAGCGTTTCGGTGAAGAGGTCGCGCACATTGTTGACGGGGTCAGCAAGCTCGACCGGGCCACCGATCAGTCGCGCGAAGAAGCGCAAGCGGAAAGCCTGCGCAAGTTGATGATGGCCATGACCGATGACCTGCGGGTGATTCTGGTCAAGCTGGCAGACCGCCTGCACAACATGCGCACGCTGTCGACCATGGCCACGGAGAAACGGCGCCGGGTGGCGCGTGAAACGCTGGAGATTTACGCGCCCATCGCACATCGCCTGGGCATTCACACCCTGCGCAACGAACTCGAAGATCTGGGTTTTGCCAACCGCTATCCCAAGCGCCATCGCGTGCTCAAGCGCTCGGTCGAGGCGGTTGCCGGGCGGCGCAAAGACCTCATTCGCGAGGTTGAGGACAAGCTCAACAGGCGGTTGTCCGAGGAGGGCATCGGGGCGGCGGTGTTTGGCCGGCGCAAGAACCTGTATGGCGTGTATCAGAAAATGCGTAAGAAGCATTTGCGTTTTCTGGATGTCATGGATCTGTACGGCTTTCGTGTCATCGTTGATTCCGAGGATGCCTGTTACCGCGCGCTTGGCGTGGTGCACAGCATGTATCAGCCGATCTCGGAGCAGTTCAATGACTACATTGCCTGCCCCAAGGTCAACGGTTATCAATCGCTGCACACCACCTTGATCGGGCCGAAAGGGGTCAAGATCGAGGTGCAGATTCGTACCCGTGATCAGAACCACATTGCCGAATCCGGGGTGGCCGCTCACTGGCAGTACAAGCTGGGGCGGGATCAGGCACGGCAGGCGCCGGAGCAGCGCGCGCGTGAGTGGCTGGCCGGTCTGGTCGAGGTCAATCGGCGCACGGCCAATGCCATGGATTTCATGGAGTCGGTGCGTGTGGATCTGTTCCCCGACGAGGTCTACGTGTTCAGTCCCAAGGGGCAGATCTACCGTCTGGTCAAAGGCGCGACCGCGCTGGATCTGGCCTACGCCATCCATACTGATCTGGGCAACTCGGCCGTGAGTGCCTGGATCGACGATCACCTGCAGGCGCTGTCAACGCCGCTGAGCAATGGTCAGCAGGTGCGTATCGTGACGGCGCGCCATCAAAGCCCCAACGCCACCTGGCTGAACTTCGTCAAGACCGGCAAGGCGCGCAGTGCGATCCTGCATCACCTGCGTCACCAGCGGGCCGATGAGTCACGGCGTCTGGGCCGGCGTTTGCTGACCATGGCCTTGCATGAGCGCGGTATGTCCTTGCGCAAGCTCGATCCGGACAAGATCGAAGTTTTGCTCAAAACGCTCAAGGAGCCCGACATGGAGCGGGTGTTCGAGAGCATCGGCAACGGCCGGCGCATGGCTTCTTTGGTGGCGCATCAGCTGGAGTCCGGCAGCACCGCCAGCAGCGACAAGCCTCACGCGTTGGCGATTGAGGGCACCGAAGGCATGGCCGTGGAATTCGCCGGATGCTGCCGACCGATCCCTGGCGATCGTATTCGCGGGGTGATTCGCTCTGGGCGCGGTATTGTCATTCACCAGGCCAACTGCAAGAACGGTCTGGTCGGCGATCGCCAGAGCGGCACGCAGGTCGATGTGGTCTGGTCGGAAAACGTCAATGGCGAATATCCGGTCGAGCTGCGTGTGCAGGGCGAAAACAAGCGAGGCCTGCTGGGACGTGTGGCCACCGCCCTGGCGGAAGAGGAATGCAGCATCGACCATGTCAAAATCAAGGATAAACAGGGTGACATCGCCGAGCTCTCGCTCCTGGTGACCGTCTCGGATCGTACCCACCTGTCGCGCATGCTGCGCCAGGTGCGTAAGCTGCCTTCGGTGGTCAAGGTGGTCAGGGCCGGGTCGGAAAGCAGTGTCAGCGATGCCGCCCAGCGCAGCAAACAGGACAAGAAATGACACGACAGACAATCTCCACCAGCGCGGCACCTGCGGCGATCGGTACTTACTCGCAGGCCGTCAAGGTTGGCACCACGGTGTACCTGTCCGGACAGATACCGCTGGACCCGGCCACCGGTGAGCTGGTGGACGGCGATATCGCCGTCCATATACGGAGGGTGTTCGACAACCTCAAAGCGGTGGCGCAGGCGGCTGGCGGTGAACTGGCCGATGCGGTGAAGCTGAATATCTATCTCACCGACCTGAGCCATTTCCCGGTGGTGAATCAGGTCATGGCCGAATATTTCGATGAGCCCTATCCGGCGCGCGCGGCTTTGGGCGTGGCGCAATTGCCCAAGGGTGCTCAGGTCGAAGCGGACGGCGTACTCGAAATCGCCGGCTGAGTCCGGAGCCGCGCAGGGCATGTCGTGCAGCTGACCGAGCTGGCCGGAATCGGGCCGGCGCTGGCAGACAAATTTCGTGCGCTGGGCATCGAGCAGGTCGCCGATCTGCTGTTTCATTTGCCCCTGCGGTATGAGGATCGCACCCGGGTTCAGCCGTTTGCTGCGGCGTGCGAGGGTGAGCCCTTGCTGGCCTGCGGTCAGGTGGTCGACAGCCAGATTCGCTACGGGCGCCGGCGCAGTCTGGTGGTGACCTTGCAAGATGACAGCGGGCTGCTGAGCGTGCGTCTGTTTCACTTTTCCAGTCGGCAGATGGGGGCGTTCAAGCCGGCGGCCTGGGTGCGCGTGTTTGGCGAGGTGCGTCGCGCCGGCTATCAGCTGGAAATGGTTCACCCTGAATACCGGGTGGTGCCAGCGGATCAGGCAGGTCAGGCCGAGCACGACACGCTGACCCCGGTCTACCCCGCTGTGGCCGGTTTGAGCCAGAACCGAATTCGCAGTGCCGTCGAGCAGGCTTTAAGGCTCGCCGATACGCTGGTCCCGGATCTGCTGCAGGCGCGTTTTGAGCTGGGCCTGCATGCGGCATTGCGTCTGATTCATGCGCCACCGCCCGATCAGCAAGCGCAGGTCGAGCAGGCCCGCAGCCGACTGATACGTGAAGAGTTGCTGGCGCATCGCCTAGCCATGCTTAACCTGCGCGCGCGCAAGCTGCAGCAAAAAGCCGCGCCCTTGGGCGATCGCGATCTGCTGGAGCGTTTGCGTCAGTCTTTGCCGTTTGCCCTGACCAGTGCACAGGCCCGGGTTCTGGATGAGATTCTGCGGGATATGGCGCAGCCCAGTCCGATGCTGCGTCTGTTGCAGGGCGATGTTGGGGCGGGCAAGACGGCGGTGGCCGCGCTGGCGGCTGCGGCAGCCCTGGGGGTGGGTTTGCGCGCCGTGTTGATGGCGCCGACCGAAATTCTGGCGCGCCAACACGCCAAGACCCTGAGTGCCTGGTTCGAGCCCTTGGGCGTGCCGGTGATCCTGCGTATTGGCGGGCAGGCGGGTGGCGGCGAGCCTTTGCCAGCCACCGGGGCGGCCCTGATTGTGGGCACTCACGCGCTGTTTCATGGCGAGCCCGAATTCGGCGCGGTTGGTCTGATCGTCGTTGATGAGCAGCATCGTTTCGGTGTGGACCAGCGCCTTGGGCTAAAGAAGCTGGCCACCCGTGATGATTGCCACCCTCATCAACTGGTGATGACGGCAACGCCGATACCGCGCACCCTGGCGCAGACTTTTTTTGCCGATCTGGATTTTTCCTCGATCGACGAGTTGCCGCCGGGGCGCGAGCCGGTGGTCACGGTGGCGCTGCCACAAAGCCGCCGAGGCGAGGTTATCGAACGCTTGCGCAAAGCCTGTGCTCAAGGCCGCCAGGCCTATTGGGTCAGCCCGGTGATCGAGGCTTCGGAATGGGCCGAGGCGGCCGAAGATATCCACGCCGAGCTGACCGCAGCGTTGCCGGGGCTGAATGTGGCGCTGGTGCATGGGCGGCTCAAGGCCAAGGACAAACAGGCGGTGATGCATGCGTTTGCGGTCGGTCAGGTGCAAATTCTGGTGGCCACGACGGTGATCGAAGTTGGGGTTGATGTGCCCAACGCGTCCGTGATGGTGATCGACAATGCCGAGCGTATGGGGCTGGCTCAGCTGCATCAGTTGCGCGGCCGGGTCGGGCGTGGCGGGGTGGCCAGTCATTGTGTGCTGATGTACCGTCCGCCGCTGACCGACACCGCGCGTGCGCGCCTCGATGCCTTGCGTCACGAGCACAACGGTTTTCGGCTGGCTGAGCGTGATCTGGAACTGCGCGGCGCCGGTGAAATTCTGGGGACGCGTCAGTCAGGATTGAGCGAGTTCCGCATTGCCGATCCGCAACGTGATGCCGCGTGGCTGGGGGAGGTGCGGGAGTTGGCCCGGCAGGTTTTTGAGCAGCAGCCCGAGGTGGTTGGCCCGTTGCTGGTGCGCTGGCTGCCCGCCGGACAGAAATACGCGGACGCATGAGCGAGCAAGAACATTGAGTGCATTGATGCAGCGGTTAAACGCCTACTACCGATTGGTGCGTCTGGATCGGCCGATCGGCAATATGTTGTTGCTGTGGCCGACCCTGTGGGGCCTTTGGATTGCGGCGGACGGCCTGCCGCCGTGGAATATTCTGGCGATATTCGTGCTCGGTACGTTTCTGATGCGGGCGGCGGGATGCGCCATCAATGACTTTGCCGATCGCAAGATCGACCCGCACGTCAAGCGCACCGATCAACGTCCGCTGGCGGCCGGCGAGATTCAGGCCTGGGAAGCGGTCATGGTCTTCGTGGTGCTTGCGCTGGCGGCCTTCGGCCTGGCCCTGCAACTGAATCGCCTGGCGTTGCTGTTGAGTATTCCGGCGGTGATCCTGGCCGGCTCGTATCCGTTTGCCAAACGTTACACCTACCTCCCGCAGGCTCATTTGGGCATGGCTTTCGCTGCCGGTATACCCATGGGGTTTGCTGCGCTGACCAGCCAGGTTCCCGCGCTGGCCTGGTTGCTGGTGCTGATCACCCTGCTGTGGACCATCGTGTACGACACGTTCTATGCCATGGTCGATCGCGACGACGACCTGAAGATCGGGGTCAAGTCCACCGCCGTGTTGTTCGGGCGCCATGATCGCCTGATCACCGGGCTGTTGCAGCTCGCAGTGATCGGCCTGCTGGTGGTGCTGGGGTGCTGGAAGGGCTATGGACTGTGGTTTTATCTGGGCGTCGCGGTAGGGGCGGGGCATTTCGTATGGCAGCAATTTCTGATTCGTGAGCGTCAGCGCGAGCCCTGTTTTCAGGCGTTTCTCAACAACCATCGCTTCGGCATGGCGATCTTCGCCGGTCTGTTGCTGCAAACGCTCTAGGGCCTGTTAACAGGCCCTAGATCACGCGCGCCAGGGTGATGGCACCAACCTGCTCGGCGCCGGCCTGGCGCAGTGCCTTTGCCATGGCATGCAGGGTGGCGCCGGTGGTCATGACATCATCAAAGATGAGCACGCGCAGACCGCGCACTTCAGGCGTGGCGGAAAACGCCTGGTTCACGTTGGCGCGCCGCTGGGGCTTATCCAGATGTGTTTGCTTGCGGGTTGCGCGGTCACGCCGAAGCAGGTCACTGCGTAACGGCATGTGCCAGCTCGAAGCCAGTGGCCGGGACAATTCCAGGGCCTGATTGAAGCCGCGTTCACGCAGACGACTGATATGCAGCGGCGCCGGGATCAACGCATCGAATCCGTCCCCAGGGATGTCTGCCGGCAGGTGCTGGAGCAATTGCTGGCCCAGCAGTGGCGCCAGCACCAGCTTGTGCTGAAACTTGAGCGCGTGAACCATCTTGCGCAGGGCTGCGTTGAATGCGAAGCCGGCCCAGACCGGATACAGCCGTACGCGGCTGTGCAGACAGGCGCCGCACACCTGCACGTTTGGGTTTGGCAGCGGCAGGGCGCAATGGCGGCATTGCCATCCCAGTGCTTGCAGATTGTGCAGGCAGGTAGCGCACAACCCGCCCGGATCGGATTGGGGTGTATCGCAAGCCGGACACAGCGGCGGCAGCAGGGCGTCCAGTAGCCTGTCAACCCGTCGTCCGTAGTTGGGTTGACAGCGTTGGCGGGCGCTTTCATGCTCTGCGCCTTGACTCCGATGGAATAGGGCCATGGCTGAGCTACGCCACGACTGGCGCGCGGATGAAGTGCGCGCATTGTTTGATCTGCCGTTCAACGACCTTCTTTTTCGTGCACAAAGCGTGCACCGTGCACATTTCGACCCCAATGAAGTGCAGCTCAGCACATTGCTGAACATCAAGACCGGCGCCTGCCCGGAGGATTGCTCGTACTGTCCTCAGAGCGTGCGCTACAACACCGGTCTGGATGCGGAGCCGCTGATGCAGGTTGAGCAGGTGCGTGAAGCTGCTGAGCGTGCCAAGCAGGCCGGTGCGACGCGTTTTTGCATGGGCGCGGCCTGGCGCAGCCCCAAGGATCGCGACATCGTGGCCGTGGCCAAGATGATCAAGGCGGTGCGCGATCTGGGCATGGAAACCTGCATGACACTGGGCATGCTGACCGAGCAGCAGGCGCAGCAGCTGCGTGATGCAGGGCTGGATTATTACAACCATAACGTGGATACCTCCCCGGAGTACTACGAGAAGATCATCACCACCCGGACCTACCAGGACCGCTTGGACACCCTGGATTCGGTGCGCAAGGCCGGCATGAAAGTGTGCTGCGGCGGCATCGTCGGGCTGGGCGAGGAGGTTGGCGACCGGGCTGAGATGCTGCGTACGCTGGCCAATCTGCCGACCCATCCGGAAAGCGTGCCGATCAATCAGCTGGTCAAGGTTGAGGGCACCCCGCTGGATCAGGTTGATGATGTGGCTGCGGTGGACTTCGTACGGACCATTGCGGTGGCCCGCATCCTGATGCCCAAATCCATGGTTCGCCTGTCTGCCGGGCGTACCAGCATGTCGCCTGCGGTGCAGGCGCTGTGCTTCTTCGCCGGAGCCAATTCCATGTTCTACGGTGAGAAACTGCTCACCACCGGCAATCCTGAGCACGAAGCGGATCAGCGATTGATGGCGGATCTGGGCATCCGCGCCATGGCGGTGGAAGCTGCTACCGAATGCCAACCCCAGCCCGCGGCCGCAGACGGTGACGCAGCCGCTGCCTGAGTTTGCTGCCCAGCGTTTAAAGCATATCGAGCGCGCCAACCGCTACCGGGTTCGGCGCGAATACGCCGCCCGTCAGGGTATGGCGGTGGCTTGCGATGATGCCGATCTGACGCTGTTCTGCAGCAATGACTATCTTGGTCTGTCCGATCACCCGCGGCTGGTCGAGGCGCTGAGCCAGGCGGCCGAGCGCTATGGTGTGGGCAGTACGGCATCGCAGTACATCAATGGCCACAGCGCCGAAATTGCGGCCTTCGAGCGCGAACTGGCGGCCTTTCTGGATTATCCGCGGGTGCTTTTGCTCGGCTCGGGCTATCTGGTCAATACCGGCGTGATTGATGCGCTGGTCGGGCGTGACGATGTCATCGTCTCTGATGCGCTCAATCATGCGTCGCTGATCGACGGCTGCCGTTTGTCGGGGGCGCGCGTGGAGCGTTTTGCGCATGCCGACATTGAGGCGGCTGATCAGGCGCTGGCGGCATGTGTTGGCGACGGTCAGCGTTTATTGCTGTCCGATGCGGTGTTCAGTATGGATGGCGATATCGCCGATATTCCGGCGCTGGCCAGGTTGGCCCGGCAGCGATCTGCCTGGTTGATGCTTGATGATGCGCATGGTGTTGGGGTGCTGGGGCCGCAGGGGCGCGGGGCTGTGGCCTTGCATCAATGCGGTGTCAGTGAGGTGCCGGTGCTGACCGGTACGCTGGGCAAGGCTTTCGGGGTTTATGGGGCGTTTGTGGCGGCTTCAAACGAAGTCATTGATTGCCTGACCCAGGTGACCCGAACCGGCATTTTCGCCACCGCCCTACCGCCGCCGCTGGTCGCCAGCCTGCGTGCAGCGCTGGAGCTGGTTGCCGATGCGGATCAGCGGCGCGCTCATCTGAATGGACTGATTGAGCAGTTTCGTGCCGGGCTGGTGCGGCTGGGCTTGCCGGACACCGCTTCGAGTACGCCCATTCAACCGCTGATTGTCGGCCCGGAGGATCGCGCCCTGGCTTTGTCGGAGGCTTTACGCGCGCGCGGCCTGTGGGTCACTGCGATTCGACCGCCCACGGTGCCGGCGGGCACCTGCCGTTTGCGCATCACCCTGAGTGCCGCGCACAGCGAAGCCGATGTGCAGCGTTTGCTCGCTGCGCTTGACGAGATCATGCCGAGAGACTGAGATGCCAACCTTGTTCGTAACAGGCACCGATACGGATTGTGGCAAGACCCATGTCAGCGTGGCTTTGCTGCATGCGTTGGCAGCGCGGGGCAAGCCTGCGGTGGGCTACAAGCCAGTGGCGGCGGGTTGCGAGCATGGCCCCACAGGCTTGAGCAATGCCGATGCGCGCGCCTTATGGGCGGCTTCCGCGTCGGGCTTTGACTATGCCGACATCAACCCGATCACGCTGGAACCGCCGATTGCCCCGCATGTGGCCGCCGATGATCTGGGTCTTACCATCAATCCTGCGGCGCTGATTGAAGGGGCCGTTGCGCTGCAGTCACGCAGTGAGTGGGTGGTGGTGGAAGGCGCGGGCGGTTTTCGGGTGCCGCTCAATGCACAGCAGGACTTCGCCGACATGGTTGAGGCTGCGGCTTGGCCGGTGTTACTGGTTGTGGGCATGCGGCTGGGTTGCATCAACCACGCGCTGCTCAGTGTGGAGGCGATTCAGCGGCGCGCCCCCTTGCTCGGCTGGGTGGCCAATGTGCTGCCGCCGGAACAGCCACGCCTGGGCGAAAATATTGCCGCCTTGCAAGCCAGAATCCCGGCACCGTGTCTGGGGATTGTGCGCGCAGCCACGCCTCAGCAAGCCGCCGACGAGATTGATGTCGAGCAGCTTGAGTCTATTTTGAGGAAAACCCCTTAATATAACGCCTGGTGTTGCCAGTCGCAAGATGCTTCCACGGGATGCCGGGCGCGTCTTGTAAGGGCATTCTGTACCCATCAGACACGATGATCGCCTTATCGCAGGGCGTTATCGGCAATACGATGGAGGAAGTTTCAAGTGAGCGTGATCGATCTCAAGTTGCTGCAGGAAACCAAAACGCTGGAGCGTTGCCCGTTCCCGATTCCTGCCGGCTGGTTCTTCGTGGACTATTCCAAGAATCTGGCGCCTGGCGAAGTGCGCAACGTGTTCCTGCTTGATCAGGAATGGGTGCTGTTCCGCGGTGAAGGCGAAGACGGCAAGGCAGGCCTGACCGACCCTTTCTGTCCGCATCTGGGCGCTCACCTGGGGCATGGCGGCAAGGTTGTTGGTGACAACATCCGTTGCACCTTCCACCACTGGCAGTTCAACCCGGAAGGCTGGTGCAAGGATGTGCCCTACGCCAAGATCATGCCGCCGGTGTGCAAGAAACAGCCGATTCTGCGCACCCTGCCGGTGATCGAGAAGTGGGGCATGATCTGGTGCTGGTACCACCCGCAGGCGGAAGCGCCGCAGTGGGAGCTGCCGAGCATTCCCGAGCTGGAAAGCGACGACTACATCGAGCCGCGCACCGGCCACTGGGAAGTCAATACCGCGGTCCAGGAAGTGGCCGAGAACGGGGTGGACTTTGCCCACCTGAAGTTCCTCCATGGCGAGCCGGAAATTCCGCCTGCCACCACGGAGTTCAAGGGCCACGAAATCTTCACCGACATGAAGAACGGCTACATCAAGGGCCATCAGTGTGGGCCGGGTCTGGCGATCTTCCGCTTCGATCACGAAGGCGTGGTCGCCACCATGGTGTCCTACTCGGTGCCGTACACGCGTGAACAGACCAAGATGAACATGAGCTTCACCCACTTCAAGTACCCGGAAGGGACCAAGGAAGCGATGGTGGCTCAGCATCTGGTCAATCACATGGTTGGCGAGGCTGATGGCGAAGAATCGGCGGGTTTTGAAAGCGTTGATTTCATCGTTTGGAACAACAAGAAATACCGGCCCAATCCGTTGCTGTGTGACGGCGACGGTCCGATCCTGCAGTACCGCAAATGGTTCAAGCAGTTCTACCCGGGTAACGAAGACAACCCGAACCTGTAATTTCTGTATTGTCGACGGCCCCCGGCGCCGCGCGCGCCCGGGGCCTTCTTTTTGCTTAGGACAAAAACATGGCCCAGATTCATGTCATTCAACGTGACGGCAGCAAGCGCACCATCGAGGCGCCGGAAGGCGAGCCTTTGATGGAGGCTCTGCGTGACGAAAACACCGGCGTTGAAGGGACCTGCGGCGGGACCTGCTCCTGTGGAACTTGCCACGTGTATGTGGCGGGTACCTGGCAGGACAAAACAGGTGCTCGCAGCGATGAGGAAGACATGATGCTGGAGGCGCTGGAAGAGTACGTCGAACTGCGTCCGGGCTCGCGTTTGGCTTGTCGTATCGAGGTCAGCAATGCCCTCGACGGCCTCGAGCTCGAGATTGCCCCACCCGTCGAGTAAATCTCAGGCGACGGCGCGCACCTCAACCGGAATGCCGTTCAGGGCCGCGTTGCCCGACAGATGATCCAGAGCCTGCTCGTCGGTCAGGCTGTTGAGGTTTACGCCGGCGTGGGCCTGAGCCGTTTTCCAGCTGGTGTCGTCCTTGTCATGCCCCCAGCCGTGCGGAATGCTGATCACCCTGGGCATCACTTCATCGCTGATGCTCGCGCTCACCTCCAGTTCGCCGACACGTGAGCGCACCCTGACCACGGCCTGATCGCCGGCGAGGCCGAGTCTTTCGGCATCGCTCGGATGAATCAGAGCCACGCAGCGAGGTTTGCCTTTGACCAGCCGATGACTGTTGTGCAGCCAGGAATTGTTGCTGCGAACGTGGCGCCGTCCGATCAGTACCATGTCGTGGTCGGCGGGCTGAGCAAAGCTCTCCTCGACGCGTGCCAGGTCGGCGAGGAAAAAAGCGCTGTTGAGATGGATTTTGCCGTCGCGGTGGTGCAAAGCCTGCGGCAGCATGGGTTTGAGCGTGCCCAGATCAAGCCCGTGAGGGTGGCGCTTGAGACGGCTGATGCTGAGGCCCTGACCGAAGGGTTTGAATCCGGCGCCGTAGGGGCCGTTGCGGAGCAGCAGATCGACCATGCCGGTCGGGCCCAGCAGGCGCATGGCGCGGCGTCCCAGCTTGTCCTTGATGGTCTTGGCCGGGGCCAGGCGCTCTTGCAGGGCGAGAAGAATTTCCCAGTCGTAGCGGGCATCAGCCGGTTTGTCGAACAGTGGCGGGCAATAGCGTGCGGTATTGCGCACCGCGAGCAGATGAAAAATCAGGTCGTAGTGGGTTCGCTCGATCGGGCTGACCGGCGGCAGAATGATGTCTGCATGACGGTTGGATTCATTGATATAGAAATCAATACTGACCACGAAATCCAGGCTGGCCAGCGCACGATCAAGCTGGTCGCCGTTGGGTGTGGAGACCACCGGGTTGCCTGCAATCAGCAACATGGCCCGGATGGGGGTGTCGTCATCGCCCTGACTGGGCGTGAGGATGTCTTCGGCCAGGGTGGAAACCGGCAATTCGCCACCAAATTCCGGCAACTTGCGCACACGCGAATGAAAACGCCCCATGCTGCCCGGGTTGGTCTGGGCCAGGATATTGGCCGCCGGCGTTGTGAACATCAGACCGCCCGGCGCATCCAGCCGGCCGGTCAGAATATTGAACAGCATGATCAGGTACTGGCACAGCGTGCCGAAGGCCTGCACCGAAACGCCCATGCGGCCGTAAAGCACAGCCGCGTCGGCGGCGCAGAAATCATCAACCAGCTGGCGGATGGTCGCGGCCTTGATGCCGGTGGCCTGCTCGGCGCGTTCTGCGGTCCAGGCGGCAAAGTAGGCGCGTAGCGTCTGTGGGGCCGTGTCGAGGTATGCGCCGAGGCCGCCGGGTTTGACCTGATCGCTCTCGAACAGATGGTTGAGCATGGCCAATAGCAGAGTGACGTCACTGCCGGGGCGGATAAAGTGATGTACGTTGGCGGCGTCGGCGGTCTCGCTGCGGCGCGGGTCAATCACGGTGACGCGCCCGCGCTGGCTCACGCCGCGCAGACGTTTCTTGACGTCCGGTACGCTCATGATGCTGCCATTGGAAGCCAGCGGGTTGGCGCCGAGCATGACGAAGTGATCGCAGCGATCGATGTCCGGTACCGGGATGCGCAGCTGATGTCCGAACAGCTTCCACGAGACCAGGTGGTGCGGCAGTTGGTCGACCGAGGTTGCCGAGAAACGGTTGCGTGTTTTCAGGGCGCGCAGCAATGGCGGGCCCATGAGCAGCGAACCCAGATTGTGCGCGTTGGGGTTGCCGAGGTAGGCGCCGACGCTGTTGTTTCCGTAGGTCGTCTGTGCGCGTTTGATGCCTGCGGCAGCCTTGTCGAGCGCTTCGTCCCAGGAAATCGGGTGCCATTCGCCATCACGTTTTTCCACGGGCGTGCGCAGGCGATCGGGGTCGTCGTAGAGGTCTTTGAGCGCAACGGCCTTGGGGCAGATATGACCGCGGCTGAAAGGATCATCCGGATCGCCCTTGATCGAGACGATCTTCTGTTGCTCGACGGTTACGGCGATGCCGCACATCGCCTCACACAGATTGCAGCTGCGGTAGTGGGTGTTCGCGGCGCTCATACAG
Organism: Oceanococcus sp.; assembly: GCA_030147945.1. Classification (GTDB taxonomy): domain Bacteria; phylum Pseudomonadota; class Gammaproteobacteria; order Nevskiales; family Oceanococcaceae; genus Oceanococcus. Next base: position 8,702 of record JASBUL010000059.1, on the reverse strand, counting down.
ATTCCCGTGGGGAGAATGTGATGGGCCAGACTAGCGCCGAAATTTCAGATCAGCAAAGTGTTTTTGCAGCCCCGACAGATTTTGGGAGTGGCCTGTCGCACAGGGATGGACTAAAATTCCAATGCTGAGCTGGACGAATGTACGCGTGCGGCTCGATAACCTGTTTGGGGAGAGGCTACACAGCCCGTTGGCCGTGCCTTACAAGGGAGCCGGTCGGTGCCGCGAGGACAGCTGCCCGAGCGGTATGCGCTTTGACGCAGACGATAGATAACGGTGCTTGAAAAAGCGCTGTCGACGCAGTCACCGCGGTGGCTTGCCGGAACGCCACGATGAACAAAGTGATGGAGAATTGTCGAATGGGACGATTGATTTGGGGCCTGTCGGGCATGGTGCTGGCCAGTTTGGCGCATGCTGCCGAATACAACATGCCCGTCGGTGTGACCGAGATCAGCCGGGAAGTGCATGGATTGCACATGCTGATTTTCTACATCTGCTGCGCGATTGGCGCCGCGGTGTTCGGCGTGATGATCTACTCCATCATCGCTCACCGTAAGTCGGTTCACCCCAAACCGGCGGATTTCCACGAGAGCATCAAGGTCGAGATTGCATGGACCGTGCTGCCCTTCGTCATTTTGATCGCAATGGCTATTCCGGCTGCCGGTACGTTGATCAAGATGGAGGACACCTCCGATGCCGATATCACCATCAAGATCACCGGCTATCAGTGGAAGTGGCACTACGAATATATGGATGAAGGCGTTTCGTTCTTCTCCAATATGGATGCCAAGAGCAACGTTGCGCGTCAGTTGAACTCGGGTATCAATCCCGCCGATGTGCCCAACTATCTGCTGGAAGTGGATGAGCCGCTGGTCCTGCCGGTTGGCAAGAAAGTGCGTTTGCTGCTGACCTCCAATGATGTCATCCACGCTTGGTGGGTGCCGGAGCTGGCGACCAAGAAGGACGCCGTTCCGGGCTACATCAACCAGCTGTGGACCAAGATTGATGAGCCCGGTATCTACCGTGGCCAGTGCGCTGAGCTGTGTGGTCGTGACCATGGCTTTATGCCGGTGGTTGTGCGTGCTGTTCAGCTTGAAGAGTATGAGCGTTGGATCGCCGAGCGTGGCGGCAAGGTTGGTGGCGCAGATGAACAGAGCGCTGCAGCCGAACCGGTTGAAGTGGCCAGTGCTGATGCGCCTGCGGTAAGCAGCGAGCCGGCCGAGCTGACCCGTGATCAGCTCATGTCGGAAGGTGAAAAGGTTTACAAGAACTACTGCTCGGCCTGCCATCAGGCGGATGGTTCGGGGATGGCGGCTGCCAATTTCCCGCCGTTGACGGGAAGTCAGATTGCGAACGGGCCGGTTGACGCCCACATCGACATGGTGCTGCAGGGCAAGAATGCCATGGCGGCCTTCGCATACCTCAAGGATCGCGAAATTGCCGCGGTCGTCACCTATGAACGTAATGCCCTGGGCAATGCCGCCGGCGATGTGGTTCAGCCGGCCCAAATTGCTGCCCGTCGCTAAGATTTTCGGAGTCTGATCAATGAGCGAACATCACGATAGTCATCACGACGATCACGGCCCGGAAAAGGGCATCATGCGGTGGATAAAAACCACCAACCATAAAGATCTGGGCACCCTGTATCTGTGGTTTGCCTTCATCATGTTCTTCATCGGCGGCGTGATGTCGCTGATTATCCGTCTTGAGCTGTTCTCGCCGGGCCTGCAGTGGGTCAATCCGGAGTTCTTCAACTCCATGACCACCATGCATGCGTTGATCATGATTTTCGGTGGGGTGATGCCGGCCTTTACCGGTCTGGCCAACTGGATGGTCCCGATGATGGTTGGCGCCAGTGATCTGGCTCTGCCACGTGTTAACAACTGGGGCTTCTGGATTCTGCCGTTTGCCTTCACGCTGTTGCTGTCGACCCTGTTCATGGGTGGCGGTGCGCCGGCCAGTGGCTGGACCATGTACCCGCCGCTGGTGTTGCAGACCGGTGATGCCTTCCCGTTCATGATCTTCGCCATCCATTTGATGGGGATCTCCTCGATCACCGGGGCGATCAACGTGATCGTGACCATTTTGAACATGCGCGCGCCGGGTATGACCCTGCTGAAAATGCCGTTGTTCGTATGGTCCTGGTTGATCACGGCCTACCTGTTGATTGCGACGATGCCGGTTCTGGCCGGTGCCGTGACCATGTTGCTGACCGACAAATACTTCGGCACCAGCTTCTTCACCGCTGCCGGCGGTGGTGACCCGGTCATGTACCAGCACATCTTCTGGTTCTTCGGTCATCCCGAGGTCTACATCCTGATTCTGCCGGCTTTCGGTATCGTCTCCACGATCATTCCGACCTTCGCGCGCAAGACCTTGTTCGGCTACGACTCCATGGTCTACGCCATGGCTTCGATCGCATTCCTGTCGTTCATCGTGTGGGCCCACCACATGTTTACGGTGGGTATGCCGCTGGCTGGCGAGTTGTTCTTCATGTTCGCCACCATGCTTATCGCGGTGCCCACCGGGGTCAAAGTGTTCAACTGGGTGGCCACCATGTGGCGCGGGTCCATGACCTTCGAAACACCGATGTTGTTCGCGCTGGGCTTCGTGTTCCTGTTCACCATCGGTGGTTTTTCTGGGTTGATGCTGGCGATTGCTCCGGCTGATTTCCAGTACCACGACAGCTACTTTGTGGTTGCGCATTTCCACTATGTGCTGGTGCCGGGTGCTGTGTTCTCGATCATCGCCGGCATGTACTACTGGATGCCGAAGTGGACCGGGCACATGTATCACGAAGGTCTCGGCAAGCTGCATTTCTGGCTGTCGGCAATCGCCATTAACCTGACTTTCTTCCCGCAGCATTTTGCCGGTCTGGCGGGTATGCCGCGCCGTATTCCTGACTACGCCGTGCAGTTCACCGACTGGAACGTGATTTCGTCCATCGGCGCATTCTTCTTCTTCATCGCGCAGTTCATCATGGCCTACAACTGGATCGTGAACTGTGTGATGCGTAAGGGTGCTCCGGCGACCGCGCGCGTTTGGGAAGGGGCTCATGGGCTGGAATGGACCGTGCCGTCGCCGGCGCCATATCACACTTTTGAAACCCCGCCGGTGATCAGCGAGAGCGAAATCACTGCGGTGCACGATGAGCCGGCTGCGGCCCCGTCGCGAGCTTAAACGTGAGCGATCAGGACCCGCGTAACAACAAGCGTCCCAGCAATGTGCGTCTCGCACTGATGCTGGGCGCGGTTGCGCTGACGTTCTATTTCGCCATGTTTGTGGTGATGTCGCGGTGAGCGCTGACAAGCAGCGTTCACCACGCCAGCGCGTTTGGCATTTGGCTCGTCTGGGCGGTCTGGTGCTGGGCATGTTTGCCTTCGGCTATGCCCTGGTGCCGCTTTACGGTCTGGTCTGTGACATCACAGGCCTGAACGGCAAAACCGACGGCATACAGTTGCAGGACAGCGTGGCCGAAGCGCCGGATCAGGATCGCGTTGTGCGTGTGGAGTTCCTGACCACGGTGAACAACAGTCTGGACTGGGGCTTCGGGGCGGAAACCAACGCCATCGAAGTGCATCCGGGCAAGTTGTATACGGTCAACTTTTTTGCCGAGAACCGGACCGCGCAGGATTACATCACCCAGGCCACACCCAGTGTGGTGCCGTGGAATGCGGCCCGCTACGTGCGCAAGACCGAATGCTTCTGTTTTTCCCAGCAGACGCTGGATGCCGGCGAATACAAACAGATGCCGGTCCGCTTCATGCTGGATCCCGCTTTGCCGCCGGAGGTTACTACGGTAACCCTGTCGTATACCTTATTTGATGCAACCGGGCTGGCCCAGGCCGCCCAGTGATTGGAGTAGCTTAGAGATGTCGAGCAATACTGGCGGATACTTCGTTCCTGCCCCCACTGCGTGGCCGTTCTATCTGACGATTGGCCTGTTCCTGATGTTGGGCGGTGTATCCAACTATCTCAACGGTCATGGCGCTTCGATGCTGATCTGGACCGGGCTGGCGATCTCGCTGGCGTTCATCTGGATCTGGTTCCGCGGCATCATCAATGAATCCGAGTCCGGCAAATACGGCCAGCAGGTCGACATGACCTATCGTTGGGGCATGGGCTGGTTCATCTTCTCCGAAGTGATGTTTTTCGGTGCGTTCTTCGGCGCCCTGTTCTACGCACGCCAGCTTTCGCTGCCGTGGCTGGGTGGCAGTGATGTGATGACCAACGCGGTGCTTTGGCCGCAGTTCGAGAACGCCTGGCCGACCAATGGCCCGGGTGGCGTTGGTGGCGATTTCGGCATCATCCCGCCATGGGGCGTGCCGTTCCTCAACACCATGCTGCTGCTGACCTCGGGTGTGACACTGACCTTCGCTCACCACGGTCTGCGTGAAAACAAGCCGCGCCGCAATGTGATTCTGTGGATGTGGGCAACCGTGGCCCTGGGTTGCATCTTCCTGTTCTTCCAGGCCGAAGAGTACATCGTGGCCTACCAGCATCTGAATCTGACGCTGGAGTCGGGCATCTACGGTTCCACCTTCTTCATGCTCACCGGCTTCCACGGCATGCACGTCACCCTCGGTACCCTGATGCTGCTGGTGATTACGCTGCGCTTGATGAAAGGGCACTTCAAATCCGACTCGCATTTCGGCTTTGAAGGTGTGGCCTGGTATTGGCACTTTGTCGACGTGGTCTGGCTCGGCCTGTTCGTGTTCGTCTACATTCTGTAGCCCGGCACGGCATACCGTCATGAAAAAGGGCGCCACCGGCGCCCTTTTTCTTGCCCCGCGTGTTCCTGCTTTTGTTATGGCACGATGCCGTGGGGCTGAATCCAGCCCATGAAATAGCTGATGATCAGTATCACAATCAGGCTCACCGAAAGGCCGACACGAAACATCAGGGCATTCACCGTGCGTTTCTTTGGTCCCGAATCGTTGAGCATGAAAAACATCGCGAATCCGAGAGACACGATGATGGCCAGCAACATCAGTGAAATGAACAGTTTCATCAGGGTAGCCCCGTGAGATTTCGCCCGCCGGTCTGGGCCACGCTGGTGACGTGCCTGGCAGTGATGCTGTTTGGCAGTCTGGCCTGGTGGCAGATGCAGCGCGGGCAGGAAAAGGTCGACATCATAGCGCGTCAGGGCAGTCGCAGTGATGCGGTGGTCGATGTTGCGCGCAACGGGGCGCTGCCGGCGCACGGTCGTCGGGTCGAACTGCGCGGGCGCTGGATGCCTGCGCAAGAGGTGTTGCTGGATAACAAGACCCATAACAAGCGCATAGGCGTTGAAGTGTGGACGCCCTTGCTATTGCAGGCGTCCGCCAATGTGGTGCTGGTCAACCGGGGCTGGATAGCCAGTCCGCTGCGCCGCGAACAGCTGCCGCAAACAGGCGATCTACCAGACCAAACCGTGACCCTGCGCGGTTTCTGGCGCAGCCTGCCGCGGGCTGGTCTGGCCACCGACGACGGGCGTTGCGACAGCGCCCAGGTGTCCTGGCCGCAGCGGCTCAATTACCCTTCGCATGGCTTGCTGGAGTGCTTGTATCAGCGTCCGGTGGCCAACGGTATTGTTTTGCTCGATCCGGATGCCCCCAGCGGATTTGTCCGTGAATGGACCGATCTGGGCATCCCGCCGGAGCGGCATTATGGTTACGCCTTTCAGTGGGCTGCGCTGATGCTGACCGCCCTGATTTTGTATCTCCTTCTGAATTTCAAACGCTCATCGCCATGACCCAGAGAAATCGTAATCGCCTTAAGTTCATCGCCATGGCGGTGCTGTTTTTTGCACCGATGGTGCTGGCCGCGGTGCTGTACTACGGCCCCGACTCGTGGAAGCCGCACAGCTATACCGCTGAGGGCTACTTGCTCAATCCGGCGCGACCGCTGCCCGATGTCGAATTTCAGCTGGCCGAGGGTGGGGCTGAAACCCTGGAAGGGTTATGGACAATCCTGCATGTGCAGCGTGCACCGTGCGCGGACGATTGCCAGTACCGCCTGTGGCAAACCCGACAGATGCGTACGCTCTTGCATCGACGTCGCGGACGCGTCCAGCGTGCCGTGCTGGTTGCCGAGCCTGCCGAAGCCGCTACGCTGGCTGCCGCACTGGGCGAAGGCCATCCGCGTTTGAAGGTGCTATCGCTGAGTGCACAGGATCGCGCGCGATTTGATGGCTGGCTCGGTGAGTTGCCGGTTCGAGATCCGGTGCTGCTGATCGATCCGTTGGGCAACTTTCTGATGTATTACGGCGATGAGCTGCCGCTGGAAGGTATGTACAAGGACATCAAGCATCTGCTCAAGCTGTCCAATATCGGATAAGCCATCCGCTGCGTGCTGCGACGGATGCCGAATCACGCTGAAAACCTTAAAATACCCGGTTACCCCCACACCCAAATGGCTTTGCCGTGTCTGATGCTGCCTACAAGAAACTGTCGCTGTTCACGCTGATCCTGTGCTTTGGCATCGTGGTCCTGGGCGCTTACGTGCGTCTGTCAGACGCTGGGCTTGGCTGCCCTGACTGGCCGGGTTGCTACGGCAAGATACTGGTGCCCGATGCACAGGTGGCGGAAGCCCATGCAGGACATGCGGAGCGCCCGCTGGAGGCCGCCAAGGCCTGGAAGGAGATGGTCCATCGCTATTTCGCATCCACCCTTGGCTTGCTGATCATCGCGCTGGCGGTTTTCGGCTGGAAACGCGGGTTGCCGAGAAGCCTGTTGCTGGGGCTGGTCGGGGTGGTGATTTTTCAGGGCATCCTCGGTATGTGGACGGTGACCTGGCAGCTCAAGCCGCTCGCGGTCAGTTCGCATTTGCTTGGCGGCATGACCACCCTGAGCCTTTTATTGTGGTTACGTCTGCTGCAGAACCCGGCCCCGGTGGGGCAGGGCTTGCGTGCCTTGCGAGGTTTTTCGTTGGTCGCCTTGCTGGTGTTGATCGGGCAGATCTTCCTTGGCGGCTGGACCAGCAGCAACTACGCAGCGCTGGCATGCCCGGATTTTCCAACCTGTCATGGACAGTGGTGGCCGTCGGATACCGACTTCTCCAGCGCTTTTGTGTTGTGGCATGGCCTGGGTATCAACTTCGAGTACGGCATTCTGGAGAGTCCAGCACGTACCGCCATCCATCTGACCCATCGGCTCGGTGCGATCGTGACCGCGCTGACCCTGTTCAGCCTGGCCGTTCTCATTTGGCGGCGCACCCAAGCACGCGTGCTGGCGGTGCTGCTGGGTGGGGCGTTGAGCCTGCAGCTGGCGCTGGGTATCGCCAGCGTAAAGCTGGGATTGCCCTTGCTGGTTGCTGCGGCCCATAACGGGGGCGCCGCGCTGCTCGCCCTGGTGGTTGTCAGTATTAACGTAATGGCGCGCCGGGAACGCCCGAGTTCGGCAGCGCTGGTGGATGTATCGCCATGAGCAGTACGACCGAGACCCTGCCAGTTGCACGCTGGCGTGAATACTACGAGCTGACCAAGCCGCGAGTTGTTTTGCTGCTAGTCTTCACAGCCGTGATTGGCATGTTTCTGGCAACTCCGGGAGTGGTGCCTTGGCCGGTGCTGCTCGGGGGCAGTGCGGGTATCTGGCTGTGCTCGGCCTGCGCGGCTGTGCTCAATCAGTGGGCCGATCGTGAGGCCGATGCGCGTATGGCCCGAACTCGGCGCCGACCGCTGCCGACCGGCACACTGAGCGATGCCCAGGCACTCGGCTTCGCTGCGGTGCTGGGCATCACCGGTGCGGCCTTGCTGTACTGGCTGACCAATACGCTGACGATGTGGTTGACGCTGATTTCCCTGGTTGGTTACGCGGTGATTTACACTCTGTTCCTGAAGCGCGCGACGCCGCAGAACATCGTGATCGGTGGGGCGGCGGGTGCCGCGCCGCCGCTGCTTGGCTGGACGGCTGTCACCGGTGAGGTGCATGCCCATGCGCTGATCCTGTTCCTGATTATCTTTGCCTGGACGCCCCCGCATTTTTGGGCTTTGGCGATTGATCGGCGTGAGGAATATGCCCGCGCGGGGATTCCGATGCTGCCGGTCACCCATGGGGTGCAATTCACCAGCCTGCAGATTCTGCTCTACACCGCAATCCTGTTTGCCGTGGCGCTGCTGCCTTACGTGGCGCAGATGAGTGGATGGCTCTATCTGGCAGGCGCGCTGCCGCTTGGGGTGTTGTACCTGCTGTGGTCCTGGCAGTTGGTGCGTAAACCTGTTGATGATTTGCCACGCAAGCTGTTCAACTATTCGATCATCTATCTGATGGCGATATTTGCGTTGTTGTTGCTGGATCACTACCTGCTACCGATTGTGTCAGCTTAGTCGCGTCCACGATGCGTTGGTGTGATGCGGTATCGAAGGGATTGGTGCCGAGGGGCCGCTTACGGCTTCGAAACCGCGCGAGCTGTCCTGAATTTGCGGTGCTTGAGCGTTTCCCAGGTGCTGAAAATCCCCGTAAATACGTGGCAAGAGCAGGCCAAACTGAAAATTTTACGAAGAAGTGAAAAAAACAGTTGACGCCTCTGAGCAGGCATGTATCATACGCCTCCCTTGACGAGCAGCCTGCTTCACACGAGCGGGGCGAGTCGTCAAAAGTTCTTTAAAAATCAAGCAAGTAATTTGTGCGGGTGCTCCTTGGAAAGTGGCGAAGCCACCAACTAAGAGAGCATTCAAGCGAACGTCAATAAGCAGTACAGTACAATCGCGGGAATGAGCTCTACGT
>JASBUL010000046.1 GCA_030147945.1 Oceanococcus sp. | reverse complement strand
CTGTTCGATGCACTGGTCGCCCGCATCAGCCGCACCGACCGCAAGCTGGCGATTTTCGTCGATGACTTTCAGCACCTCTCGCACAGCAGCATCCTGCGGTTCTGGAATCGCCTGATCGCCCATGCACCGCGCAACGTGCGCCTGATTCTGGCCAGCCGCACCCGCCCCGGGCTGGAATTGGGGCGCAGGCGTATCTCCGGCGGGCTGCACGAAATCACGCAGGAGGCGCTCAACTTCAATGCCGCCCAGGTCAGCGAATTCATGCTGCAGCTGCACGCCATCGAGCTTGAAGCCGATGCGCTGGACAGCCTGCACGCGACCACCGAAGGCTGGGCCGCCGGCCTGCAACTCGCCGCGCTGGCCATCGGCCGCAGTCGCGGCAACGCCGGGGCCATGATCGCCTCGTTTTCCGGACGCAACAAAGACCTGACCGAATACCTGTTCCAGACCGTACTCGGCGTTCAGTCGCTTGAGGTTCAGCGTTTTTTGCTGCGCACCTCGGCATTGACGCGGCTCTCCCCCGGGCTGTGCAATGCGCTGATGCAGGACCACAGCGGCGCCCTGCTGCTGGATAAAGTGGAGCGCAGCAATCTGTTCCTGATTCCGCTTGACGATGAGGGGCGCTGGTACCGCTACCACCATCTGTTCGCCGACTTTCTGCAGGCCGAACTGCGCCGCACTGAAGCCGACGCCTACCCGCAGCTGTGCGCCATCGCGGCCAGCTGGAGTGAGGAACAAGGCCGTCTGACCGAAGCCATCCAGTATTGCCTGAGCGGCGAGCATTACGAGCGTGCGGCTGACCTGATCGCAACCAAAGCTCCCGACATCGCGCAGTACCAGGGCGACCATTACACCATCCTGGACTGGATGCGCCGCCTGCCGTCCTCGTATCACCAGCAGCGCCCCGAGATCCTGCTCAACCACGCCTGGTCACGCGCGTTTTCATCCGACCTTGAACAGGCCATCAAACTGGCCGAGCAGGCCGTGCAGGTGCTGGATGAAGACCACGACGGCGGTTGGGCACTGGAGCCGCACAAGCGCAATCAATTGCGCTGGCTGGCCCAGGTCATTCAATCCATCGCCCATGTCTGCTCGGACAGAATTCCCGGCAGCCTTGCTCAGTGCCACAGCATCCGCGCCGAGCTGCCCGCCTCGGAGCCCTTTTTGCTGGCCTCGATACTCAACGCAACCAGCTACTGCCATCTGAGCCGAGGCGAGACCGGCAAAGCGGCCGATTGCGCCGAAGAAGCCTACAGCTACGGTCGCCAGGCCGGTTCGGTCTACGCCATTGTCTGGGCTGACTTCCTCAATGCCCTGGCCAATGTCGAACGCGGCCGCATTCAGGCCGCCCATGACAGTGCCGAGCGTGCCAGCCGCCACGTTGGCGAACGCACCAACGCCAACCGATACATGTTCGCGATGGCCGCCATCATCAAGGCCGAAACCGAAACCCAGCGCGGCAACTTTGCCGCCGTCAACGCCTGCATGAGTGCCGGGCAGGATTTCACCGCTTTGTTCGGGCCGCAGGAACCGCTGTGGATTGCACTGCGCAACGAAGCGCGCATGAAAGCCTGGCGCGGCGAACTGGGCGCGGCCTGCGAAGTGCTCAAACAAGGGCGCGAGACGGCCTTGGGCGCTGACCAGCTCATGCTCCACTTCAGTCTCGCCGCAGAAGAGATTGACCTGCGCCTGCGCCATGACGACGACACTGAAACCGCAGCCGAGCTGTTCATCAGCAGCGGGCTGGCGGATGATCGACGCAGCCAGCTGATTTGCGACGAGATGCGCAGCCGCATCAGCGTGCTGTCACGCTACACCGAGGCCAAGCTGCGTCTGGCCCAAGGCCAGCCCGACAGCGCCCTGAAACTGCTCAAATCGCTGCAGGCCGCGACTCAGGCCGAGCAGGTTCTTGTGCTCCAGCAGATCCGCTGTCTGCGCGCCATCGCCCTGTGGGCCAGCGAGCGTCAGGGCGACGCCGAGCGCGAACTGGATCGGGCCCTGAACCTGGCGGCGCCGCACAATCACGCCTACCCGTTCATTGCCGCCGGCGGCACCATGCTGGACATACTGGAATCGATCCAGCGCAAGCGTGGCAGTGCCTACGCCGGTGAGGAACACCAGCTCAAACGCCAGTTCGAACAACGCCTGATTGCCCTGCTCAGAAACGAAAACCCGGACACCCACAACGCGATTCAGCCGCTGACCGACGGGCGCGACGAGATCGAGCCGCTGACCGAGCGCGAAACCGAGATCCTCAAGCTGGTCGCCGCCGGCCTGACCAACCTGCAGCTGGCGGACGAGCTGCTGATCTCAGTGGCCACCGTCAAGTGGCACTTGCACAACATCTATGAAAAAATTGGCGTCGGCAGCAGAACAGCGGCTGCCGCCTACGCGCGCAAACTCCAGTTGATCTGAATCAGCAGGCCGCCTGTGGCCTAATCAAGCGTAAGCACACCCGCGCCGCGATAGCTCTGCTCATGCCCATTGATACGGGTCAGACTGTCATGCAGATAGGACAGATGTGGATGCCCGCCTTCAAGCACCGCCAGCGCCGAGGCGTCGCCACGCAGGTAATAGTCCATCCAGGCCAGGGAGAAGTCCGCGGCGATTTCACGCCCCCAGGTCGAGGTTGGAATCAGCGGGTAATTGGTGTGCATGCCGTGAGTCGCAGCTTCGGCAACGATGAAGGCACGGTCCGCACTCAGGCTGTCATACAGCGGGCGCACCACCGCCGGATTCACGAACGGCAGCGGGGCAATCGGGCCATCGTGGTCACCGGTCTGAATCATCACCGGAATCGGGCTGGCTGACACCGACTCGAACACCGGCGCCGCCGCGATGACCGCCTTGACCGGCACAGGATTGGGTTCAGCGGCATCGCTGGCTTCCTGCTCCTGCACGCGCAAAGCGGCCGCCGCTCCCATGCTGTGTCCGATCACACCGAAACGGTCGCGGTCGAGCACACTGGCCACCGGCGATGCTTCAAACAGGTAACGCATGGCGTCTTGCGCGTCGTGCAGGTTGTTGCCGGGATCATCGCTGACTTCGTCATCCGAACGCCCCTGCCCGCTGAAATCGAAGGCAAACACCAGATAGCCGTTGTCGGCAAACAAACGATGCCACCAGCGGTACATTGCCGTATTGGTGTTCAGCCCTTCAAGCGCCAGAATCACCGGAAACGGCCCATCACTCGGCGGGATCGCTGCGCGCCCGGGCAGCACGATTTCGCCATACATGCGGGTGCCGTAGCGGTTTTCGAACTCCACCGGAACCAGCGCCACAGCCTGGTTTTCATAAGGGTGGCCGTACCAGTGATAAACCTGATCCAGGCGCGAGCCATCCTGCGTCTGGGCCAGCGTTGAGCGCACCATGTGCTCAACGATCACCGGGTCGGTGATGTCATTGATGGTGTAGCCAAAGGCCACCGGGTCGAACAAGCGCACGGCCACGTCGGTGGGCAGCAGGTCAAGCAGGGTGGCCGCGGAGCCAAGCGCCTGCGCGATGGCATCCGGCGCGGGCGGTGGATCCTCGCCCGGCTGCGAAGCCGGCCACTGCGCGAGAGCGGCACTGCCATCGTCGGCCGAGGGCTGGTCTGTGCAGCCGAACAACGCGGCGCTGAGCATGGCGCTGAGCATCAGCCGATACATGCGTCCAAACCGGTCTGTCATTGTGTGGTCTCCCCTGTGCGTTCTTATGGTCGGGCTATTTAACGTCAGCCTGCGCGAAACATATTGACACTTGACGCCATACCGCAGGACTCGGCATTTGCCATTATGTACCGCTTGGTACAGTATTATGCCGGTCTGCCGAGAACCCGCCATGCCCCGCCCCCTGGAATTTGATCGCGAACGCGCCCTCACCCGCGCCATGAAACTGTTCTGGTCGCAGGGTTACAACGCCACCTCGCTGAATGCCCTGCTGCAGACCATGGGCATACAGCGCAGCAGCTTCTATGCGAGCTTCGGTGACAAAAGAACGCTGTTTGTCGAATGCCTCAAACTGTTCGGCCAGCGCACCGCCGAACTGACCTTACAGCAGCACAACGCCAACGAACCGCCGCAACAGCTGATCAGCCGGTTCTTCGAAATGACCGTGCTGCAGCCCCCGGATCAACGCCTGCACAAGGGCTGTCTGCTGGTCAACTCGATACTCGAGCTGGCGGACACCGACGATGCACTGTGTGCGCTAGCCGCAGAGCTGCTCGACAGCATGCAGAACCGTTTTGAGCAGGCCTTGTATCAGGCCCGCAATCAGGGCCTCTGGCACGCCGATATGACACCCGCCCAGGCCGCACGAATGGTGATGCTGATCCATCAGGGCGTGCGTGTTCAGAGCCGCAAACGCATACCGCGTGAGGACATCTGGGCCACGCTCTGCGACGCCCTGGCGTTGATCAATCTCAAGCCCAGCCCGACCACTCCAGACTTCAAGACCACACCCTCATGACACTGACCCAGTTTTTGAACTCACTTGAGTCCAGCTCAACAGGCCTGAAGGCCCGGATTCCCTCCAGCTGGATGCAGGGGCGCAGCACCTACGGCGGTCTGCAGGCCGTACTCGCCGCAAAGGCCATGCAGCCCCTGAGTGATGGCCTGCCCATCCGAACCTTGCAGGCCACCCTGATCGCCCCGGTTGAGGGCGAGATCGAGTGCCGGGCCGAGCTGATTCGCAGCAGCAAGAACACGCGCCAGATTCGGGTTGAGCTGGTCAAGGACGAACAGCTCCACGCCACCTTCATGGGCATCTTCGGGCGACCACGCGAATCGGTGGTCAACATGGTCCGCGCCCGCCAGGTCAGCGCCGACAAGTCACTGGTATGGCCTTACATGGAAGGCATAAGCCCGGC
>JASBUL010000042.1 GCA_030147945.1 Oceanococcus sp. | reverse complement strand
CCGACTCGTCGGCCAGCAAATACACACCGCGAAGCGTCATTGTGGCGCACGGGGCAGGTGCACCCCGTCTTCAAACCGCCAGGCGTGTTGCAGCATGGGTTGGACTGCGGCCAGGCCGTGGCCCACCGCATCTTCAAGCGTAAGGCCACACCCCAGAAAACCGGCGATTGCGCTGGCCAGCATGCAGCCGCTGCCGCGATAGCGCCCTGGCAATACAGGGCTCTCCCAGCGGCTCAGCTGGCCCTGCGCATACAGCTGATGGTGCGCTGTAGTTTGGCCGGCCTGCTGCGCGGCGTCGCTGCCCGTGATCAGCACGGCGCAGGGGGCATCGTGCGGATCTGTGGGGCCCAGCAGCGCCTCGGCTTCGGCGCGATTGGGGGTGATCACTGTGCAATGGTCGAGCAGCGCCATCAGGTCCTGCGCAGCAGACAGGTGGCCTCCGCTGCTGCTGGTCAGGACCGGATCCAGCACTACCGGCACCTTGAGATCCGTGATCAGCTCGATCAACCAGGCGATCTGCCCGGCATTGGCCACGGCGCCAATCTTGATCGCGTGGATCGGCAGGCTGTCGGCCAGACCTTGCCACTGCTCGCGCAGCAGATCGACAGACTGGGCTGATGCGCTGCGCCAGCTGCTGCGTCCCTGACTGGTGTTCAGCGTGACCAGCGCGCAGGCATGGCCGCCGAGCGCGTTCAGCATGCGTGCGTCGGCGAGTATGCCGGCACCGCCACTGGGGTCGAAGCCACCCACGCACAGCACGCAGCACTCACGCAGTGCGTCGCGCGAAAAATCCGCGCGCCAGTTTGGTACGGATTTCAGCAAAACCACACCCTGCGGGGCTTTGTTGTTATGCACAAAACAGGCTGGGGTCCAATCACGTTGAAAATCCTCTGTCAAGACCGGCTTGCGACTGAGGCGCTTATCGTAAGTGTTTGTTTTTTAACCAACAAGTCAAATTGGTTACGAATTGATCAGCAGCGTAAAAATGGCCGTGGCTGTGTGCTTTTGAGTGTTCGCAGGGGCACTATTCACAGAGTTATCCACAGGGGCTGTGCATGACTTGGAATTCCCATTCATTTCTCGCAGCTTAGCTGCCAAAGCTGAGAAATCACCTGCGTTGAAATCAGCAATCCGGCGGCGTCTGGGCGGCGCTGTTTTCGCGCATCGGCAGGATGAAGTTTTGCGGGTGGCGTGGGCGCACGTCGCGGATGAAGTGCGCCATCTGCGCCATGTAGTCGTCGAAGTCGTCGGAGGCGGGCATGCCCGGACCAAAGCCGACGGTCTTGCGCGCGTAATCCATGTAGCCGATCACGATCGGAACGCCGGCCTGCTGGGCGATCCGGTGAAAGCCTGTTTTCCATCGCGCGGTGGGTTTACGCGTGCCTTCGGGGGCAATGATCAGCGCCAGGCTGTCATTGTCGCGATAGGTTCGGGCCACGCTGCTGACAAAATCCTGCGCCTTGGCGCGGTTCACCGAAACACCGCCGGCCCAGCGCAGCACCCGGCCGGTGAAGCCACGGAACAAGGTGTGCTTGCCGACCCAGCGCAGATCGAGACCGGCGGCAAGCATGGCCAGGAGCAGGATAATTCCGTCCCAGTTTGAGGTGTGCGGGATGGCCACCACCATGAGCTTGGGCTCGTTCGGTGGTGAGCCGACGATACGCCAGCCAAGCAGGCGCATCAGGCTGCGACCAATGGCGCGTGAGAATGCGTTGCCGCGACGCGGAAAGCGGGGGCCGAATTCGGCTTCTATGACAGGTTTGCCGGCCATGGGGGCTACCGGGCGAGTATGGGGCCGGGATGATCGCCGCTGCTCCAGGCCGGGTCAATGCGCCGCCGCTTACAGCGCGTCGATGTCATCCGCCGCGAAGACCTGCTGCCAGCCTGTCTGAGTCCGGATCATGAGGGCATCGCAGGCGACGAAGTACAGGGCCGCAATGGCCCGGTTGTGCGGACGAAGTGCGCTGATCAGCGCGACATAGCGCACCAGTTGCTCGTCGTAATGCTGGCATTGCTCCTGCAGCCAAACGTCGCGCTGGTCTTGCGCGGCTGCGTTGGTTTTGTAGTCGACGACCCAGCAGCGCTGCTGATCGTCTTCAAAACAGCGATCGATGATGGCGCTGACCCAGGCGTTGCCTTGCCAAGCGCTGAGGGCAAACTCATTGCGTGCCCATGCGCGCGGCGCAAGCAGCCAGCGCCCCCAGCCGCCCAAGGCCTGAGCGGTGAGCTCAATGACCTGCGTGCAGGTTTCGTCGAGCAGGTGCTGTGGCAGGCCCCGCCGACTCAAGCCAGCGCGCAACGGGCCGCGCCAGGCGTCGAGGGTCTGCCTGTCGGGCAGTTCAGGTTGCTGCGCGGCTCGCTCCAGACACTCATGCACCAGAGTCCCGGTCAGGCTGGCGCGCAGGCGATGCCAGTCGAGGCCGGCGACAACACGATCGCGCTGCGCGGCTGCCAGCCGACTCGGGCTGGTGCTGTGCACCGGGCGTCGCGCCGGCAGCTGTGCCGGTTGCTGAGGCCGACGTCGCTCCACGGGCAGGCGAGGGTGCAGCACGGCACGCCACTGTACCTCGCGCTCCTGACGCTCGCCCTTGAGCTCCAGATCCTCGCCGCTGTCCGCCAGCAAAGCGGCAAAATTGCGCGAATCGCCGCGCTGAGCCGTGTTCAGACTGATGTCCAGTTGCTCGCGTGCACGCGTGCAGGCCACGTAGAACAGCCGCATAGCTTCGGCAGCATCGTCGTTCTGCGCCTGATTGTTGAGCAGCTTGTAGATGCGCGTTGCTGGCGTGTCCTGGCTCAGCGATTCACGCGGTTTGGGGGCCATCAACCAATCCCCCTGACGTTGCTCGTAGCGCAGCAAAGGCGCGTCCGAACGACGCAGCCCGGCGTTGCAGCCAAACAGGACGACATGATCGAACTCCAAACCTTTGGAGCGGTGAATGGTCATCAGCTCGACCCGGGCTGGTGGTGCCTGGCTGAAGAGACGGCGCACCGCGTTTTCGAAACCCGCCTCGTCCTCAAGGATGCCGCAGGGGCAGTGCTTGTTGAGCAGGCTTTCCAGGCGCACCAGGTCGGCCATCTCGGCGTCAGTTAGGTCGTCACGCAGGCCCAGCTGACGGTGCAGCCAACTGGCGGCCAGAGGCAGATTGCTGCTCAGGCTGCGTTGTTGCTCAAGATGTCCGAGGCTGTGTTGCAGCGGCTTCAGCTCGGCTTGGCTGGCATGGCGTGCGCGCCACGACCAGGGCATGTCGGGATGGCAGGCAGCCAGCTCGTCCAGACTGGCCCAGCTCAGCGCCACGCCCGGACTGCGCAGCAGGCGCACCCAGGCCATGTCGTTGGCGGGGTGGCGTAAGGCCTGCATGCAGGCCAGATAATCACGCGCAACCGGCGTCTGTTCCAGCGGATCAAGGTCCTGCCCGCAGTAGGCGATAGCGCGTTCATCCAATGCTCTGAGCAGCGGTTGGAAATGGGCGCGGCTGCGCGCCAGTACCCCGATGCTGCGTGCCTGGTCCTGTTCAAGGCTGCTGGCAATTCGTTCGGCCACCTGCTGGGCTTCGTCCTGCGCGTTGTCTGCAATCAGCACATGCGCGTTTTCACCGCCTGCGGGGCGGCGGGCCTGCGATCGGGCAAAGCTGACCGGGCTGCCGCGACGTGCAAAGAGGCTCTGCATGTGCTTGTTGCACCAGTCGACCAGCGCCGGACGACTGCGGAAGTTGCTGCTCAGCTGCAGCGGCGTCAGTGCGACAGGCCCCAGCCGGGCCTGCTGAAAGATCTGCTGAAAGAGCTCGACCCGGGCCTGACGGAACAGATATATCGACTGCTGAGGGTCGCCGACCAGAAACAGACTGCGGCCATCGCCCGGCTGCCAGTCGGCGACCAGTTGCAACAGCAGGCGATGCTGGGCGTCGCTGGTGTCCTGCATTTCATCCACCAGCAAATGCTGGATGCGTGCATGCTGGCGCTCGGCTACACCACTGCGCGTATCAGCCAGGGCATCGAGTGCGGCGATGGCCAGCTCGGCGTAGTCGGCCTGCTGCCGGTTGGCGAAGATCAGGCGCAGCTCGCCGCACAGCTGCAGCAGCACGCGATTGAGCGATGCTGCGGTTTGTGCCAGCGACGCAGGGTAGGTGTCCGGCAGCTCGGCCAAGGCATGCAGAGCCGCTGCGGCCTGATCACCGCATGCGGCGAAGACTTCGATTTGCTGCTTGGCCTCGGCGGTGGCCGGGTGGCCTTTGAGGAAGCCGCCGGTGACATTCATGCCTCCCGCCTTGCGCCAGCTGCCATTGGTGGTCAGCAGGGTGCGTGCGAGCCACTGCCACTGCTGCAGGTGATCCAGCTGCGCCTCTGGCCAGTCATCCAGCGACAGTGCGGGTTCCAGCTTATGCGCACCGTCCTCGGCGAGCCTGCGCAGGGTTTCGATCCAGCTACGGCGCGCCGGCGCCGCCGGCAACAATGCCAGCGCGCCGTGCAGGGCTTCATTGACGTGCTGACGGATCAGGCGCTCGCCCAGCGCGTGATCCTGACCGTGGGCGCCAAAGCATGCGCTGAGCCACTGCTCGCGCGTTGCCAACATGCCGGCGAGGCCATCGAGCAGTTTGTCGAGGCGGTTTTGGCCCAGCGCCAGAACCTGTTGCAGGGCCTGGCGCTCGTCTTCGTCGGTGGCTGGCTGGTCCAGTCGTGCGAACAGGTTGGCAATGGCTTCACGGTACAGACTGCTGGCGTCATCGAGCGGCTCGGGCACGCTGCCCAGACCACTCAGCACCGGCATGCGTGAGGCCAGCTCGCGGTTGAGCGCATCAATGGTGGTTGCGCTGATGCGCGACGGATTGTCGATCAACTGCCAATGCTGGGCCTGATCACGCTCACGGACCTGCCGCGCCAGCGCCCAGGTCTGGGCGGCAAACGCGTCGCTGGGCGGCGTATCGTCAGCAGCCTGTTTGAGCGCTTCGATCAGGCGGTGCTGGATCTCGGCCGCAGCCTTGCGCGTAAAGGTGATGGCGAGGACGTTTTCCGGCTGTTCGACAATGCTCAGCGCAGCCAGCATGCGTTGAATCAGCAGACCGGTCTTGCCGGACCCCGCCGGTGCCCGCAGCACCACACTGTGATCCAGGCGCAGGGCGTCACGCCGCGCTTGGGTGTCGTCGTCGAGCGTGGTCATGCGTCGTCGTCCTCGCCAAGATGGTCAATCAGCGGTAACAGGTCTGCGACCGGGTAGCGACGGCGGTAGTCCTGATTGGCGTCGTAATCGACGTTGCCCGCGCAGAATGCAGCGACCAGTTCCGATAGACGCGTGCGCCAGTCATTCAGGGTGCTCTCCCAGTCGACATGAAAGGCTTTGCTGTCCTCTTCGATCAGTTTGCGTCGCCAGTTCAGGCTGGCGATGAACGCGGGGTGGGTTTCGTCAACCTGGGCAAAGCAGATGCCGTCGACCTGCGGGACATCCAGCTCGCTCAGCTTGCTGCTGGTGGCATACAGCGGTAGCTGCGGCTCGTAGAACTGATGGGTTTTCCAGAACCGCTCTTCCAGTCCTCCGCCCGTTTTGTAATCGATCACCAGGTAGCGTGGCCCCTGGGCAGTGAGACAGCGGTCGATGCGGTCGATGCGCAGGCGGAATTGCAGCGGATCGATACGGTCTTCAAGGCTTGCCTCGCAATGCAGCACCTCGAAATCATCACAGCGGCGCTTTTCGTGCTGGAGCCAGCGCAGGCAACAACGCAGTACGCGGTCTGATTCGGCCGCCTGCAACTGAGGGCCGTAACGTCCCAGCGGTACAAATTGCGCCGCGCTGGCGGCTACACGGGGTGTCAGATCGGCCAGCAGCTCCGCATCGTCCAGGGCCAGCAGGGCGCGTTGCTGGCGATGCGCCTGCCAGAACGTCTGCAAGACATGATGAATCCAGTTGCCCTGGGCCAGCGGCGACAGGCCTTCGAGGGGTTGTTCCAGTGCACGCAGCTGCAAACGATGCCGTGCGAAGGCAAAAAAACCGCCATGGGCCTGAGCCTGGACGATGGAGACGCCGCCACTCTGGGTCGATTG
The DNA here is from genome assembly GCA_030147945.1 of Oceanococcus sp. Classification (GTDB taxonomy): domain Bacteria; phylum Pseudomonadota; class Gammaproteobacteria; order Nevskiales; family Oceanococcaceae; genus Oceanococcus. Next base: position 19,254 of record JASBUL010000042.1, on the reverse strand, counting down.
ACGATGTACCGGCAGAGGCGGCGCAGGATCGCTGTCCGGCAGTTGTGCATGCTTGCACGCAACGCCCAGCAATGGGCGCTCGACCTGGGCCCAGCTGGCGTTGACCAGCGGGCTGGGATGACATTCCGCCCCCTGGCTGTTGCTCTGCGGGCACCACACTTCCAGGCTGGGGTGTCGCGCCAGCAGGGCATGCCAGATTGCGCGGGCATCCTCCAGCTGGCCGTTTGCGCTGGCCTGAGGCAAGTTCACGCTGAGTTGGTCCTCCAGCCGTAAAAACGGATTGGGCCGCGCAGCCGCGGGCCAGGCCCGGTCATGCATATTGGCCACGTAAACCTGCTGTGCGGGTTGATCGACAGCCTCAAGCAGTTCGCAAATCTGAATCGGGGCATCGCGTGCACCTTCGGCCTGGTAGCGCTGTCGCTGTGCGATCTGCTGCAACCAGCTGCTGGCTTCTGCGGCGTTGATTTCGCCCAGACTGCTGTCGAGGCCGGCGAACTCGAGCAAGACCTGATCAAATTCCTCGCGCAGCGGCCACTCCTCACCGCTGGTGTGGTAGCCCACGGCAAGCCAGCAGCGCCGCCAGTGGCCCAGCCAGTCCAGCGGGCGTGCGCGGCTTGGTGTGTCTTTCACCGTGGTTGCGAGCTGTTGCAACCTTTGCCGCAATTCGGCTGGTGCGTCCTGGGGCAGGTGGCGCAGGACAGCGCCGATGTCATGACGTGTGCCCTGAGCGCGCAACCGTCGCTCGGTCACGGCGCATACATCACGCCAGACACCACGAAACAGCAGGGGGTGAAGGAGTATGTTTGAGAGGTTCTGAAAACGGATGTCGCGCGCGCGCAGCTCGATGATGCGCAGCGCCAGATCAACCGCGGGGTGATGGGCCAGTGCCGGACTGCGCTGAAAGCCCCACAGTGGCGTATCGCCGTTGCTGTCGGTGGCCAGCACGTCGGCGGCGAAGCACTGTCGCCAGCAGCTCGTGATGCGTTGCTCAAGGTCGGCATCCAGGCGCGGCACCGCGATCAGCAGAGTGTGCTGCGGATTGCTGCGCAAGGCAGCCTCAAGGCGTTGGCCCAAAGCCAGCCACATGCTTTCTTCATCGGCGCTCAAAAAGCCGCACAGCGGTGCGTCGGGCCTGGCTTCGCGGGGCGGTTGTGTGTGCACTTCGCAATGGTGTGCCGCCAACGCGTGAATCACCTCGCTCTGATACGGCAGCGGTGTGCCCGTTGCGGGATGCCAGTTCAAAGCGCGCGGGGCGCTGATGGCGCCGGTGTCGAGACCGCGGATGTAAGCTTGCGCAAGTTGACGGGTGGTGAGCGCGGCGCGCGATTTAAGCTGCGCATCAACCCGGACTTGGGCCTCACGAAAGAGTCGCTGTTCGGCCGTCCACAGTGGGCCCTCGGTTGTGTCGATGCACCAGCGCGCGGCAAGTTGTGCGGTTTGCATGAACTGGCGGGCCAGCGCGCGCTGGCCTATGAGCATATCGTCCTGGTCCGGATCGGCGCGCAGGGCCTGCTCCACGGCGCTGTGCCACAGACACAACTCCTGACTGTCTGACAGCAATTGTTCATCTGGCCAGCTGAGCAGCCACTGCTGGCGCAGGAATTGATCCAGGCTGAGGATCTGAGGCGCCGGCCACACCGTTGCGCCGTCATCGCGCGCACGCAGATTGTGGCGCAGCCTGAGTGCGCGGGCCTGGGTTTCGCTGGCGGTGAGGGTTAAATCGCTGGGCATGGCGTTAGCTTAGCAACGCCGCATGCTCAAAATCTGAGCCTGTATTGCAGGCATAAAAAAACCCCGGCAGTGCCGGGGTTTTTTGTGTGTCAGAACGACGCTTTAGTTTTTGATGCGCAGTTCCACGCGACGGTTGCGCTCGCGACCGTCCTTGGTGTCGTTGCTGTCAACCGGCTCGGACTCGCCATAACCCACGGCGCTCATGCGGTCTGCAGCGATACCTTTACCCACCAGATACTCAACCACAGCTTCGGCACGACGCTGGGAGAGCTGCTGGTTGTACGCATCGGCGCCAACGCTGTCGGTGTGGCCAGCCACTTCCACCAGCATTTCCGGGTAGCGGTTCAGCACTTCAGCGACTTCGTCGAGAATCGTGACCGCATCCGGACGCAGACGGTTGGAATCGGTTTCGAAGGTCACGCCGTTCAGGGCAACCACGTCACCCAGCGGGCAACCATCGCCATCAACACGGGTGCCAGCCGGCGTGTTGGGGCACTGGTCTTTGCCGTCGACAATGCCGTCGCCGTCCGCATCGCCCAGGCCTTCGCCGGCGACTTCAACAACTTTGACCTTCTCGACGATTTTCTCGATGGTCTTCGGCTCGCCGTACAGCGGGATTTCCAGACCCAGGCCGGCGCGGTAGTCCTCGTAGCCATCCTGGAAGTTGTCGTAGATGTAACGCACTTCAGCGCGCAGCTTGAGGTCGTACTTGTTCAGCGGGCCGGTGACCAGACCCAGACCGGCATTACCGTACCAGTCGTAGTCGTCTTCGCTGTCCGGGAACACGTCGTTGTAGGTGCCGCCAGCACCGACCAGCACGAACGGGGTGAAGCCCTTGCGATCGCCAAAGGCGTAGAACAGGTCCAGACCCAGGCCGGGGCGGTAGTAGTCGGTGCCGTTGCCGGCGCCGGTTTCGATCACGTCACCGAACAGCGTGGCTTCGAAGCCCAGGCCGCTGGCGCGCTGCTGACCGATAATGAACTGCACGCCCATCGCATCATCGATGTTGCCCAGGGCACTGCGGTCTTCGTCGATCTGGGAATAGGTGCCCAGAATGGTGATGTATGTGGCTCGGTCCTCGCTGTCCTGTGCGAAGGCTTGGCCGCCTACCGCCAGTGCAAGAGCCGTGCCGGCAATCAGTCCTTGTTTACCCATGTTGAAGCTCCCGGTTAAGAATTTGGTGAATTGCTTTGAAAAACATGAATCTGGGCATCGAGGAATCTTATCCGCTGTCGTGCCCCTTCCGCGCTCGGAATATAGGGGCTATTGAGTACAGATTTCAACACGCCAAGATGGTCCAGTGACTTCCCCACGGCCTTATTCTACGCGGAATTTGGCTCATCTGGGTACGACGGTCTTAAACTTGCACAGACACTTTGCCGTGGTGTGACCCATGACCAATCGCAGTTTTTCCCTGTCCCAGGGACTCTATGACTATTTGCTGTCGGTGAGTTTGCGCGACCACGAGGTGCTGCGCGATTTACGCGCTGAAACGGCCAGCAATCCCATGGCCCGGATGCAGATTGCTCCGGAGCAGGGCCAGCTGATGGCTTTGCTGGTTCGGATTGGGGGTTTCAGGCGCTGCATTGAGGTCGGCGTGTTTACCGGCTACAGCAGTCTGAGCGTGGCGCAGGCCTTGCCCGACGACGGTTATCTGCTGGCCTGTGATATTCGTCAGGACTGGACCGATATCGCACGGCGTTACTGGCAGCGTGCCGGCGTGGCCCACAAGATCGATCTGCAGATCGCGCCGGCGCTCGAGACGCTGACGCAAAGGCTGGACGCCGGTGAGGCCGCGACCTACGACTTCGCTTTCATCGATGCCGACAAGCGCGGCTACATCGACTATTACGAAGCCTGCCTGCAGCTGCTGCGCCCTGGCGGATTGATCGCCGTGGACAACACCTTGTGGTCCGGGCGGGTGATCGACCCGCAGGATCAGGAAAACGGCACCAAGGCCATCCGCGCGTTCAATTTGCATGTCGCCGCAGACAAACGCATCGAACTCAGCCTGGTGCCGATTGCCGATGGGCTGACGCTGTGCCGCAAGCGCTAGCCCGTCATCGTTACCAGATCTGGACCCGCTTGTCCGGCGGCAGGTACATGGCGTCGCCAGGTTTGACCTCAAAGGCCTGGTAGAACTCGGGTACGTTGGAGACGATGCCGTTGCAGCGGTACTCGCCCGGTGAGTGCGGGTCGGTCTTGAGGCGGTTGATCAGCGCATCCTCGCGATACAGGCGACGCCAGATCTGGGCCCAGCCGATGAGCAGCCGCTGGTCGCCGCTGTAACCATCCAGCACCGGTGCAGGCTTGCCCTTGAGCGACAAATGATAGGCCTTGGCCGCAATCGACAGGCCACCCAGATCACCGATGTTCTCGCCGATGGTCAGCTCGCCATTGACGGTATACCCCGGCAGTGGTGAATAGGCGTTGTACTGGGTGATCAGCTGATGGGTGCGGGCCTCGAAGTTGTTGCGGTCTTCGTCGGTCCACCAGTTACGCAGGCGCCCCTGGCCATCGAATCGACTGCCCTGATCGTCGAAGCCGTGGCCAATTTCGTGACCAATCACCGCGCCGATGCCGCCGTAGTTGACTGCATCGTCGGCCTCCAGATTGAAGAACGGCGGTTGCAGAATGGCGGCGGGAAAAACGATCTCGTTGGCGACCGGGTTGTAGTAGGCGTTGACCGTCTGCGGGGTCATGAACCATTCGGTCGGGTCGACCGGCTTGCCCAGTTTGTTGACGTAATACTGATTGGTGAACAGATTGGCGCGGATCACGTTGCCGACCAGATCGTCGGCCCGGATGCTCAGGGCGGAATAATCACGCCAGCGGTCCGGATAGCCGATTTTCGGGGTGAAGCTGTCGAGCTTATCGAGCGCCTGCTTGCGGGTGTCCTCGCTCATCCACTCAAGCTGGTTGATGCTCTGACGATATGCCTCGATCAGGTTGTCGACCATCTCGCCCATGCGCACCTTGGCACGGGCCGGGAAGTGCTTCTCGACGTAGATTTTGCCCAGGGCCTCACCGAGTTTGTCTTCGACCAGATCGACCCCGCGCTTCCAGCGCGGCTTGTTGCTGTCGATGCCCAGTACGGTGCGCCCGTGCAGCTGGAAGTGGGCAGCAACAAAGTCTGCGCTCAGAAACGGCGCGTAGGCATCGATCAGGCGCAGGCGGAAGTACTCGCGCCAGGTGTCCAGGCTGGCGCTGTCGAGCAGTGAGCCCAGCGCCTCAAAGTAGCTGGGCTGCTGGATGACCACGGTTTCCAGGTCCTTGACTCCGAAGGTGGCCAGCCATGCCGCCAGGTCAAAGCCCGGCGTGTTGCTGTTGATGGTCTCGACGTCGCGTCGGTTGTAGGTTTTCTGCGCGTCGCGGCTTTCCACTTTGGTCCAGTGTTTTTCGGCGATGCGGGTTTCCAGCGCCAGGATGGCGCGAGCATGCTTGCGGGCCTCAATCGTGCCGGCCAGGCTGAGCACACGCGTGATGTAATCCTCGTAGGCTTTGCGGACGGATTTGAACTTGTCGCTGTCGGCGAGGTAATACTCGCGATCCGGCAAGCCCAGGCCACCCTGCCCCAGGTAGGCGGTGTTGAAGCCGGGGTTCTTGGCGTCGGCGTAGACGCCGGTTTCGATCAGGCTGGCCGCACCGATCCATTCCAGCGTGCCCATCAGGGCCGGGATTTGCTGGCGGTTGCTCAGCTTCTCGATTTCGAACAGGTAGGCCTGCAGGGGCTCAAGGCCCGCGCGCTGGACTGCCGTTTCGTCCATGAAGCTGGCATACAGGTCACCAACCTGCTGGGCCTCGCCCGCGCCGCCATGCGCAGCAGCTTCGCGGATGATTTCAAGCAACTGTTTTTCGGTGCGGTCGCTCAGCTCGCTGAAACTGCTGTAGTTGGATTTGTCTGCCGGAATCGTTGTGGTCTTGAGCCACTGGCCGTTGACGTGACGATAGAAATCGTCCTGCGGACGCACGCTGTGATCGAAATTGTCCAGCACGATGCCAGACTCTGCGGCCACCGCCGCCATGGGCAGCAGCAAGGCGATGCACAAGGATTTAAGGTGCATGGGCGAGGTCTCGGTAGGTAAACAAACAGCCTCGTTAGAGGCCGGCAATCTGTGCGAGTTCATCCAGCGCTTCCTCGAGATAATCGAGCAGGCGCTGAGCGCTGGGCAGGGACTTGCGGCAGGCGGTGATGCCGAATTCCATCGAGTCGGCGTACGACACCATGGTGATGTTGAGCGCCTGACCGTCGAGCATCAGCGATGCCGGATACAGGCCGGTCATACGGCAGCCATTCCAGTACAGGGTTTCGCGCGGGCCCGGCACATTGGAAATGGTGATGTTGTACATCGGTCGTCGATCACCCTTGATCCCCACCAGCTGCCCCAAGACCATGGGGCTGGTCAGTGCCAGCGCGTAGTTGATGATCTGCTCGCGGCTGAGTTGCGACAGGCGGGCCTTGCCGCGACGCATGGAATCCTGGATGCGGGTGAAGCGGTCGGCCGGGTCGCCCAGGTTGGTGGCCAGGTTGCAGAGCAGAAAACCGATGGCGTTGCCGGTGCTCTCCTCGCCCTTGGGGCGGACGGAAACCGGCACGATGGAAATCAGCGGCTTGTCCGGCAGGGCGTGCTGGCTGATCAGGTAGGTGCGCAGTGCGCTGGCGCACATGGCCATGACTACGTCGTTGAGCGTGCCGTCCAGCGCTTTGGCCACGGCTTTGATGCGAGCCAGCGGAAACGACTGTGCGGAGAAGCGGCGTGAGCCGGTGATGGCCTGATTGAGTATCGACGGCGGCGCCTGATAGGGCACGACTTCGGATTCGTGAATCTTGGCCTGCTTGTATTGATCACGCAGGGCTTTGATCACGCCGGTGATGCCGCGTGCGCGTGAGCCGGCATGCTGAATGCTGGCATCCAGCGCATCGCGCGTGCTGAACTCGCGGCTGATACGCAGATCCTTGCGGCTGCGAGCCCAGGGCGGCGGCAGGTCGCGGATGCTGGGATCGTTGGTGAACGAATTCATGGCCAGGTTCATGGCCGCCACGCCGTCCACGACCGAATGGTGAATCTTGGTGTAGATGGCGAAGCGGTTGCCTTCCAGCCCTTCGATCAGATGCGACTCCCACAGCGGGCGATGTCGGTCGAGCAGGGTGCTGTGCAGACGCGAGACCAGGATCAGCAGCTCACGTACGCGCCCCGGATTGGGTAGCGCGGAGTGGCGGAAGTGGTAGTCCAGGTCGAACTGGGCGTCTTCAATCCACTGAAAGCTGCCGGTGCGACTGTACGGATTGCGCAGGCGCTGATTGAACGGTTTCTTGACCAGCGTGCCCGCGCGAAACTCTTCGGCGATCCCGTTGAGAAAATCCGCCGGTGCATCGGCCGGGTATTCGAACAGCTGCAAGCCGCCGACGTGCATCGGCCGCTCGCGGTTTTCCAGCATCAGCCAGGCCGCATCTGTGAGCGGTAGTTTTTTCATCATCTCCCCCTGATGTGATGGTCTGTGGTGGCCGTTTATTTCTGGTAGTTGGCCTTCCACGCGTCATATGGCATGCCGTAAATGTGCGCTCTTGCGCTGTCCTTGTCGATCTCGACACCACGCTGCGCGGCCTCTTCGGCATACCAGCGCGACAGGCAGTTGCGACAGAAACCGGCCAGATTCATGAGGTCGATGTTCTGCACATCCTTGCGTTCATCCAGATGCTTGAGCAGGCGGCGAAAGGCGGCGGCTTCAATGGCGTCTTGTTGTGTGTTCATGGTGTCACTCCAGAGTAGGGGCAGGTGCTAGTGCAGGCTGCCCGGCAAGGCCAGTCGGAACACCCCGATGGCGGCATCGAAACGCTCGCCGTCGCTGCGCTGCATGGTGTAGTGGCCTTCCATGGTGCCCACCGGGGTGTCCAGCGGGCAGCCCGAGCTGTAGCGAAAACTTTCCTGCGGATGGATCACCGGCTGCAGGCCGACTACGCCTTCGCCGTTGACCAGCTCGACCTCGCCACGGCCGTTGGTGATGCGCCAGTGGCGGTCGAGCAGCTGCACCGTGTGCTCGCCTTCATTGTGGATTTCTATGTGATAGGCGAACAGGTAGCGTTGGCTGTCAGGGTCGGACTGCTGCGGCAGATATTCCGGTGCGACCACAATCCGGATGCCTTGGGTGTGTGTATCAGACATCCGCAAATTGTCGCAGAATTGGCCCATCACACGAATCCCCAAGGAGTCACCCATGAGCATTCTGGCCACCCCTTTGACCTTGCCCTGCGGGCTGAGCGTAGCCAACCGCATCGTCAAGGCCGCCATGACCGAGGGGCTGGCCGATGCGCAGCAGCATGCAACACCCGAGCTGCAGAGGCTGTATGGCTGGTGGGCGCAAAGTGGCGCCGCCGTGCTGCTCAGCGGCAACGTGCAGATTGATCACCGCGTGCTGGAGCGACCGGGCAACGTGGTGTTGGAGGACGAATCAGGCCTGGACCAGCTCAAGGCCTGGGCCGATGGCGTCAATGCACAGGGCAGTCAGCTGTGGATGCAGATTTCGCATGCCGGTCGCCAGTCGTTCCGCTATGTGACCAACGAACCAATGGGGCCGTCGGCGGTGCCGGTGCAGATGATGGGCCAGATCGCGACCCCGCGGGCGCTGGAAGAACACGAGATTCTGGACTTCATTCAGCGCTGGGCGCGCGCTGCGCGCTGGGCGGAACAGGCCGGCTTCAAAGGTGCTCAGGTGCATGCTGCGCACGGCTATCTGCTGAGTTCGTTCCTGTCACCGCTGGCCAATCGGCGCAGCGACCGCTGGGGCGGCAGCATCGAAAATCGTGCGCGCTTCCTGATTGAAACCGTGCGCGCCATACGCAAGACCGTGAGCAGCGGTTTTGCGCTGTCGGTCAAGCTCAATTCGGCCGATTTTCAGCGCGGTGGTTTCGGCCCCGAAGACAGCCAGGCAGTGATCGCCATGCTCAACGACGAGGGCATTGATCTGCTGGAGATTTCCGGCGGCAACTATGAGCAACCGCGGCTTCTCGGGGTGACCACGCACAAGAATGTGGATCAGGCACAGCTGGAGCGGACCAGCCAGCGCGAAGCGTATTTTCTGCGCTATGCCGAGGAGGTGCGTGAGCTGGCCCAGATGCCGCTGATGGTGACTGGCGGCTTTCGCACACGGGCCACGATGGAGCAGGCCGTCGAATCCGGGGTGTGTCAGATGATCGGGCTGGGGCGGCCGTTTTGCGTGGCCAATGACTTCGTCAAACCCTTGCTCGATGGCAGCCTGGATCAGCTGCCGGCGCCCGAGCAGCAGCTCATGCAGCGGCAGGGTTTGTTCAGCCCGTTCAGTCCGCTCAAGGCCATCCAGATGACCTATGTGATGGGGGCTCAGGGCTATTACTATCGGCAGCTGATCCGCATCGGTCAGGGTTTGCCGGTGGAAACGCGCATCCGTCTTCTGGCCAACCTGATGTGGCACTACCGCAATGAGCTGCGCACCGCGGCCGCGGTCAAGCGCGCCCGCAAGGCCAAGGCTTAGTGCCCTAGTAGTACATCCCGGTTTGCAGGCGCGCCGCTTCGCTCATCATCGACTGATTCCACGGCGGGTCGAACACCAGTTCGACATCCGTTTCGTCGATGGTCGGGATCTGTTCCAGCTTGTGCCGCACGTCGGCAACCAGCACGTCACCCATGCCGCAACCGGGCGCAGTCAGGGTCATGCGCACCATGGCCTTACGTGATTCGGCGCCCAGCGCTTCCACCTCGCATTCGTAAACCAGGCCCAGTTCGACGATGTCGATGGGGATTTCCGGGTCGTAGCAGGTGCGCAGTTGCTGCCACACGATGTCCTGCACTTCGGCATCGCTGGCATTTTCGGGCAGGCTGATCTTGGGCGGTTGGGGTTTGCCCAGAGCATCGGCATCTTCGCCATTGATGCGGAACAAACGGCCCTCGATGTAAATCGTGAAGGAACCGCCCAAGGCCTGCGTAATGCCGCACTGGGTGCCGGACGGTAAGCGGACTTTCTGGCCTTCCGGAACCAGAATGCCGATGACTTCCCGTTTGAGATTGACGATTTCGGTGTCGGCGTTGAGCATGCTGCTGGCTGAGTGAGTTGGATGGCTATTTTATACGGGTCGCTACAGTTAAACTTTGCCTATGCGTTTAACCAAGCTGATTTTTGCAGGTCTGCTGGCCATTTTGTGGTCCTTGGCGGGGGCCGTTCATGCGGCCGCTTTTTCCGTGGCCGGCGGCCTGAGCGACTATGCCGAGATTGTTGAAGTCGACTGCAACTTCGAGTTTCGCCCCGGGCGCGAGTTCCAGTTCCCATCGGCGGATGAGGTGCTTCAGTCATATGGCTTCATTCTGTGGAAAAACAAGCCCTCGCTGATTGCAGAACCGCTGGATTATTCCCTGCACCAGGGGCGCCGAGGCAAGCTGTCGGGCGACATGGTGATTCGTGACGGGATCGCCTGGTTTTCCGGGGTGCTTGATGACTGCACGCGCGTGTACGCCGAAGATGCCAGCGTGCACTCTGAGCTGAATCGTATCGAGCACCTGCTGTTCAATGGCAAGGTGGTGTTCGCCGATACCTATGCGGCGGCCCGCGAGCTGATCAACCATGATGTCATCGTGCGGGGCGAAGGTCTGGAACCGCGCCAGCGTCTGTATACCGCCGAGCGCTCGCGCTGGTTCGGTCTGAGCGATCGGCAGATCCTCCGCGTGGTGGGCATCGACATGCATCGCTATGCCCACGCCAAAGGGGTGGGGCCGTTTTTCCTGGTGGTCGAGAACAATCAGGGACAGCGCGGGTTGATCAAGTACAACCCGGAGTATCTGGAAGTGCCGCACGGCGTATTGCCCATTTACAGCACACCGCCGGCCCGTGATCTGGCGACCGCACCACTGCCGGCGCGTGCCTCGTATATCGGCCCGCGCGAGGATGGCAATCAACCGATTCCGGGTGAGAATGGCTATCTGTTGTCGATCAACCGCTTCGAGCGTGAAGCGGATGGCCATGCAGCCTTGCTGGAGATGCAGCAAGCGGGTTTTCAGGCTCGCCTGGTCGCGCGCAATCAGGCCGATCGGGTGATTCATGAGCTGCAGATCGGCGGCTTCCCTTCGCGTCCCCTGGCCGAGTCCATGGCGCGTATCGTGGCCAGCCGTTTCGGCTGGATACGCACGCCCGAGGTCAAGGCTGAGGTTTCTGCTGCGCCCAGCGCCAGCAAAACGCGGAGTGCCCGTTGAGCACGCCCAAGCCACAGCGTGAGCGCCCCACACTGGGAGTGGCGCTGGGCGGCGGGGCGGCGCGTGGGGCAGCACATATTGGCGTGTTGCGTGCCTTGCAGGAGCACGCTACGCGACCGGATTACATCACCGGAACCAGCATTGGTGCGCTGATTGGCGGCCTGTATGCCTATGGTGTGGACCTGGATGACCTGCGCAAAGCGGCCATGGGGCTGCGCTGGGTGGATATGGCTGCGGCCACTCTGTCGCGCTATGGGCTGCTCAGCAATGCCGAGATGGGCAAGCTGGTGGAGCGTTTTGTTGGCGACAAGCGCCTGGAAGATGCGCCGATTCCATTCGCCGCTGTCGCGACCGACATTCACAGCGGTGAAGCGGTGGTGATCAAAGAAGGGCGACTGATCGATGCGATTGTGGCCTCCACGTCGATACCCGGTATTTTCGTGCCGGCCGAATGGAAGGGGCGCATGCTGGTTGACGGTGGTCTGGTCGAGAACGTGCCGCTGTCGCCGCTCAAGGCGATGGGCGCCGAAGTGCTGCTGGCGGTGGATATCAATGGCGGGCGGCGATACAACAAGCCGCAGAATGTGATTGACGTGATCCTCAATGCGATGGATATCGCCATCGACACGACGACTCAGGGCCAGCTGCGTGCGGCCGATGTACTGATCAGTCTTGATCTGGCCGACTACTGCAGGACGGACGGCAGTGATGTGCGCGAACTGGTGGCCGAGGGGTATCGCGGTGGCGTGCTCGCGCTCAAACAACTGGACGCCGAGCTGGCCAGCCGCCAGCCCACATCCTGGCAGGTGCTGGAGAAGAAATTCCGCGAGTGGCGCGAGGCGATCTGAGCGCGCTTATCCGGCGCGGCGTGGCCGCAGCCACCACAACAGCAGCACCCCGCCGCACAGCATGCCGCCCAGGTGGGCGAAGTGCGCGATGCCCGGCAATGTGCCGGTGACGCCGAAAAACAGTTCCGCCGCCCCGTACAGCATCACGAACACCGGTGCGCGCAAATTGACCGGCGGAATCAGCAGCTGAATGCGTGCGCGCGGAAACAGGATGGCGAAAGCCGGCAGCAGGCCTAGCACGCCGCCGGAGGCGCCTATGGTCGGAACAATCTGGCCGCTGTATTGCGCCGCCAGGATCTGCGCCGCGGCCGCGCCGAGCACACACACGCTGTAGAAGAGTGCAAAGCGCACCGTGCCCAGGGCTTGCTCGACCGGTCGGCCAAACATCCACAGGCCGAACATGTTGAACAACAGGTGCATCGGGCTGCCATGCAGAAAGGCGTAGCTGATGGGCTGCCACAGCTGGAATGGCGGATATTGCCAGGCGCCCTGAGCACCGAATTGCACGCTGCGTTCACCCGGAGGCCACAGGGCCAGATGCTGCAGAAGAAAGCTCTGGCCGGACAGCTGCAGCACATACATCAGGCAGCAGACACCGACCAGGCCCGCCACCAGCGTGATGCGGGGCGGAGCTGGTTGACCGTGCATGCTTATTTGGGTGCGCCGCCTTTGAGCGTGACCACTGCGCGAAGCAGACGATTGGACAGATCACGTCCGGCCTGGTCGGCAATTGCGCGGGCTACGGCGCGTGTGCGGGTGTCCATCTGTGTGACGTTCTGTTCCAGGCGCTCAAGCATCGCTTCGAGGCGGTCCAGGCGTTCGTCGATGGCTTGTAGTTTGGCGTCGTCGCTCATGCTCGGGCTCTCCACTGCGGGCGCAGCGTGTTCGGTTGTCGGGGCGGGTTCGGTTGCCGGAGCGCTCAGATGGCGAGCCAGCAGCTGGTTCAGGGCTTCACCATCCGGCGGCTTGCTCAGCACGTCGGTGGCGCCGCGCGCCAATGCATCGTCAATGTACTCCTGCGTGTCGTTGGAGGTGCACATGATGATTGGCGTGCTGTGATGTTGTGGCAGGGCGCGAATCTGCTCCATGGCTTGCAGGCCGTCGATGCCCGGCAGTACGTGATCCATGAAGATCACGCCGAACTCTCCCCGGCTGGCAACATCGACCCCTTCCTCACCCGTCTTGGCCTGCACAATGTTCATGTTGTGCGGCTCCAGACTGCGGCTGAGAGCAAAGCGTGCCGACATGGAATCATCCACGATCAAGGCTTCAATTTGTGACATTGATTGGTTCTCTAACGCGAGCGTTCAGGGCGCGTGGTGCCGGGATTTGGCAAAATTCCCCCACATGCGATCCCGTCGGGATCGACTATCCCATAAATTTCCCCACGCATCGACCCCTGGCTTGTGCCTGGCAGGTGTCAGTGGTGTCATCAAGGACAGGCGATGAATGCGGCATTGAAAGATCTGATTGAAGTCCTCGAGCTGGAGAACCTGGAACAGCATCTGTTCCGGGGCCAAAGCCGCAATCTGGGCGGACGCAGCGTGTTCGGCGGCCAGGTGCTGGGCCAGGCGCTGGTTGCGGCCAGTCGCACGGTTGAGCACAGCCTGGCGCATTCGGTGCATGCCTACTTTGTGCGCCCCGGAGATATGGAGGCGCCGATCGTGTACGACGTTGAACGCATTCGTGACGGGCGCAGCTTCGCCGTGCGCCGGGTGCATGCGATCCAGCACGGGCGGCCGATCTTCAGCATGATGGCGTCATTCCAGCAGCCTGAGCCGGGGTATGAGCATCAGGACAGCATGCCCGATGTACCGCCTCCGGAAGAGCTGGTGCTGGAGTCGGAATTGCGCACCCGCTGGCTGGAGGACTGCCCGGCGCCGCTCAAACCGGGCTACCAGCAGGAGCTGGCCATCGAGTTCAAGCCGGTCACCCCGCGCAATCCGTTTCGGCCCGAGCCGATGCCGCCGCAGCAGCACATCTGGTTTCGCGCAGCCGGCCCTTTGCCGGACGATCCCTGCCTGCATCAGTCGGTGTTGGCCTACGCCTCCGACTTCAATTTTCTGGGTACTGCCATGCGTCCGCATGCCATGAGCTGGTTCGAGCGCCATGTGGTCGCCGCGACCCTTGATCATGTGATCTGGTTCCACCGCCCGGCACGCCTGGATGACTGGCTGCTCTACAGCATGCACAGCCCATCGGCACAGGGCGCGCGCGGCCTGACTCAAGGTCAGATTTACAACCGTGATGGCGAGCTTGTGGCCTCGCTGGCCCAGGAGAGCCTGATGCGCGACACCCATCTGGCCGCACAACAGCAGGACGATTAACCGGCTTCGGCGGGGGGCTGGTGCAGCGTGGTGGCCAGGGCCAGAAACTGATCCGGGCTGAGATTTTCCGGGCGCAGTTGCGGGTCGAGACCGTGGGCCTGCAGCTGCTCGGCGCTAAACAGCTTGCCGAGCGCGTTGCGCAGGGTTTTGCGCCGCGCCGAGAAGGCGGCCTGCAACACGCGGTCGAGGGCGCGCCAGGGTAGTTCGACGTCGCGCGGGGTCAGCCGGATAATCGATGAGCGGACTTTGGGCGGCGGAAAGAAGGCCCCCGGCGGCACATCGAACAGAATGTCTGCGCGCGCCGCCAGGCTGACCGCGACGCTCAGGCGGCCGTAGGTTTTGCTGCCCGGTTGTGCGGCCATGCGCTCGGCCACTTCGCGCTGCAGCATGATGTGGAAATCGATGATGCGCGCACGGCTTTGCAGCAGGTGAAAAACCAGCGGCGTGGAGATGTTGTAGGGCAGGTTGCCCACCACCCGCAGGGGGGCGTCACCAAGTGTGGCGAAGTCGACCTTGAGAGCGTCGGCTTCGATCAGTTCGAAGCGCGTCTCAGCGGCAAAGCGCTGGCGCAGAGTGGCGGCCAGATCACGGTCGATCTCCACTGCAGTGAGCTTGCCGCAATATGGCAGCAGCGCCTCGGTGAGGGCGGCCTGACCGGGGCCGATCTCGAGCAGATGCTGGTCCGCGCTCGGGCGAATGGCCGAGGCAATGCGCTCGATAATATTGCGGTCGGTCAGGAAGTTCTGGCCGAAACGCTTGCGTGGTCGGTGCTTATCCATGGGTGAGCTTGCCCTGTGTGGCCAGGGTGATGGCCATGTTCTCGGCCGCGCGCAGGCTGCCGACATCAGCCGTGCCTTGCCCGGCGATATCCAGGGCGGTGCCGTGATCCACCGAGGTGCGGATAATCGGAAGGCCCAGCGTTACGTTCACGGCCTGCCCGAAGCCGGCATGCTTCAATGTGGGCAAACCCTGGTCGTGGTACATCGCCAGCACGGCATCGCAGTGGGCCAGGCGTTCCCGCGTGAACGCGGTGTCTGCCGGCACCGGCCCCAGCCACTGTGCAGCCTCGCCACTGCGCGCCCGTTGCTGCGTTAGCGCGGGTTCGATCACGCGCTGCTCTTCATCACCCAGGTGTCCGCCTTCGCCAGCGTGCGGGTTGAGTCCGCAAACCTGAATGCGCGGCCTGTGTATGCCGAAGCGCTCGCGCAGTTCGTGCTCCAGCACCTGCATGACGTGGGCAAGGCTCTCGGGAGTGATCGCATCGGCCACCGCACGCAGCGGCATATGGGTTGTGGCCAGCGCAACGCGCAGCGTGCCTGCCGTGAGCATCATCACCGGCGTCATGCCGCCGCAATGCGCGGCAATGAATTCGGTGTGTCCGGTAAAGGCGATGCCGGCCTGGTTGATGACCGCCTTGTTGAGTGGGCCGGTGACCATGGCGGCTTGGTTGACGCGGGCCTGATCAGCCGCACAACGCAGACACGCCAGCAGGTAGGCGGCATTGTCCGGTGAGGGCTGGCCGAAGGTGACGGGCCGGGGCATGGCCTGAGGAAGATGCCACAGCGTGTTGGCGGGCGTGGCCTGGGCCTCGCCGTCAAACCGGCGCAGTGTCAGCGACAGGCCGAGGTGTCTGGCGGTGCGCTCAAGCATTGCGCAATCGGCCACGGCCACACGGCAGGCCGCGCTGGGTTGCGCGGCCAGCTTGATCAGCAGTTCCGGCCCTATGCCTGCCGGTTCACCCGGCGTATGCAGTATGAGCGGGTTCAACCGGCGTCCGGTTGTTCCCGGTATTCGACGTAGGCTTCGTCACGCAGCTGGCGCAACCAGACTTCCTGTTCTTCGCCCGCTTTGCGCCGGAAAATGGCCTGGCGCGCCTGGGCCCGGCGCAGGTCTTCGGTGCGGTCGCGTTCGCGCCGGTCGATGACCTCGGCGATGTGCCAGCCGAACGGGGTCTGGAACACCGGGCTCAACTCGCCCGGTTCCAGCAGGTCCAGTGCACGCTGGAATTCCGGCACGAAGGTTTCTGGCCCTTGCCAGCCCATGTCGCCACCCTGGTTGGCCGAACCCGGGTCTTCGGAGTGTTGTTTGGCCAGTTTGGTGAAGTCGGCGCCATCGGCAATCTGCTGGCGAATCTCTTCCAGCTTGGCCCGGGTTTGCTGCGGATTGCGCAGCACGTTGGGCTTGAGCAGGATGTGGCGGGCGTGGGTTTCCTTGACCAGCGCATCGCCCGAGGTGCCACGCTTGTCGACCAGCTTGACGATGTGCAGGCCGCCGCTGGCATTGATCGGGTCGCTGACGCCGCCAACCGCAAGCTCGGGCACCACGTCGGCAAACAGGGTGGGCAGCGCATTGCCGCGGCGCCAGCCCAGATCACCGCCGTCCAGCGCACGCGGGCTGTCGGAGTGGGTGATGGCGAGCTGCGCAAAATCGGCACCGTCGCGGGCCTCGCTCACGACCTGTGCCGCCTTCTGCCTGGCTGCATCGCGCGCTTGCGAGGTCGCATCCGACGGGATTGCGATCAGAATGTGGGCCAGGTGGTATTCCACCTTGTCCGATTCACCCTGCTGTTCCAGCAGCAGGTCCACATCGTCCTCGGTGACCACGATGCGTGAATCGACTTCGCGCTGGCGCAACTGGTTGACCAGAATCTCATCGCGCACCTGCTGGCGCAGCTGGAGGTAGTCGATACCTTCGCGACGCAGGGCCAGCGCAAACTGATTCAGGCTCATGCCATTGCGCGCGGCGATGTCTTCCATGGCCTGGTTGAGTTGTTCGTCCCCAACCCGCAGGCCGCCCTGCTGGGCGCGCTGAACCTGCGCCTTGGTGACGACGATGCGTTCCAGGACCTGACGCCGCAGGACCTCTTCTTCTGGCAAAGGTCCGCGCCCGGCGAACTGTTGCTTGATCTGGTCGAGGGCCTGGTTCAGCTCGCTGCTCAGGACCACCTCGTCGTTGACCACGGCCACGATGTAATCGAGCACCTGGGCGGCCCGGGAGAACGGACTGACGAGCAGCAGGAGCGCGGCCAGAACGAGCGCATGGCGATGGCGATAAATGGGATTCATGTACATCCGGATAATGTGTCGATGCGCGCTACAGTCGCGCAGTCAATCCTAAAGAATATCACGCGTTAAGAGACGATCCAGACCCTCTCCGATCCTGCCCAGGCCGTTGAGTTCCAACTGTAGGTAGATCGAGGAGTCAAAGCGCCCACCGTCGCCGGCCAGATAACGCCGCCAGGCAATCTGCGCGCCCCAGCAACAGCTGCTGTATTCCAGCCCGCCCAGAGCTTCCAGGCTGCGATGATCTTCCAGCGAATAGGTCCAGCGCCCGGCCAGTTTCCAGCGCGAGTTGATCGGCATGGAGACGATGGCGTCGGTCTGTTCGAAGTTGTCGCGCCGGAAACGGTAGGCGATGTGTATGAACTGATCTTCGCTGTACTGATACCGCGCGGCGACCGAGCTTTGGTCCATGCGGTTTTCGTCGGCGTTCCACTGACCGACCAGTTGCGCGCGCAAGCGGTCATTGAGCATGTAGTCGATCTCGCCCAGCCAGTCGGAGCTGCCCGAGGCGGGTGCGCTTTCGTCGGGCAGGGTGACCTGCGAGGACTCGGCGCGCCATTGCACCCCGAGCTTGGCGCTGACCACGCGCTCCCGGCCGAAGTCGCGGTACCAGTCGGTGCGCACCGCGGTGGTGATCAGATTGGCATCGGCGATGCGGTCGACGCCGGTGAAGCGGTTGAGGGCGAACAGTTGATCAAAGGAAAAGTCAGGCTGGCTGGTGTCGAACAGCGGGATCGCATCCTGTTCGGTATACGGCACGTACAGGTAGTAGACCTGCGGGGTCAGCGTCTGATAGCGCCCAAAACGACCCTGGCGCACGAAGTTCAGGCCGAAACCGGTCTGAACGGTCCCCAAGTGGCGGTCGATGGTGTCGACGGTGGTGCCGTCTTCGCGGGCTTGGTAACCGGTCCAGCGGTAATCGGTGTGGGCGGTGAAAAACGCCTGAGGCAAGTCCAGGCGCCAGTCCAGTCCGATGCGAGCGTCTTCGCGCCAGGTCTGGGTGTCGTCGACGCTGCGAAAGTTGACCGCTTGGGCATTGATGAAAGGACGCACGCGACCGTTGCGGTAAGCGGGCTGCCAGGCCAGATTGAACTCGGGCATGCGCGCGTAGGGTTCTTCCAACGTGCGAATCAGGCTCTGGTACTCGTGCGCAGCCAGGGAGGTGCGCAGGCCATAGCCGAGATGACGGTAGTAAAGCCGCGCATACTGGGGCAGCTGGCTTTGTGCCGGATCGGACAGCGGCGTATCAAGTTCGCTGGCGTAGCTCACGTCGCTCACGCGGGTGTAGGCCACCTGCCAGCTCCAGTGCTCCTGCGTGCCACCGTTGAGCGTGGTGTCGAGCAGATAGCGGCGCTCGCCGGTTTGTTCGTCCTCTTCCAGCCATTCGATGGTGCTGTCGCCTTCACTGTGGCTGAACAGGTAGCGGCCGGTGGCCGCGATCTGCTCGCCGCGCTCACTCATGTGGCGCGGCGTCAGGGTCAGGTCATAGTTGGGCGCCAGATTGATGTACAGCGGAATGCTGATATCCAGGCCGGTGGTGGCGTTGTCGCCGATGCGCGGCGGCAGCACCCCGGTCTGACGTTGATCACCGACCGGAAAATAGAACAGCGGGGCCCAGAAAATCGGCACCCCCATGAAGCGCAATTTGGCATTGCGTGCCGAGCCCAGGCCGCGCTTGGAATCCAGCGTAATTTCGTCGCTTTCCAGCACCCAGGCTTCCTGCTCTGGTGAGCAGGTGGTGTAACGCACGCCGCGCAGTCGGGCTTTTTGCGAGCCGCTGACGTGGAGCTGCTCGGCATGGCCGCGCGCGCCTGCGGCAAAGGCGACATAGCGGGCCTGCTCAAAGTCGGCTTCTTCGCTGTCGAGGTCGATGTCTGCGGCCTCGGCCTGAACCTGAATGGTTTCGGTTTCAAAAAGGGTGCGCCCGATCACGCGCAGCTGACGATCGGCGTGCCGGTAGCGCACATCATCGGCAAACAGAATGTCGCGCCCGAAGCGCATGCGCACGCCACCTTGCAGGCGCGATTCGCCATAGGCCTGCAAATCCACCTCGCCGGCGTCGGCGTGC
>JASBUL010000036.1 GCA_030147945.1 Oceanococcus sp. | reverse complement strand
AGCTGCAGCTGGACACGCACCCTGCACGCCACGGTGGATGCATCGTGGCGCGTTTCGGTGGTGTCTGCTGACGGTTTGCCTGTTGCGGTGACACCGGCCGCGTTTACGCTGGCCGCGGGCGATGACATCGTGCTGAGCCTGAGCGCAGATACCGATGGCTACCCGGCCGGCACCTGGGTGTTTGCCGATGTGGTGTTGAGCCCGGATGATGCCGCCGTTCCGCAGGCTCACCTGCCGGTGGCGGTACTGCCCGGACCGGCTGATCCAACGCTTGACGGTGAGGGCGCCGAAGCGCCTGCGGATACGCCCTCGCGGGCGACCGGATTGAGCCGTGGTGGCGCCGCCGGCGGCTGGTTGCTGTTGATGGCCAGCGTGCTTGTGGCACGCCGGCGTCGCATGCGCTAAGGCGCTGGCCAAATCAGGCCGGCACCCACGCCCTTGTGGCAGGTGCCGGCATGTCCACATCGCTCAGGCCAGGCGTGTGTCCGGTTGTGCGCACTGCCAACAGGCGCTGAAGATAGCCTCGTTGCGTGTCCCGCAATGGCTGCACACCCAGTCCGGTGCATTGCTGTAGGACGATTCGCTTTCAAATTCGGCAATGATCGCCTGGGCGAACGGCAGCTGATGTGCGTCCAGCACGCACAGGGTGGGCCAGGTTTCATTGGGCGGCAGCTCGCCGGCGCCAGCGGCGAGAAACTCATTGCGGATGACGCAGCGTATACCTTTGTCTTTCAGCACATCCCGCAGCCAGGCTACGGTGGGCAGGGCGGGCGCGGAATACACCGGAGTCATCGCCGGCTTCAGTCGAACAGCGCTGCGAACTCACCGTAGCCCTGCTGTTCAAGCTGGTCACGCGGAATGAAGCGCAGGGCGGCGGAATTGATGCAGTAGCGCAGGCCGTTGGGGCCGGGGCCATCGGGAAACACATGACCCAGATGCGAGTCGGCCTGGGTCGAGCGCACCTCCGTGCGGATCATGCCGTGGCTGTGGTCGCTGAGTTCCTTGATCTGAGTGTCTCGCAGCGGTTGCGTGAAACTCGGCCAGCCGCAGCCGGCATCGAATTTGTCGAGCGAGGAAAACAGCGGCTCGCCACTGACGATGTCAACGTAAATGCCGGGCTCATTGTGGTCCCAGAATTCGTTGCTGAAGGGGGGTTCGGTACCCGATTGCTGGGTCACCCGATACTGCATCGGGTTGAGCGCTTTGATGCGTTCGTCCTTGTCCATGACACAGATCTCCGTAAGGGACCTCAGTGTGCCATGGCTTCAGCGGTCGATGTTGCTGCGTCGGTTGCTGATCCACACGCTCTGATAGGGCGCCAGGCTCAGGCTTTCGGTCAGCGAGTCGTAAGTTTGACCCGAGATCAGGTCGAACCAGTCGTGCTGCAGCATCAGGTTGAGCTCGGTCAGTGGGATGGTCTGCGGCTGATCGGTGATGTTGTTGAGTACGAAGATGTTCTGGGTGCGATCCAGACTGTGGCGACGGAAGCCGAAGATGGCGTCACTCAGATGCAAGGTGAACTGCAGGGCGTTGGGGTGAAAAGCCGGCTGCGCTTTGCGCAGACGGATCAAGGCCTTGAGGCGTTCGAACACCTGATGGTGCTCGCTGGCGGGATCGGCCAGGGCCTGCTCCAGCTGCTCGGCATCCCACTGATGGCGATTGATGGCGCGCGCATGACCGGTGGCGGTGACCCGCGGCAGATCGTTGTGGGTGCCGATCAGACTGTGGATGTAGAGCGCCGGGATGCCTTCCAGCGCGAGCATGATGGCGTGGGCGCAGATGAAGCGTTCGATGTTGTAGCCATCCTTGCCTTTGTGGGTGCCCTGAAGCGCATCGAACAGGGCGATGTTCAGCTCATACGGCTTGCGCGCGCCGTGTTCCAGCGCGCGCCAGGAGACCTGTCCACCGAATGCCTCGGCGGTGCGCACCAGGGCGTCGATTTCGGCGTCATCAAGCAGCCCCTCGGCCGGGCGCAGGCCGATGCCGTCATGCGAGGCGAGAAAATTGAAATAGGTGGTGCCGAACTGGGCCGGCGGCATGCTCATCAGCCAGTTCTTGAGGTAGTGGCAATCGCCGCTCCACAAGCTGTGCAACAGCAGCGGTGGCAGAGAGAAGTTGTAAACCATGTGCGCTTCGTTGGAATTGCCGAAGTAGGACAGGTTTTCGCGATTGGGGATATTGGTTTCCGTGATCAGGATGGCGTTGGTGTCGACATGCTCGATCAGGGTGCGCAGCAGGCGCACGATTTCGTGGGTTTGCGGCAGGTTGAGGGACGGGCTGCCTTCTTCCTTCCACAGAAAGGCCACGGCATCGAGGCGGAACACCCGAATGCCGCAATCCAGATAGAAACGCAGTATGCGCACGAACTCGATCAATACCGCCGGGTTGGCGAAGTTGAGATCCACCTGATCGTGACTGAAGGTGCACCACACATTGAGGATGCCGCGGTCCTCGGTCTCGCTGGGGCGTAGCAGCGGGCTGGTGCGTGGGCGCACCACCTGACGCAGGTCGGCGCCTTCGTCCATGACCACGAAATAGTCGCGTCCCGGTGGCTGGTTCTTGAGGAAATTCTTGAACCAGGGATGCTCGCTGGAGCAATGGTTGATGACCACGTCGGACATCACGCGGCGGTCGCCGGCGAGGCGCTGAATGTCGTCCCAGCCGCCCAGCTCCTTGCGCACCGACAGATAGTCGCTGACCGCAAATCCGTCATCCGAGGTGTAGGGGAAAAACGGCAGCACATGAACCCCGGTCAGTTCCTTGTCGAGGTGGCGGCTGAGAAACTTGCGCAGGGTGACCAGCCCTTTCTGATGCGGATCCTGTATCGAATCACCGTAGGTGATCAGCCACACATCGGATTCGTCCCACGGGTTGTTGAACTGGGCCGGCAGCGGCGGCGATGTGGTCAGGCCCATCACATCCAGCAGTTCCAGGGCCAGCGGGTTGAGATCAACCTGCGGGTAAATCACCTTGAGGTGGGTGGTGACCCGGGCCAGCAGTTCGCGATTGTGGGTGTCCATCAGGCGTACTGGGTGTGGTCTTCATCCACCGCCTGGCGGATGTCAGGAAGGATGCCGTCGATGGCGCTGACCACACGGTTCCAGCTTGGAATAAACGGCGTTTCCATCGGGTGATCAAGAAAATGCTTGCCCGCCCGCACGATGTTCTGGGCGAACATCTCGACCGCTTTTTCCTCGGCATGGATGTCGACTTTCAGACCATTCATGGTGGCGTCGTTGGCGTAGGTTTCGATGAAATCCAGGGCGATGCGGAAGTAGGTCGCCTTGATCGAGCGGAAGTGCTCGTTGGTAAAGACCACGCCGGTGGTGGCGAGCTTGCGATACAGCGCTTTGATGATGTCGATGGACATCTTTGACAGGCCCTGAGTGGCGTCCTGCGGTGACAGCTGCTGGTGCTTGTGGTCGTAGACGTCGGCGATGTCGGCCTGGCAGATGCGGTTGGTCGAGTAGTTGCGGTACATCTCCGATAGCACCCCGATTTCCAGGCCCCAGTCGCTGGGTATGCGCAGATCAGTGACCACATCCAGGCGCATGGAAAATTCCCCCGCCAGGGCATAGCGGAAGCTGTCCATGTACTCCAGATAATCCAGCGGGCCGAACACGGTTTTCAGGGTGCGCAGCAGTGGGGTCACGAGCAATCGGCAGACCCGGCCGTTGAGGGCACCATTGGCAATGCGCGAGTAATACCCTTTGCAGAACTGGTAGTTGAAGGCCGGGTGCGCGACCGGGTAGAGCAGCCGGGCTGGCAGGGCGCGGTCATAGGTGACGATGTCGCAATCATGCAGGCCGACCGCACCGCCGGTGCCGGTGGAGAGCAGATAGCCCATCGAGTACCACACGTTGCATCCCTTGCCGAGTTCCTTGGGTGCGAGATTTTCCGCACTAAGGCGCTGGTTGATCGCCTGCATGCGTGGACCGTCGTTCCAGATCACCCGATGCTGCTGCGGCAGGGCCGAGAAAAAGTCACGGGCGGCACGGTACTGGGCCTCGTCGGCGCGATCCAGGCCGATGATGATCTGATGCAGATACGGCAGTTCGCGCAGGGTTTCAAGAATCGGGCCCATGGCCGGGCCTTCCAGCTCGGAATACAGACATGGCAGCACCAGGGTCAGCGGCCGGGTCTTGTTGAAACGGCACAGCTCATCCTCAAGCTGGTGCACCGGACGGTCCACCAGATTGTGCATCGTAGTAATGATGCCGCCCTGGTAAAAATCACTCATGTCTCAACCAACCTTGTTTCAAAATGATCGTCATGGCTTCGGCCCAGCCGGCCGGGCCGTAGTTCTCGGTTTGTAGCAGACGACGCGGTGGCGTCGTCAACGTGGGGAAATCGTAGGCCGGCGAACGCACCTGTACGCCAATGTCGGCCGCCTCGATCATGGCCACGTCATTCTCGCCGTCGCCCAGCGCGACGCTCACCGGGGTGTGCTCGCAGGTCACCAGCTGACGCAGGGCGCTGGCTTTGTCGTGGCGGCCCTGCACGTGAAAGAAGCGCCCGCCGCGCAGCAGTTGCAAGCCGTGCTCACTCAGGGCCTGACGAAAATCTTGCAGCGCTGTCTCGTCATCCAGCCATTTCAGCGGTTCGGACCAGCGACGCTGGCGTGCACGCTCCGCGTTATCAGGACTCAGACCGGTCCAGTCCACGATCTGCGCGGTGCTGGCGTCGGAAAAGCCGCAAAAACGCACGCCGGTTTGCTGGCGAATCTGCTGCAAGCTGTCGAGCAATGCCTCTCGTGCGACGCCCTGGCAGGCTTGCAAGGATCCGTCGGGAGCATGAATGGCGGCGCCGTTCTCCACCACATATGCACCATTGAGGTGCAAGGTTTTGTGCCAGCGAGCCGTCTCGCGAGCGGTCTTGCTGGTGTTCAGTATCACCGCGTGTCCGGCCTGCTGGACCTGCGCGAGCGTTGCCAGTGCGGGGCGTGTGTCGTAGTTGTCGTGGTCGAGCAGCGTGCCATCCAGGTCGCTGAAGATCAGGGCGCTCAATGCTGAATCTCTTGACCCACGACCCGATGCGCCGCATCTATGCTGCGCACCACATCCGCCTGTGCGGGCAGCGTGTTCAGGGCATGTTCGGTGAGGCGCTGGTAGTGCTGGATGAAGCGCTGCAATTGAGCCTCATCCATCAGGCGATTGTTTTGCGCCTGGTTGGCGGCAGCGGTTTCGGCCTCCTGCTGGCGGCGCCAGTCGAGCACCGCAGACCAGCCCGGAATGCGCAGGTAAAGCAGGGCGTCGAGCCGTGCGAACAGGGCCGGGTAGTGCTGCTCAAGCTGCTGATTGACCCAGCGGCGCCAGCGTGCATCGGCGTCCTCATCGCGCTCCAGCGCATTCACGGCAGTGGCCAGCTCGGTGCTGTCCTGTGCGCCGACGCCGACACACCAGCCTTCGAATATCAGCAGATCAAGCGGGCCCTCAACGACATCCCAGTCGCGTTCGGGGTGGCGATCATCCTGGGCCTTGTTGAAGCGTGGAAACGGCAAGGTCTCTCCCGTGCTGAGGCGGCGTGCGGCATCAATCACCGCGCAGCCCATGTTCACGTCATGGGTGCCGGGTACGCCGCGCGTTGCCAGCAGGGGATGCACCGATCGTGCCAAGTTCTGACGCTCGGCGTGGGTCAGATACAGGTCATCGAGTGACAGCGTTGCACAGCGCAGGCCGCGGCTGCCGAGGGTTTGGATCAGCTGCCGGGCCAGCGTCGACTTGCCCGAACCCTGTGATCCGCACACCCCCAGAACAAGGCAGCCCGGCTGGGCATGGATGCGGGCCTGCAACCAATCGAGCAGGGCGGCGTCATAGTCGGAAGGCGTCTTGGGCATGACTTACTCTAACCTCAGCACTGCGGCGCGTCGCCACCCCGGGCGTTAAGCTTGGGCACTCGACGCGACAATTCGGCACAGCGCGCCGGCCCACGCGTTATCATCGGCGCACAAATTTTTACCACGGGACAAAGACATGCGGATCGGTGTGAAAACGGGCATCGTGATTTTGGCGGGCGGAATGATGGTCGGGTGCGGCAGCTCCGATGGTGAGTCCGGTCCGTCCATCAATGATGCGCGTGCGCCAGCACCTCTGGACAGCCCCAGCGATGTGGCCGTCGCGGCCAGTTACATCAATGCGGTCTCGGTCATCAATGGCGGCGTCGCAGAGCTGGGTGAGTTCAACCCGCTGGTGGCGCGCAAGCTCTACGTTGCCGGCAGCAAGCTCAAGGTCGAGGACAGCTGCGACGGTGATAACGGTCGCTTTGTCTATGACGACACCACGGCCGAGGAAACCGTGCGCATCGAATTCCATGGTTGCCGTCTGGATGGCGCGGTGCTCAACGGTACGCTGACACTGGAGTGTCTGTCGGGCAGTTTCGATGATGAGTCCTGTGTCAACGAGCGCGTGACCTTCGGTGAAAACGGCGCCGATGTCAGTGTGGTGGAAACCGGTGAGGTGTTCCGCATCAAGGGCATCTGGGAATTCAGCGAGGTGGCGGGCTTCGAAACCATCTCGCAAACCCTGGAAGCCCGCGTGGCCAGCGGCGAAGATCTGCAGGCGGCTTACGTGGCGGATGGCTTCGAGATGGACATCGATTACTCCGGCGGAGCCGATCCGGTCATTTTCGTCAACGGCAAACTCGGCTTGGCTGCCGTGGGCACCGATTTCGACTGCGGGCTGGGTGGCATGGTGACCTACAACACCCTGACCCAGATCGGGCTGAACGCAGACGGTGATCCGGTCAGCGGCCGGGTGCGTTTGAACAATGCGCAAAGCCAGGTGGCGATCATCGAGTTTCAGAGCAATGGCGATCTGAGCGTCACCGTCAATGGTGGCACCAGCACGGTGACGCGTGCGCAGTACAGCAGCCTTTGTGCCATCAACGGCTAGGGAGCAGACTATGGGGAGTGTGGCGGGCAAGCGCATACTGATCACCGGGGCCTCCAGCGGTATCGGTCGGGCCGCGGCCATCCAACTGGCCGAGCAGGGCGCTGAGCTGATTCTGGCCGCGCGCCGGGAAGATGAGTTGCAAGCGCTGGCGGATGACATTCAGGCTCAGGGTGGCAAGGCCGCGATCTATGTGGTCGACCTGTCCGACTTCGAGGCCCTGGATGCCTTCGCCGATCAGGTGCTCGCCGATTTCGGTGCGGTTGATGTGCTGGTCAACAACGCCGGTCGCTCCATCCGTCGGCCGATTACGGAGTCGCTGGATCGTTTCCACGATTTCGAGCGCTGCATGCAGATCAACTATTTCTCTGCGGTGCGGCTGACCCTGAAGTTGTTGCCGGCGATGCTGGCTCAGCAGCACGGGCATGTGATCAATGTGCTGACCTGGGGCACCTTGCTGCCAGCACCGCGTTTTTCCGCCTACGTGGGCAGCAAGATGGCGCTGGACGGCTTCTCCCAGAGTCTGGCCTCGGAGCTACCCGCCAAGGGCATTGCCGTGACCACGGTGCATTACCCGATTGTGCGCACGCCGATGATCGCGCCGACCAAGGCTTACGACAAAATGCCCGGCATGAGCGCGGAGCAGGCCGGTGCGTGGATCGTCAAAGCGGTGAAAAAACGCCCGTCGCGCATCGCCCCACGTTTTGCCCTGGCGGCCGGCCTCAACTCCTACATTTTCCCCAAACTGGCTCAGCGTATCGCGGGCAAGTTGCCGGTTTAAGCTACCTGAGCCTGAGGATCTGCTATGTACTGCCTGTCATCGACCATCCGGGTCTCTGACCATTTCAAAAGCAGACTCCAGGACTTGCATGGCAGTCTTGAAAACGACTTCGCTGGCCCCATTTCGTCGCCAGTTTGACTCCAGGACAACCTGATGCCGATCTACGAATACCGTTGCACCGCGTGCGAACATGAGCTTGAAGCCCTGCAGAAAATCAGTGATGCGCCGCTGAGCCATTGTCCGGCCTGCGATAGCGAAAATCTGGTCAAGAAGGTCTCCGCAGCCGCATTTCGTCTCAAAGGCGGTGGCTGGTATGAAACCGACTTCAAGAAGGACGGCAAGCGCAATCTGGCCGGGGATGCCGGCAAGCCGGCGGCCAGCTCGTCGGACACTGCCAGCAGCAGCACCGCGTCCAAGGCCAGCGACGCGGCGTGAAAATCACCAGTCTGATGCGCCGCTGGCTCATCGCCGGGCTGCTGGTGTGGTTGCCGCTGGTGGCCACGCTGCTGGTGCTCAGACTGGTTGTCGAACTGCTCGACCAATCCCTGGTCTTGCTGCCGCCGCCGTGGCGGCCGGAAAACCTGCTGGGCGTTGATGTGCCCGGACTGGGCATCGTGCTCAGCCTGATCATCGTGCTTGGAACCGGCGCAACGGTGGCCAACATCATCGGCCGCCGTGTGGTGGAGGTGACCGAGGCCGCGCTCGAGCGCATTCCGCTGGTGCGCTCGGTCTATGGCGGAGTCAAAAAACTCACCGGCGCGGTGATGTCGGGTGACAGCCAGACCTTCCGCAAGGTCCTGCTGGTGGAATATCCGCGCCGTGATTGCTGGACGCTGGCTTTCCAGACCGCCGATCCGGCGCGTTCGGTCAGTGACAAAGCCGGTGATGTGGTTACGGTGTACGTGCCGACCACCCCCAATCCCACCTCCGGCTTCGTGGTGTTTCTGCCGCGTGCCGATGTGCAGGAGCTGGATATGTCGATCGAAGATGCGCTGCAGCTCATCATGACGCTCGGCGTAGTCACGCCAGAGAAGGCTGCGCTTGAGGCGCGGGCGGCGAAATCGTAAGCTAGCGCGCTTTTTTGGCGCAGCATTCCTACATGTACAGAACACATTACTGCGGCGCGGTTACCGCGGAGCAGATTGATCAGGAAATCACCGTTTCAGGCTGGGTCCACCGGCGGCGCGATCATGGTGGCGTGATATTCGCCGACCTGCGCGACCACAGTGGCCTGCTGCAGGTGGTTTTCGACCCGGATGAGCCGGCGCTCTTCGCCGATGCGGAACGTTTGCGTTCGGAGTTCTGTATCAAGGTTCGCGCGCGCGTGCGGCGCCGTCCTGCAGGTACCGAGAACCCTGATCTGAGCACCGGTGAGGTTGAGGTCTACGCGCTGTCGATGGACATCCTCAGTCGCTCGGAGCCGGTGCCGTTCCAGCTCGACGAAGACGAAGCCGGCGAAGAAACCCGTTTGCGCTATCGCTTCCTGGATCTGCGCCGCCCGGTCATGCAGCAGCGCATGCGTCTGCGCGCCAAGGTGATCGGCTACTTGCGCCGCCATCTGGAAGACCGCGGTTTTCTTGAGGTTGAAACGCCGGTACTGACCCGCGCCACGCCGGAAGGTGCGCGCGACTATCTGGTGCCGAGCCGCACCCATCCGGGCGAATTCTTTGCGCTGCCGCAGTCGCCGCAGCTGTTCAAGCAGTTGCTGATGATGGGCGGCTGCGACCTGTACTACCAGGTTGCCCGCTGCTTCCGTGATGAAGACCTGCGCGCCGATCGTCAGCCGGAATTCACCCAGCTCGACATCGAGACCTCGTTCCTCGACGAGGAAGAGATCAAGCAGCGCATGGAAAAAATGATCCGCCAGCTGTTTGCGGATGTGATGGATGTGCAGCTGCCGGATCCGTTCCCGCGCATGTCCTATGCCGAAGCCATGCAGCGGTTCGGTTCCGACAAGCCGGATCTGCGCAACCCGCTGGAGCTGGTCGAAGTTGCCGATCTGATGCAGGGCGTGGAGTTCAAGGTCTTTGCCGGTCCGGCTGCCGATCCGGATGGCCGCGTGGCGGTGATGCGCGTGCCCCAGGGCGGACGTCTGACGCGCAAGGAAATCGACGACTACACCAAGTATGTCGGTCGCTATGGGGCCAAGGGTCTGGCCTACATTAAGGTCAATTCGATCGCCCAGGGTCTGGAAGGATTGCAGTCGCCGATTCTGAAGTTCCTGCCCGAGGCCACAGTCACCGGGATTCTCGAGCGCACCGGCGCGCAGGATGGCGATCTGCTGTTCTTCGGCGCCGACAAAGCCAGCGTGGTGAATGGCGCACTGGGCGCACTGCGCCTGGAAGTGGGCAAGGACATGGGGCTGACCGCCGAAGGCTGGGCGCCGTTGTGGGTTGAAGAGTGGCCGATGTTTGAATGGGATGCCGACGCCAAGCGCTGGCAGGCCCTGCATCACCCGTTCACCGCGCCGTCCGATCCGCAGGCGCAGACCTTGCGGAACGATCCCGGTGGCGCCATGTCCCAAGCCTACGACATGGTGCTGAACGGCAATGAAATTGGTGGTGGCTCGGTACGTATTCACACGGCAGATATGCAGCAAGCCGTGTTTGATGTGCTGGGTATCAGCAATGAGGAAGCGCAGGAGAAATTCGGCTTCCTGCTGAACGCGCTGAAATATGGGTGCCCGCCGCATGGTGGCATCGCTTTCGGCCTGGATCGTCTGGTCATGCTGATGTGCGGTGCGGAGTCGATCCGCGACGTCATCGCATTCCCCAAGACCCAGTCCGCAAGCTGCCCGCTCACCGACGCCCCGGGGCTGGCCAGCGACGCGCAACTGCGCGAGCTGGGCATTCGTCTGCGGGCCAAAGCGAAAACTGATGAAAGCAATAGCTAAGCACCTGACTCTGCCCGCCGGCCTCGCGTCGGCGGTGCTGTTCTCCGCCTGCGGCAGCATTGGCGATGGCAATGGGCCCGTCAGCCTGGAGCTGTTTGTCAATGGGGATTCGGAAAGCGGGGAGGTGTTCCGTTGTCAGATCAACACGCCTAGTGCGATTCTGACCTTCGACAACGGGACCGCATCCAACTTCGCCAGCCGTGCGACCTGGACTTCGAGCAACCCGTCAGTCCTGGCGGTGAGCAACGGGGATTACCCGGCGCCGGATGATCAGTTTTTTGTCAGCGGTGTGATTTTGCCGATTGCACCCGGCAGCGCGACCCTGACGGTGAATTACCTCGATTTCGAGGATTCGATCGAAGTCACCGTGAGCGAGACCGACCTCAGTGTCACGCCGAAGAACCAGACCCTGATTCAGGGCCAAAGCGTGTTTATGAGCGCCACCGGCGTGCTGCATGGCGAAACCGCGCAGCTGGCCGCCGATTTTTCCAGCCTTGGGCAATGGAGTGTGGTCGGCGAGGACGATGACAGTTCGGCCAGCACCATCGACAGCGCCAACGGTCTGCTCACCGCGCGTGACGAGGCCGAGGGTGTGGATCGGGTCGAGTTCCGCATCGATTTCTGCGACACCACCGTGGGTGTCGACGTCAGCGTGCTGAACCAGACGCTGGACAGCATCGAGCTGGTGCGTGCCGATGACCGCGACAGCCCTCTGAGCGAGGTCAGCGTGCCGCCGGATGCCAGTGTAGGCCTGCGCGCCATCGGCCATTTCAGTGGCGGGTTCACCCAGGACATGACCAGCCGCGTGCTGTTCAGCCTGGATGATGACGATGTCGGATTTGCCGGCCTGCGTGGCGCCGGCGTCATCACCTCGCTGGTCGAGGCTGGCGGCAGCAGCGCGCAAGTCACCGCGACCTTCGACCCGGACAGTGAGGTGGAAGGCGATGAAACGGTTACCGCACCGATCACCCTGAACGTGCTTGACGTGACGCTGGACCCCGCCTCGCTGGATATTCAGCCGCGCGATGCCCTGATGCTGCAGGGCTCAAGTCTGGCCTTCAGCGTGACCGGCGAGTTCAGCGGTCCGGATGGCGATGTAACCTGGGACCTGACCCGCGATGTGGTCTGGGCTTCGGATGAGCCGACGCTGGCTTCTGTGCTGAACACCAATGGTTCGCGAGGCGTTGCGCTGAGCTCCACCGCTTTGACCGGTGCTGTCGAGGTTTCGGCGCTGCGTGTTGGCGGCGACGGCCCCGAGGAGGCTCCGGTGACCACGCTGATCGTGGGTAGCGAGGAACAAGCCGAAGACGGTGAAGAGATCGAGGTGGCTGAGGTTTACGGCCTGACTGTCGAGATCGCCGAAGGCGAGCCGGTGTTCGGGCAGGTGACGGAATTGCGGGCGGTTGCTGACATCGGTATCGGTCAAGCGCAGACCACCCAGGACATCACCACCTTGGTGGTGTGGACCTCATCCGATCCGGAGGTGGCCTATGTGGGCAATCAGTCCGGTGGTCGCGGTGTGGTCAGCATCATGACCCAGGAGATGGATCAAAACGTCACCATCACGGCGCGCTATTTTGACGAAGAGCTGCAGGCGCGCGATGTGATCGGCACGATTGAACTGCTGGTCAATCCCAGCCCCGAGGAGACGCCCGCCGAGTAGGGCGCGCCAGCCTGTTGCTGCGCCGCGCGCTGATTTGGGCGAAAATAGACAGCCGAATTATCGGCATGGACGTATGAGGTGACGCCATGACTGCATCACTTGCCATTCAGGATTTCGACGCGCTCGACGATGCCAGCTGCGAAGGGCGCATTGTTGCGGCCAAAGCGGCGCTGGGCGAGCGTTTGGCCATATTGGGCCACCACTATCAGCGCGACGAGGTGTTCAAGCACGCCGACTACTCCGGTGATTCGCTCAAGCTGTCACGCGAAGCGGCGGAATCTGATGCCGACTTCATCGTGTTTTGTGGCGTGCACTTCATGGCCGAGGTTGCCGACATCCTGACCCGCCCGGAGCAGAGCGTGATCCTGCCGGACATGGCAGCGGGTTGTTCGATGGCGGACATGGCCAATCTGGCCAATGTTGAGCGCGCCTGGCGCGAGCTGTCCGAGGTGCTGGATCCGGATGAAACGGTCACCCCGGTGACCTACATCAACTCGGCGGCCGATCTGAAGTCCTTCTGCGGGCGTCATGGTGGCGTGGTATGCACCTCGACCAATGCCCGCGGCATCCTCGAGTGGGCCTTCAATCAGCGTGAGAAAGTGCTGTTCTTCCCGGACCAGCATCTGGGGCGCAACACCGGCTACGGCATGGGGATTCCGCTCGAGCAGATGGTCGTGTGGGATTTCGACAAACCGCAGGGCGGCCTCAGCGCTGAACAGATCAAGGCGGCCAAGATCATTTTGTGGAAGGGGTTCTGCTCGGTTCACCAGATGTTCAAACCGGAACATATCGACCGCTTCCGCGAACGAGAGCCCAACGGCAAGGTGATTTCGCACCCGGAGAACAGCTTCGAGGTGTGCCAGAAATCCGATGTGGTCGGCTCCACCGAAGCGATACTCAAGACCGTGCGCGCCTCCGAGCCCGGCACCACCTGGCTGGTTGGCACCGAGCTCAATCTGGTCAACCGCCTGCACCACGAAATGAAGCCCAAAGGGGTCAACGTTCAGTTCATGTCGCCGGTGGTGTGCATGTGCTCGACGATGTTTCGCACCGATCCGCAACACCTGGCCTGGACGCTGGAGAATCTCGTCGCCGGCCAGGTCGTCAACCAGATTCGTGTTCCAGCCGAGGTCGCCGAACCGGCGCGCCTGGCGCTGGAACGCATGCTGCAAATCACCTGATAGAGAGATTGACCGCCCGTGTACGTGAATTTCCCGACGCTGTCCGAAGCCGATCCGGAACTGTTTGCCACCATCGATGCCGAGGCCAAGCGCCAGGAACAGCATATTGAGCTGATCGCGTCAGAAAACTATGCCTCGCCGGCCGTGATGCAGGCTCAGGGCACGGTGCTGACCAACAAGTACGCGGAAGGGCTGCCGGGCCGTCGCTATTACGGCGGTTGCGAGTTTGTTGACCAGAGTGAAAATCTGGCGCGCGAGCGGGCCAAGCAGCTGTTTGGCGCCAAGTTCGCCAATGTGCAGCCGCACTCCGGCGCCCAGGCCAATGCCGCTGTGTTTCTTGCCCTGCTGCAGCCGGGCGACAAGTTTCTTGGTTTCTCGCTGGCCCATGGCGGTCACCTCACCCACGGCTCACCGGTCAACTTCTCCGGCAAGCTGTATCAGCCGATTGCCTATGAGCTGAATGCCGAAACCGGCGAGATTGATTACGACGCGCTGGAAGAGGCTGCACGGCGTGAGAAGCCGAAGATGATTCTGGGCGGTTTCTCCGCCTACTCACGGCATGTCGACTGGGCGCGCATGCGGCGTCTGGCCGACGAAATCGGCGCCTGGTTCATGGTTGACATGGCTCACGTGGCCGGCCTGGTCGCCACCGGTGCCTATCCCAGCCCGCTGCCGCACGCGCATGTGGTGACCACAACCACGCACAAGACTTTGCGCGGCCCACGCGGTGGCCTGATTCTGTCCGCCGAAGACAACGAAGATCTGCACAAGAAGCTGAACTCGGCGGTGTTCCCAGGCCAGCAGGGCGGTCCGCTGATGCATGTCATCGCAGCCAAGGCCGTGGCCTTTGGCGAGGCGCTGAAGCCGGAGTTTGCCGAGTACCAGCAGCAGGTCCTGAAGAACGCCAAGGCCATGGCCGAGGTCATGATTGAACGCGGCTACAAGGTGGTGTCCGGTGGTACCGATGATCATCTGTTCCTGGTTGATCTGATCGGTCGTGAGGTCACGGGCAAAGATGCCGAAGAGACCCTCGGGCAGGCTCATATCACGCTGAACAAGAACGCGGTGCCGAATGATCCGCGCTCGCCGTTTGTGACCAGCGGGCTGCGTATCGGCTCGCCGGCCGGCACCACGCGCGGTTTCAAAGAAGCCGAAATGGCCCAGATCGCCGGCTGGATCTGCGACATCCTCGATGCGTTGCAGGCTGGCGATGCCCAGGCGACGGTTGATCAGGTGCGCGGCCAGGTGGCGGAGTTGTGCGCGCGTTTCCCGGTCTACGGCTAAGGCCGTTCGTCGTCGCTCGGGGTTGATGCGTCTTGCAGTGTCCTTTTTGCAACGAACCGGATACCCGCGTCGTTGATTCACGGCTGGCGGCGGAGGGCTATCAGGTCCGCCGTCGCCGCGAGTGTGGGCAATGTGGCGAGCGCTTCACCACCTTCGAAAGTGCTGAACTGGTCATGCCACTGATCCGCAAGCGCGGTGGTGTGGTGCAGCCGTTTGATGAGCAGAAGTTGCGCCGGGGCATCAATCATGCGGTGGCCAAAACGCGGATTTCCGCCGATCAGGTGGAAGCGGCGGTGACCCACGTGATGCACAAGTTGCGCACCACCGGCGAGCGCGAAGTCGAAGCCAGTCAGGTCGGCGACTGGGTCATGCAGGAATTGCAGGATCTGGATCACGTGGCCTACGTACGTTTCGCCGCGGTGTACAAGAACTTCAAGGATGTCGAGGAGTTCCGGCGCGAGATCGAAACCCTGGAGGGCGAACCCGGCCCGGAACTGCGACGCCGCCAGCTCAGCCTGATCGATCTCGAATCGAGCAAGTCATGAGCCTGCGTGATGGCCAGTTTCTGGCCCGGGCGATCCGTCTGGCTGCGCGTGGGCGTCTGAGCTGTGCCCCCAATCCACAGGTCGGCTGCGTCATCGTGCGCGGCGATGTCATCGTGGGTGAGGGTTGGCACCAGCGCGCCGGGCAGGCGCACGCCGAGGTCAACGCTCTGGCCATGGCGGGCGATCGCGCGCGCGGCGCCACCGCCTATGTCAGCCTTGAACCGTGCAACCATCAGGGGCGCACCGGTCCCTGTAGCCAGGCCTTGATCAAGGCGGGCATCAAGCGGGTGGTGTTTGCCGCGCCGGATGCCAGCGGCGCAAGCGGCGGTGCGCAAGCACTGCGCGAGGCCGGGGTCGAGGTCAGCAGTGGTCTGCTGCAGGCCGAAGCCGCAGCGCTCAACCCCGGTTTTCACCGGCGCATGAGTGGTGGCCGACCGTGGCTGCGCATGAAGTTGGCGATGAGTCTGGATGGGCGCAGCGCGCTGCCAGACGGGCGCAGTCAGTGGATTACCGGTGCGCAGGCACGGCTCGACGGACACCGCTGGCGGGCGCGTTCCTGCGCCATGATCACCGGCGTGGGCACGGTGCTGGCGTATGACCCGCAAATGACCGCGCGCCTGCCTCACGACAGCGTGCAGCAACGTTTGCGGGTGGTGCTCGATCGTGAGCACAGGACCCCACGTGATGC